>JBFWXZ010000008.1:0-39565 GCA_050186955.1 Flavobacteriaceae bacterium
ATAGGTCGAGAAGCCGATGCCGCGCAGCTTGCCGGCCTTGGCCGAGGCTTTCCGGCGCTTGCCGAAGCCCTTGTAGTCGATCAGCTCCTGCGCCTTGGTCAGCGAGGCCGCGTAGTCGCCGGCGTCGTAGCACATGATGACCGGCGTCTGGTGCGGGAACGACTTGACGAAGTTGCGCTTGCGGAAGGTGCCGGGATCGATGCCCATCTCGCGCGCCGCGATCTCCACCGTGCGCTCCAGCAGATAGGTCGCCTCGGGCCGCCCGGCGCCGCGATAGGCGTCGACCGGGACGGTGTTGGTGTAGACCGCGTCGACCTCGGCGTAGATCGCTGGGATGTCGTACTGGCCCGACAGCAGCGTCGCGTAGAGATAGGTCGGCACGCAGGAGGCGAAGAGGTTCATGTAGCCGCCGACATTGGCGATCGTCTTCACCTTCAGCGCCAGGATCTTGCCCCGCTCGTCCATCGCCATCTCGGCGTGCGATACGTGGTCGCGGCCATGCGCGTCGGACAGGAAGCTCTCCGAGCGCTCCGCCGTCCACTTGACCGGGCGCCCAACATGCTTGGCCGCCCAGGTGCACAGCGTCTCCTCGGAATAGACGTAGATCTTCGAGCCGAAGCCGCCGCCGACATCGGGCGCGATGACCCGCAGCTTGTGCTCGGCGGCGAGATTGAGGAAGGCCGACATGACGAGGCGCGCCACATGCGGGTTCTGGCTCGTCGTGTAGCAGGTGTAGACGCCGGTGCCCGAATCGTAGTCGCCGACCGCCGCCCGCGGCTCCATGGCGTTGGGCACCAGGCGGTTGTTGACGATGTCGACCCTGGTCACGTGGGCGGCCTTGGCGAAGGCGGCGGAGACCGCGTCCTTGTCGCCGATCTCCCATTCATAGGCGGTGTTGCGCGGCGCCTCGTCGAAGATCTGCGGCGCGCCCGAGGCCTGGGTCTTCGCCGTCTCGACCACCGCCGGCAGCACGTCGTAATTCACCTCCACCATCTCGGCGGCGTCGCGCGCCTGGGCGTAGGTCTCGGCGACCACCATGACGACCGGGTCGCCGACATAGCGCACCTTGCCCTGCGCCAGCATCGGATGGCCCGGCGTCTTCATCGGCGAGCCGTCCTTGGAGTGGATCATCCAGCCGCAGGGCAGCGGGCCGAGGCTGTCCCTGGCGAGATCGTCGCCGGTGAACACCCCGAGCACGCCGGGCGCGGATGCCGCCGCCTTCGCGTCGATCGACGCGATCTTCGCGTGGGCGTGCGGCGAGCGGAGGAAATAGGCGTGTGCCTGCCCCGGCCGGCTGATGTCGGCGGTGTAGTTGCCCTTGCCGGTGATGAAGCGCTGGTCTTCCACGCGGCGCACCGAAGCGCCAATACCCTTGTCGGTCATCTTGCAAACTCCCTCGATGAAGCCTGCTCCCCTTGAAGGAAGCGGTGGCGTCGCAGGCGCGTCAGGCCAGACCCATCAGGCCATGGCCTTCGCGCCGGCGGCGATCGCCTTGACGATGTTGTGGTAGCCCGTGCACCGGCAGATATTGCCTTCGAGCTCCTCGCGGATCGTCGCTTCGTCGAGCGTGCCCTTGTGCCGGTTCACCATGTCGACCGCAGCCATGATCATGCCCGGGGTGCAGAAGCCGCACTGCAGGGCGTGATTTTCGCGGAAGGCCTCCTGCATCGGATGCAGCCCGCCGCCATTGGCGAGACCCTCGATGGTCGTCACCTCCGCGCCCTCGCAGCTTGCCGCCAGGGTCGTGCAGGACTTCAACGCGACGCCGTCCACATGCACCACGCAGGCCCCGCACTGGCTGGTGTCGCAGCCCACATGCGTGCCCGTCAGGCGCAGGTTCTCGCGCAGGAACTGCACGAGCAGCGTTCGGGCCTCGGCCTCCGAGGAGACCTCTTTCCCGTTCACTTTCATGGTGATTTTCGGCATGAATTTCCCTCCCGAGTGCCGGGAGGACGCCCCGCCCGGCGGACCTTGAGTCACACTGCCGATGCGCCCGCCGATTGTTCCTATAAGTTGAGGAAAACGGTCAAAATTCTTATATTTTGCGCATCTTCGGCCCGTTTTCGGGCTCTTGTAGAAAAACGATACTGGCTTTCCCGCATTTGGCGGTCAAGACGGCAATGTTGCGCAGGCCGCGCACAGCCCCCGCTCATTCCGCCTCGGGGTCGAGCTCCTTGCGGAAATTGCTGAAGAACTCGTCGGCGATCTTCTTCGCCGAGCCGTTGATGAGCCGCTGGCCGATCTGCGCCAGCTTGCCGCCGATCTGCGCCTCGACGTCGTAGCTGAGATTGGTGCCCCCGCCCTCGGCGTCGGCGAGCCTGACCACGGCCCCGCCCTTGGCGAAGCCGGCGACGCCGCCATTGCCCTGGCCGGAGATGCGGTAGCCGTTCGGCGGGTCGAGGTCGGACAGCGTCACGTCGCCCTTGAAGCGCGCCTTCACGGGGCCGAGCTTGACCACCGCGACGGCCGCGAAGCCACCGTCCTCGGTGCGCTCGAACTCCTCGCAGCCGGGGATGCAGCGCTTGAGGATCTCTGCGTCGTTGAGCGCGTTCCAAACCGTCTGGCGGTCGGCCGGCAGGTCGTAGCTGCCGTTCATCGTCATGGCCATCTGAGCCTGCTCCCTCGCATCTTTCGCCGCCGCGCCGGCGCGT
This sequence comes from Flavobacteriaceae bacterium, assembly GCA_050186955.1. Taxonomy (GTDB): domain Bacteria; phylum Pseudomonadota; class Alphaproteobacteria; order Rhizobiales; family Tepidamorphaceae; genus JACKJP01. The sequence continues at coordinate 2,652 of JBFWXZ010000008.1, forward strand.
CGGCACGCCGACAGATGTATCGGCTGCGCGCCCGCTTGGGCAAGGCGGGCGGGTTGGGCGGCGGTTTCCGGGTTAGTCGTTGCGGCCCTCTTGGGACGCTGCTAATCATTCAGCATAAGCAATGCGCCGGTACCGCCTCAGGGGGCGGCAAGCCAGGCCGACCGCCGCGCCACGATGCGCGTCGGAGCACGCAGGGGGCAGGCACAGACATGGAATATTTTGTCCAGCAGCTGGTGAACGGCATCACGCTGGGATCGATCTACGGCCTCATCGCCATCGGCTACACGATGGTCTACGGCATCATCGGAATGATCAACTTCGCGCATGGCGACGTCTTCATGATCGGCGCCTTCATCGCGCTGATCACCTTCCTCGCCCTCGCGGCGATGGGGATCACCCTGCTGCCGCTGGTGCTGCTGATCATGTTCCTGGTCGCCATGCTCTTCACCTCGATATGGGGGTGGACGATCGAGCGGCTCGCCTACCGGCCGCTGCGCGGCTCCTTCCGCCTCGCCCCGCTGATCAGCGCCATCGGCATGTCGATCGTGCTGCAGAACTTCGTCCAGGTGACGCAGGACGCCCGGGTCAAGCCGCTGCCGCCGCAGATCCAGGGCGGCATCACGCTGATGGAGGGCCACACCGTCAACGGGCCCATCGTCGTCCAGCTCTCCTACATGCAGATGATCATCATCGTGACCACCATCGTGCTGATGGCGATCTTCTCGCTGCTGGTCTCGCGCACCTCGCTCGGCCGCGCCCAGCGCGCCTGCGAGCAAGACCAGAAGATGGCCCGCCTGCTCGGCGTCAACACCGACCGCACCATCGCCGTCACCTTCATCACCGGCGCCGCGCTCGCCGCCGTCGCCGGCGCGATGTTCCTGCTCTACTACGGCGTCATCGACTTCTACATCGGCTTCCTCGCCGGCGTGAAAGCCTTCACCGCGGCGGTGCTCGGCGGCATCGGCTCGCTGCCCGGCGCGATGCTCGGCGGGCTGCTGATCGGCCTGATCGAGGTCTTCTGGTCGGGCTACTTCACGGTCGAATACAAGGACGTCGCCGCCTTCTCGATCCTCGCCATCGTGCTGATCTTCCTGCCCTCCGGACTGCTCGGCAAACCGGAAGTCGAGAAGGTCTGAGCCGATGAGCGACATCTCCGGGAACCGCATCGCCGCCGCGATCAAGGACGCCGCCGTGTCGGCGGCGGTCGCCGCCGTCCTGTTCTTCTTCTTCATCGCCTTCAAGACGACGCTGGTCAGCGGCGTCGGGCTCGTCCTAGAGGAGCGCTGGGGCCTCTACCTGACGACCGTCGCCGCGGTCTTCGTCGGCCGCCTCGCCTGGATGCTGCTGCGCGACGGGCTCAAGGACAGGCAGGGCAAGCGCGCCTTCGCGCTGCCGGACGCGACGACCCGCTACGCCGGCATCGCGCTGCTGGTCATCGGCTTCGTCCTGCCGGTGATCATCATGCTGTTCGCCGGCCGCGGCCAGCGGCTGTGGCTCGACCTGTCGATCCTCATCATGACCTACATCATGCTCGGATGGGGGCTGAACATCGTCGTCGGCCTCGCCGGCCTGCTCGATCTCGGCTACGTCGCCTTCTACGCCGTCGGCGCCTATTCCTTCGCGCTGCTGGCGCAGTATTTCGAGCTCGGCTTCTGGACCTGCCTGCCGCTCGCCGGCATCCTCGCCGCCTTCTGGGGCATCATCCTCGGCTTTCCGGTACTGCGTCTGCGCGGCGACTATCTCGCCATCGTCACGCTCGCCTTCGGCGAGATCATCCGGATCGTGCTGCTGAACTGGTACAAGTTCACCAACGGTCCCGACGGCATCTCCGGCATTCCCAAGCCGACGCTGTTCGGCATGACCTTCGAGCGCGGCGCCGGCTCGTTCTCGCAGATCTTCGACGTGCCCTATTCGTCGACGCACCGGCTGATCTTCCTCTACTACATCATCTTCGCCCTCGCGATGCTGACCAACTGGGTCACCATGCGGCTGCGCCGGCTGCCCATCGGCCGCGCCTGGGAGGCGTTGCGCGAGGACGAGATCGCCTGCCGCTCGCTCGGCATCAACACCACCAACACCAAGCTCACCGCCTTCGCCATGGGCGCGATGTTCGGCGGCTTCGCCGGCTCCTTCTTCGCCACCCGCCAGGGCTTCATCTCGCCGGAGAGCTTCACCTTCATCGAGAGCGCCATCATCCTCGCCATCGTCGTGCTCGGCGGCCTCGGCTCGCAGATCGGCGTCGTCATCGCCTCGATCGTGATGATCGGCGGCATCGAGATGCTGCGTAACCTGGAGTTCCTGCGCCACATCTTCGGCGACGGCTTCGACCCGACCCAGTACCGCATGCTGCTGTTCGGCGGCGCCATGGTCATCATCATGGTCTGGCGTCCGCGCGGCCTCATCAGCTCGCGCGAGCCCTCCATCGTGCTCAAGGAGAAGAAGATGATCGGCGGCAACCTCGTCGGCCAGGGGGAGGGTCACTGATGGCCGCCGCGACCCCGCCCAGCGAGCCCCTGCTCTCCGTCGAACATTTGACCATGCGCTTCGGCGGACTCACCGCCGTCGGCGACCTCAGCTTCGGCGCCGCCAAGGGCGAGATCACCGCCCTCATCGGCCCCAACGGCGCCGGCAAGACCACGGTCTTCAACTGCATCACCGGCTTCTACAAGCCGACCGAGGGCCGCATCGTCATGCGCCACGGCGACGGCGACTTCGACTCCGCGGCCCGCGCCACCACCGACGCCGGCATCCGCCACGGCCATGTCGGCGCGGCGGAGGTCTATCTGCTCGAGCGCATGCCCGACTACCTGATCTCGGCCGAGGCGCGCGTCGCCCGCACCTTCCAGAACATTCGCCTGTTCGGCGGCATGACGGCGCTGGAAAATCTGATGATCGCCCAGCACAATCCGCTGATGCTGGCCTCCACCTACACCGTCGGCGGCGTTCTCGGCCTGCCCGGCTACAAGAAGGCCAACGCCGAGGCCATCGAGAAGTGCGAGTACTGGCTCGATCTCCTCAAGCTCACCGACCGCGCCGACGACCCGGCCGGCGACCTGCCCTACGGCGCCCAGCGCCGCCTCGAGATCGCCCGCGCGATGTGCACCGATCCGCTGCTGCTCTGCCTCGACGAGCCGGCGGCCGGCCTCAACCCGCGCGAATCCGCCGACCTCAACATCATGCTGCGCAAGATCTGCAGCGACCACGGCACCTCGGTCCTGCTGATCGAGCACGACATGGGCGTCGTCATGGAGATCTCCGACCACGTCGTGGTGCTCGACTACGGCCGCAAGATCTCCGACGGCTCGCCGGCCACGGTGAAGGCCGACCCGGCCGTCATCGCCGCCTATCTCGGCGTCGAGGACGAGGAGATCGACGAGGTGCCGGAGATCGTCGCCGACCTGCCCGAGGTCACCGCCAAGGCGCCGGCGAAACGCAGGCCGGCGGCCAGATCAGCTTCGGCAGGCAAGACTGCCGCCGCGCGTAAGCCGGCGGCGAAGGCCGCCGCGAAAACGGCGCGCAAGCCGGCAGGCCCCGCGAAACCGAAGGGGATCAAGGCACCGCGCGGCGGCAAGGCCGACGACCTCAAGAGGATTTCCGGCGTCGGCCCGAAGATCGAGAAGACCCTGCACGGGCTCGGCGTCTTCCATTTCGACCAGGTCGCCGCGTGGAAGAAGGCGGAGGTCGACTGGGTCGACGATCATCTGAGCTTCCACGGCCGCATCGGCCGTGAGGACTGGATCGGCCAGGCGAGGAAGCTGTCGCGCGGCGACGGCGGGGTGTCCGGGGCGCGCAGGCCCGCAACCGGGAAGGGAGCCCGCAAATGAGCGGCAACAACCTCCTCGAGGTGCGCGGCGTCACCGCCTATTACGGCAACATCATCGCCCTGCGCGGCGTCGACATCGACGTCACCAGCGGCGAGATCGTGACGCTGATCGGGGCCAACGGCGCCGGCAAGTCGACGCTGATGATGACGATCTGCGGCAGTCCGCAGGCGCGCGACGGCACCGTCGTCTATGACGGCCAGGACATCACCCGCATGCCGACCTACGAGATCATGCGGCTGTCCATCGCCCAGTCGCCGGAAGGTCGCCGCATCTTCCCGCGCATGTCGGTGATGGAGAACCTGCAGATGGGCGCCATCTCCACCGACATGGCGCATTTCGACGACGACCTGAAGCGCGTCTTCGACCTGTTCCCCGTGCTCAAGGCGCGCACCACCCAGCGCGGCGGCACGCTGTCTGGCGGCGAGCAGCAGATGCTGGCGATCGCCCGCGCGCTGATGAGCCGGCCGCGCCTGCTGCTTCTCGACGAGCCCTCGCTTGGCCTCGCGCCGCTGATCGTCAAGCAGATCTTCGAGGTCATCGGCGAGCTCAACCGCAACGAGGGGCTGACCGTGTTCCTGGTCGAGCAGAACGCCTATCACGCGCTCAAGCTCGCCCATCGCGGCTATGTCATGGTCAACGGCAAGGTGACGATGAGCGGCACCGGCCGCGAGCTGCTGGCGCGCGAGGACGTGCGGGCGGCCTATCTGGAGGGCGGGCGCCACTGAGGCGGCCGGAGGATTTCATGGGTATTTTCTGGGAAGAATCCTCGATCTGGCTGTTCCTGCTCGTCACCGTCATCCTCGGCGGCGGCGCGGCGATGCTGACCGGGCGCGCCATGGCGGCGACCTGGCGGCCCTTCTGGATGGCGGTCCTCTACATGTTCCTGCTCGGCGCGGCGGTGCGCTTCCTGCACTTCTCGCTGTTCGACGGCACACTGCTGACGCTGCAGTACTACCTGGTCGACACGCTTGTCCTGATCGTCGCCTCGGCGATAGGCTTCCGCCTCGTGCGCGCCAACCAGATGGCGACGCAGTATTCGTGGATATACGAGCGTTCCGGCCCGTTCGGCTGGCGTCGCAAGGCGGATTGATCGGAGTTAATCGCGATTTCCGGAATTATGTGACCGGCAGCCAAACTTGGTGCATAGTCGGCGCAACCCGCCGAGATCGGCAGGGGACGGGTTCGGGCTCTTCACCCGAAATAACGAGAGGGAGTTGAAAATGAAGAAATCCATTCTGGCAGGAGCAGCGCTTTCGCTGATGATGTCTGGTGCGGCGTTTGCCGACATCACCATCGCCTCCGTGGGTCCGATGACCGGCCAGTACGCCTCGTTCGGCGCGCAGCTCAAGGCCGGCGCCGAAATGGCGGTCGCCGACATCAACGCCGCGGGCGGCGTCAACGGCGAGAAGCTGGTCCTGCAGATCGGCGACGACGCCTGCGATCCCAAGCAGGCCGTCGCGGTCGCCAACAAGCTCGTCGCCGACGGCGTCGTCTTCGTGGCCGGCCACTTCTGCTCGGGTTCCTCGATCCCGGCGTCGAAGATCTATGCCGACGAAGGCATCATCCAGATCTCGCCGGCCTCGACCAACCCGGCCTACACCGACGACCGCCCCGGCCCCGGCACGTTCCGCGTCTGCGGCCGTGACGACCAGCAGGGCGAGGTCGCCGGCAAGTTCCTGGCCGAGAAGTTCGCGGGCAAGAAGATCGCCTTCGTCCACGACAAGACCGCCTACGGCAAGGGTCTCGCCGACGCCACCATGGCCGTCTACGAGAAGGCCGGCGGCAAGCCGGCGATGTACGAGGCCTACACGGCGGGCGAGAAGGACTACACCGCTCTCGTCTCCAAGCTGAAGGCCGAGGGCGTCGACGTCCTCTATGTCGGCGGCTACCACACCGAAGCCGGCCTGATGGTCCGCCAGATGCGCGACCAGGGCATGTCGACGGTGCTGGTATCGGGCGACGCGCTGGTGACCGACGAGTACTGGCAGATCACCGGTGACGCCGGCGAAGGCACGCTGATGACCTTCTCGCCGGATCCGCGCAAGAATCCGGACGCCGCGCCGATCGTCGAGAAGTTCCGTGCCGCCGGCGTCGAGCCGGAAGGCTACGTGCTCTACACCTACGCCGCCGTGCAGGCGTGGGCGCAGGCCGCCGCCACGGCCGGCTCGACGGACTTCGACGCGGTCGTCAAGGCGCTCGACGACGGCACCTTCAAGACCGTCCTCGGCGATCTGTCCTTCGACGACAAGGGCGACGTCACCCTGCCGGGCTACGTCTTCTACGAGTGGAAGGCCGGCAAGTACGACTACATGCAGTAGGCATCGTCGCATCCCGACCATTTGGGAACCCCGGCTTAACCGCCGGGGTTTCTTTTTGTTTTGAATGGCTTGAGCGCCACCAGTTGAATCGCCATGATCGCTCGATGAGCACCGGCTCCAACGACATCACCGACATCCCCGGCCTTCTCGTCGGCCAGCGCCACGATGCCGGCCTGTGCTCGGGCGTCACCGTCGTGCTGTGCGAGCGCCCCATGGTCGCCGCCGTCGACGTGCGCGGCGGCGCGCCGGGCACCCGCGACACCGACCTCCTCGACCCGGCGATGACGGTTCAGGAGATCGACGCCATCGTCGTTTCCGGCGGCTCGGCCTACGGGCTCGATGCCGCCTCCGGCGTGCAGGCGGCGCTGCGCGAACAGGGCCGCGGCTTCGCCATCGGCGGCATCACCGTGCCGATCGTGCCGGGCGTCATCCTCTTCGACCTGCTGAACGGCGGAAACAAGGACTGGGACCGCTATCCGCCCTATCGCGAGATGGCCTACGAGGCGGCGAAGGCGGCCACCAGGGGCGTCGAGCTCGGTTCCGCCGGCGCCGGCTACGGCGCGACCACCGTGAACTTTCGCGGCGGCGTCGGCTCTGCTTCCGCGACGACGAGATCGGGCTTTGCCGTCGCCGCCCTCGTCGCCGTCAACGCGGTCGGATCGGCCACGGTGGGCGACGGCCCCCATTTCTGGGCCGGCCCCTTCGAGCGCGACGCGGAATTCGGCGGGCTAGGCCCGGCGCCGCACGTTCCGCCGGAGGCGCTCGCCCCGCGCGGCAAGCACGCGCCGCAGCCCGCCGCCATCGCCACGACGCCGGCGGTCGTGGCCACCGATGCGCGGCTCGACAAGGCGTCGGCCCGCCGCTTCGCCATGATGGCGCAGGACGGCATGGCGCGCGCGCTCTACCCCGTCCACACGCCGGTCGACGGCGACACCGTCTTCGCGCTGGCTTCCGGCGACAGGCCCGTCGCCGATCCGGTAGCCGACATGATCGAGATCGGGACGGAGGCGGCGAACTGCCTCGCCCGCGCCATCGCCCGCGCGGTCTTCGAGGCGGGCAGGCAGGGCGCCGGCGCCTCGACCCTTCCCGCCTGGCGGGACAGGTTCGGCTAGAGGATCGTTTCCGGAAAGCGCCGCGTCATCAGCCGGGCGGCAGGCACACCCCCTCATAGCCGCGCCCCATGGTGGTCTTCATGCGCGACGGCCGGGCCGGCGGGCGGCAGGCGACGACGGTCAGCCCGTCGAGATTGGACGGCAGCGACGACAGCCGCGCCTCCCCCGGATCGAACCGCGCGCGCTCGCCCGGCTGGATTGTCGCCGTCTGCGCGCAGGGCGCCGGGTTGGTCTCGCCGGGCAGGCAGAGGCCGACGACGATCGGCTCGTCGCAGATATTGACGACCTCGCGGGGCTGGACCTCGCCCGTCATGCCGCGCGTGCAGTGATTGACGTCCTGGCGCAGCGACGGCCGCTGATAGCTGCCGGTCGCCATGTAGAGAAGCGGCGGCAGCACGGCGGCGACCGCCGCGCCGACGAGCAGCCCGGCCCACACGGGCATGAAGGGCCGCCGGCCCGGACGCTGGATGCCGACGAGGGCGAGCGCGACGAGGCCGCCGATGAACACCTGGTCGAAGCTGACATAGGGCAGTTCGGGCAGCCCCGGCACGGCGCGCCACGCCATGGCCGCGAGCGCCAGCGCCCAGGGGATGAGATAGGCCGCCGCGACGCCGATCAGAGCCAGCTTCCAGACCGCCAGCCGCGGCCTGCCGGCACGCGCGCGAAGGACGATCACGAAGACGGCGGTCAGGATGCCGCTGAAGACGGCGCCGGGAAGGAATTCTGGCATTCGGGCTCCGTCGCTTGATGGGCCGACACGCTAGGCCGCCCGCCGCGGGCTTGTCCAGATTTGCCCGCCTTTGTGCTTTACGTCTCCGCGTCCCTCAGCGCCTGCGGCAGCGCCTCGGCGAAGAGGTCCAGCTCGTGGTCGAGGCCGACGCTGATGCGGATGCAGCGGTTGAGCGGCGCGACGCCGGGCATGCGGATGAAGATGCCGCGCGCCACCAGCTTCTCCAGCACCCTGCCCGCGAAGGCGCCGTCGCGGCCGCAGTCGACGGCGACGAAATTGGTCGCGGACGGCAGCGGCTCCAGCCCGCTGGCCTGGGCGATGGCGGCGATGCGCTCACGGCCGCGCGCGATGCGCCGCACCACGTCGGTGAGCCACGCGCCATCGCCGATCGCCGCCAGCGCCGCGGCCTGCGCCAGCCGGCCGACGCCGAAATGGTTGCGCACCTTGTTGTAGGCGACGATCGTCCCGGGATGGCCGAAGGCGTAGGCGACGCGGATGCCGGCGAGCCCGTAGGCCTTCGAGAAGGTGCGCATGCGCACCACGTTGGGCATGTCCGTCAATGCGTCGTCGAACGGCAGCGCGCCGGCCGGCGCGGTCTCGCCATAGGCCTCGTCGAGGACCAGCAGCGTGGTTTCCGGCAGCGCGCGGGCGAAGGTCTCGATCTCGCCCGCCTCCCACCAGCTCCCCATCGGATTGTCGGGATTGGCGAGATAGACGAGCGGCGCGTCCTCGCGCCTCACCGCGGCGAGCAGGCTGCCGAGATCCTCGCAGTCGCTGACATAGGGCACGGTGACGAGCCGCGCCCCGAAGCCGGCGACGTGATAGTTGAAGGTCGGATAGGCCCCGAGCGAATTGACGATCGGCGTCTGCGGCTCCGCGACCATCCTGACCGTCAGCCCGAGCAATCCGTCGATCCCCTCCCCGATCACCACGTTCTCCGGCTTCAGGCCGAGGCGGCGGGCCACCGCCGCGATCAGATCGTGGCATTCCGGATCGGGGTATTTCCAGACGTCGGGCGCGACGTCGCGCATCGCCTCGATGACCGCCGGCGACGGCCCGAAGCAGCTTTCGTTCGCCCCTATGCGCGCCGCGAAGGCGCCGCCGCGCCGGCGTTCCTGGGTCTCCGGCCCGACGAACGGAACGGTCGCCGGCAGCGACTGCGTGAGCGGCGTGAAGCGCGAGAACCCGGCCATGCGAGAAACCCTCTAGAAGCGCGTCGGCGAAAACGGCGCCGGATCGACCTCCGGCACCTCCCCGTCCATCATCGCCGCCAGCATCCTGCCCGAGACGGGGCCGAGCGTCAGCCCGAGATGCGCGTGGCCGAAATCGAGCCACAGCCCCTTATGGCCGGGCGCCGCGCCGATCACCGCGCGACTGTCGGGAAAGGACGGCCGCGCGCCCATCCACGGTTCCGGCTCGACCGCGTCGGCGAGCGGAAACAGCCGTCTGGCGAAGGGCAGCGCACGGGCGATCTGCACCGGCGTCTTCGGGGCGTCGCGGGGGGCGAACTCGATACCGGTGGTCAGCCGGATGCCGGCCTCCATCGGCGCCAGCACGAAGCCGGAATCGGCGTCGACCACCGGCCGCGACAGGGTGGCGTTGCCGGCGGGGCGGAAATGCTGGTGGTAGCCGCGCTTGACCGCGAAGGGGAAGGACAGCCCGAGCGGTTCGAGAAGGTCCATCGTCCACGGCCCGAGCGCCACCACCACGTCGTCGGCTGTAACCTCGCCGTCCTTCAGCCGCACCCGCCAGCGGCCGCCTTCCCTGCCGAGCGACACGACCTCGCCGGCGCGGAAGGTCCCGCCGAGCGTCTTAAACAGCGTCGCGTAGCCCTTGGTCAGCGCGCCGGGATTGCGCACATGGGCGACCTTCGGCCAGAAGGTCGCGCCGGCGATCTCGCCGGTCAGGTTGGGTTCGTATTCGAGCGCCTCGTCGCGGCTCAGCTCGCGGAACTCCACGCCCTGCATCGCCGCGATGTCGCGGTCGAGCCGGTCGTCGCGGAAGGTCTCCGGATCGCGGTGGACGACCAGCCAGCCGGCGTGCTCGTCGATCAGATGGTCGACGCCGGCCTCACGCGCCAGCGCCATGTGCTCGGGGATCGCGTAGGAGAGCACCTGGCTGAACTTGCCGGCATTGGCGACGAGGCGCTCGCGCGAGGATTCCCGCCACAGCCGGAACAGCCAGCCCGCCACCCGCGGCAGAAAGGCCGGGTGGTAGTGCATCGCGATCTTGCGGTTCGACGCATAGGCGAGAAGCGTCGGCAGGTCGCGCGGCATGGCAATCGGGGTGTAGGAGCCGCCCTCGACGGCGCCGGCATTGCCGTAGGAGGTTTCCTCGCCGGCGCCGCGGCGGTCGATCAGCGTCACCCGGCGGCCGCGCTTCAGCAGATGGATCGCCGCGGAAACCCCCACCATGCCCGCGCCGAGCACCACCGTTTCGCGACCACCTGCCATGTCCGGCCCGTCCTTGCTGCCCCGGGAATCGGCCCGCATAGTGTGGCCCCCGCGCCGCCCGTTCAAGGCGGCAGGCCCGGCGGGCAGACCTTCGGAGAACGCATTGCTGAACCGCCTTCTCGGCTTCATCGGACGCCACGGCACCAGAAGCCTCGCCCTCGGCATCTTCCTCGGTCTCGCGCTGCCGCCGCTCTCGGCGCTGGCACGGCCGTGGCTGCCGGAATCGATCTTCGTGCTGCTGGTGCTGGCCTTCCTGCGCGTCGACGTCGCCGACCTGCTGATGCGCGCCCGCCAGCGCGCCGTCGCCATCTCGCTGACCACGGCGCTGATGCTCGTCGCCGCGCCGCTGGCGGCCGGCCTCCTCGTCCACGCGCTCGGCATCGGCGAGCGCTGGCCGGGGCTGGACGCGGCCCTGGTGCTGCAGATGGCGGCGCCGCCGATCATGTCGGCGCCGGCCATCGCCTTCCTGCTCGGCCTCGACGGCGCGCTGTGCCTGATCGTGCTGGTGGTGACCATCATCCTCACGCCGATCACCGCGCCGCTGATGACGGCGCTGTTCCTCGACGACGCGCTGACGCTGTCGCCGCTCGACCTGGCGCTGCGCCTCGGGTTCTACCTCGTCGTGCCGATGGTCGTGGCGCAGGCGATCCGCCGTCTCGCCGGCAGCGACCGCATCGCCGCCATGCGCTACCAGATCGACGGCGCCAACGTCGCCGTCATGACCTTCTTCGCCATCGCCATCATGGACGGCGTGGCGCTGCGCGCCTGGAACGAGCCGATGCTGGTGATCGGCCTCACCGTGCTCAGCTTCGCCATCGCGCTCGCCCTGCTCGTCGCCGGCGGGCTCGCCTTTTCCGGCCTCGGCGGCAGCGCCGGCTGGGCGCTCGGCATCGCCATGGGCAACCGCAACATGGGGCTGATGCTCGCCGTCCTCGGCGCCAGCGTGCCCGACCTCACCGGCCTCTACTTCGCCATCGCGCAGTTTCCCATCTACCTGCTGCCGCTGATCGTCGGCGGCAGGCTCTCGCGCCGCGCCGAGGCCTGATAGATTGCGGCTTTCCCGGCCCCGTGCTACGGGGCCGCCACACCCCAGGATGAAAGGCCGCCGCCGAGATGATACCGCGCTATTCCCGCCCCGAGATGGTCGCGATCTGGTCGCCCGAGACCAAGTTCCGCATCTGGTTCGAGATCGAGGCGCACGCCACCGACGCACTGGCAGAGCGCGGCGTGGTGCCGAGGGAAGCCGCCGCGAAGGTCTGGGAGAAGGCCGGCGACGTCGCCTTCGACGTCGCGCGCATCGACGCCATCGAGGCCGAGGTCAAGCACGACGTCATCGCCTTCCTCACCCATCTTTCCGAGATCGTCGGCCCGGAGGCGCGCTTCGTCCATCAGGGCATGACCTCGTCGGACGTGCTCGACACCTGCTTCAACGTGCAGCTCGTGCGCGCCAGCGACCTGCTGGACGCGGGGCTGGAACGCCTGCTCACCGCCCTCAGGAAGCGCGCCTTCGAGCACCGCGACACCATCACCATCGGCCGCAGCCACGGCATCCACGCCGAGCCGACGACCTTCGGCCTCAAGCTCGCCCAGGCCTATGCCGAGATCGACCGCTGCCGCGCCCGCCTCGCGAACGCCCGCGCCGAGGTGGCGACCTGCGCCATCTCCGGCGCCGTCGGCACCTTCGCCAATATCGACCCGGCCATCGAGGCGCATGTCGCGGCGAAGATGGGCCTCGTCCCCGAGCCGGTCTCGACGCAGGTCATCCCGCGCGACCGGCATGCCATGTATTTCGCCACCCTCGGCGTCGTCGCCTCCTCGCTGGAGCGCCTCGCCGTCGAGATCCGCCATCTCCAGCGCACCGAGGTGCTGGAGGCGGAGGAGTATTTCTCGCCCGGCCAGAAGGGCTCCTCGGCGATGCCGCACAAGCGCAACCCGGTTCTCACCGAGAACGTCACCGGGCTGGCGCGGCTGGTGCGCGGCTACGCCGTGCCGGCGATGGAGAACGTCGCGCTGTGGCACGAGCGCGACATCTCGCACTCCTCCGTCGAGCGCATGATCGGCCCCGACGCCACGGTGACGCTGGATTTCGCCATCCACCGCATGGCCGGCGTGATCGAGAAGCTCGTCGTCTATCCCGAGCGCATGAAGGCCAATCTCGACCGCCTCGGCGGCCTGCACAACTCCCAGCGCGTGCTGCTCGCCCTGACCCAGGCGGGGGTCAGCCGCGAGGACGCCTACCGGCTGGTCCAGCGCAACGCCATGAAGACCTGGGAGCACGGCGCCGACTTCCTGTCGGAACTCAAGAACGACGAGGAAGTGATTCAGAAGATTCCCGCTTCCAAGCTCGAGGCGATGTTCGACGACGCCTATCACCTCAAGCATGTCGGGACGATCTTCGACCGCGTCTTCGCCTGACGCCCACGGAACCCCTTGCCGCCGCCGCGCGTTGAGACTGCGGTTTCAACGGGTTCGGGAGACATCATGCCTGTCTATCGCTCCGCTTCGGGCAACAACGCGCTGTGGCTCATCGCCGGCATGCTGATCGCCGTGGTGATCGGCGGCGGCATTCTCTACGCCAATGGCTGGCTCGGCGACCGCGACGCCGACATCAACGTCAATATCGACCTGCCGAAGGTGCGCATTCCCGCCGACTGACGGGGCTGCGCGCCTCGTGAAGGGTTGCGCGCCGCGCCGGCTCGTATCATACCGGCGCGCATGTTTTCCCTGCATCCAGCCGGCTCCCGCCCATGAAGATCGGCGACGCCGATATCCTCATCCTGCCCGGCCTCGGCGGCGGCAGGTCCAGCCCCGACTACTGGTACCTGCGCTGGCGCGAGCGCATGGCGACGGCGCGCGTCGTCGAGCAGGAGAACTGGGACGATCCGGACCCGTCCGACTGGATCATCGGGCTCAATCGCGAGATCGCCCGCTGCCGCCGTCCGATCGTGCTGGTCGCCCATTCGGCCGGAGCGCTCGTCATCGCCACCGCCTTCTGCGACACCACGCTCAAGGGCAATATCGCCGGCGCCTTCCTCGTCGCCCCGGCCGATCCGGTCAGGGGGTCCGTCGAGACGCCGGCGCTGCGGCCGTTCAAGCCGACGCCGACCGGGCCGCTGCCCTTCCCCTCGATGCTGATCGCCAGCCGCGACGATCCCTGGTGCGACTGGGACGCCGCCGCCGGCATGGCGCTCGACTGGGGCTGCGAGCTGGCGGATGCCGGCAATGCGGGCCACATCGACGCCGAAAGCGGCCACGGCCCCTGGCCGGAGGGCATGGTGATGTTCGCCCGGATGATGTCGCGGCTTTAGGTTCTATGCCTCGCGGAAGGACTTCAGCATCGCCTCGGCGGCGGTGCGCACGAAGACGAGGTCCGAGCCGCCGGCGATCAGCGTGAAGCCCGCCTCGACATAGCCTCTGGCGAATTTCGGCGCATTGGCATAGGCGGCCGCGAACTTGCCGTGCTTCCTCGCCGCCGCGCCGATCTTCTTCGCCGCCTCCCAGACGTCGCCGAGGTCGGGATCGCCCTGGGCGCCGCCCGAAAGCGAGATCGACAGGTCGTTGGGGCCGAGGAACACGCCGTCGATGCCCTCGGTGGAAAGTATGTCGTCGAGATTGGAGAGCGACTCGCGGGTCTCGACCATCGCGAAGGAGACGATGCGGCTGTTGGCGCCGGCGAGATACTCGTCCTTCGTGTTGCCCCACAGCATCATCGCGCCATGCGGCCCCCAGCTGCGCAGGCCGACCGGCGGGAATTTCACCCGGTCGGCAAGCCGGCGGGCGTCGGCGGCGTTGTTGATCATCGGGCAGATGATGCCTTCCGCGCCGAGGTCGAGCGCCCGGCCGATCTCCGGATAGCCGTCATAGGGAACGCGCACGATGGCCGGCTTGCCGGCGGCGGCCAGCGCGCGGATCGAGGTGCGGATGCTGTCATAGTCGTGGAAGCCGTGCTGCTGGTCGAGGCAGACGGTGTCGAAGCCGGCACGGCCGATCGCCTCCGCCGACAGCGGATCGGCAAGCCCGCTCCAGCCGCAATACTGGGTTTCCTTCCGGCGCAGCAGTTCAGCAAGCGAGGTCATCTCCATCCTTCCCGCGCCGCCTCTAGCGGCGCTTGCGCACGATGCATTGATATCCCGCGTGCACGAGGTCGCAATCGTGCCCGGCGGCGTTCAGAAAGCGGTTGATGGCCGGCGTCGGCGTATCCTCCGCCGGCTTGGTCGGCTCCCACAGATAATCGTCGAAGATCACCAGCCCGCCCGGCTTCACCAGCGGCCACACGGCGTTGGCGTCCTGCCACACAGCCGGCGCGGAATGGTCGCCGTCGACATAGGCGATGTCGAAGCGCTCGCCCTCGGCGAGCAGCCGCGGCAGCGCGGTCTGCGACGGCTCGAGGTGCTGGACGATGCGGTCGGAATAGTCGGCGAGGTTGCGCGCGAAACGCCCCTTCGCCAGGCGGACGCGCTCCTCGTCGAGAGCGTAGGGGTCGATGGAGGTCAGGGTCGAATGCGGCAGGAACTGCATGAAGAACAGCGCCGAGCGTCCCTCGAAGGAGCCGATCTCCAATATGCGCGCCGGCTCGTCGCGCAGCGGCGCGAGAACCGGTATCCACGCCCACAGATTGAAGCTGAACCAGTCGGTGGTGAAGTCGCGGGCCTCTGCGGCGCGCTCATAGGCGGCCGTCGCCTCGTCCACCAGCGCCTGATCGTAGCCCGCCGGGGCTGCGCCCTTCCACAATCTCTTGCGCACGTCGCGCGGCGTCTCCCAGAGGAACCGGATCGCCCGCGCCGGGCTCGAAGCGGCCGTCCGCACCAGGAAGTCGGACAGCCGCTCGTGCGGCATGAAGCCCACGCCCTCAGCCCTGCCGGCTCAGCTGCTCCACCGCCTGCCCGAAGAACTCGTCCATCTTGGCGCGGATCGCGGCGTCGGACTGCGGCACCTTCGCCGCCTCCAGATCGGCGCGCACCTTGCGCAGCACGTCGTCGTCGCCGGCCTCCTCGAAATCGGCCATGATCACGCTCTTGGCGTATTCCTCCGCCTTGTCGCCGGAGAGCCCCATCAGTTCGGCGGCCCAGTGCCCGAGCATCCGGTTGCGGCGCGCCTCCGCCTTGAAGCGCATCTCGGCGTCGTGGGCGAACTTGGATTCGTAGCCCTTCTTGCGGTCGTCGAACGTCGTCATCTGGAGCCTCCTGGATTGCCTGACGGCGCCGTCTCTTCGCGGCCCCTTCCGATACACAATTTTTCCGCGCCGCGCCTAGGGCCAATCGACATTCAGGTTTCGGGCATGGCGCGAGACGGATTTCAGTCCCGAGCAGGAGGCGGGCGCCGCGCGTATCGGCAATACGGGCAAGCCCGCCGACGCAGTCGGGGCCGAAATCCGTCGCGTCCCTCAAGGGATATGGCGGAAATCGGCCGTTTCAGCGTCGCAAAAGCTTGAAAGGGAGAGGCCCTTACCGCGCTTTCGCTCCTGGAACCGGCCGATTTCCCCTCATACCATGTTCCAAACCCTGAGTGTCGATTGGCCCTGGGACCAATCGCGAAATTTCGACCCGCCCCGACGGCGGGACCAGCGCCGCCCCTTGCATCCGCCGCGATTGTGGCCTTAAAGGGCATCCAGGCTGTGGTGACGAATTGGCGATTGGCCGCGCCGCTCGCGGAAATCCGTCGGTTCGAGGCGCGAGGAGGAAGGACATGCCGGGCATATTCGACGACGAGCGCCACGGAAATGGCGGATTTCCGCGCGGCCCCCTCGGGGTTGGGCCGAAATCGCCCCCGAAGGCATCGAAAATGCTCAACGGTGGCCAGTAGCCTCCCGATAGTCAAACCCCCGATTCCCGGCAGCCATCGCCGGCCGGGCGGCATTCCCATCCAGGCGCAGATCAGATGAACCGTCGACGCAGGATTTACGAAGGCAAGGCCAAGGTCCTCTACGAAGGCCCCGAGCCCGGCACCCTCATCCAGCATTTCAAGGACGACGCCACCGCCTTCAACGCCAAGAAGAAGGACGTGATCGAGGGCAAGGGCGTCCTCAACAACCGCATCAGCGAGTTCATCTTCGCCAATCTCAACCAGATGGGCGTTCCGACCCATTTCATCCGCCGGCTGAACATGCGCGAGCAGCTCATCCGCGAGGTCGAGATCATCCCGCTGGAGGTGGTGGTCAGGAACGTCGTCGCCGGCTCGCTGGCCGAGCGCATCGGCGTCGAGGAGGGCACCGTCCTCCCCCGCTCCATCGTCGAGTTCTACTACAAGAGCGACCAGCTCAACGACCCGATGGTGTCGGAGGAGCACATCACCTGCTTCGGCTGGGCGAGCCCGCAGGAGATCGACGACATCATGTCGCTGGCGCTCAGGATCAACGATTTCCTCTCCGGCCTCTTCCTCGGCGTCGGCATCCGCCTCGTCGACTTCAAGATCGAGTTCGGCCGCCTCTACGAGAACGACATGGTGCGCATCGTGCTGGCCGACGAGATCAGCCCGGATTCCTGCCGCCTGTGGGACATCCAGTCGAACGACAAGCTCGACAAGGACCGCTTCCGCCGCGATCTCGGCGGCCTCATAGAGGCCTACACGGAAGTCGCTCGCCGCCTCGGCATCATGAACGAGCAGGAACCGCCGCCCGGCCGCGGCCCGGTCCTGGTCAAGCACTGAGCCGGAGAAGAGCATGAAGGCGCGGGTTACCGTCACGCTGAAGAACGGCGTTCTCGATCCCCAGGGCAAGGCCATCGAGGGGGCGCTCGCCTCCCTCGGCTTCTCCGGCATCGACGGCGTGCGGCAGGGCAAGGTCTTCGACGTCGAGCTTTCCGGCACCGACAGGAAGAAGGCGGAGGCCGAGCTCTCCGCGATGTGCGAGAAGCTGCTCGCCAACACCGTCATCGAGAACTACGCGGTCGAGATTCTCTGACAAGGCCCGCCGGCAACCCGATGACGGGATTCGTCATTTCGGGGCCGGCGCTTCCGCCGCAATCGGCTCCTATCCTCCGCGTTCCGTAACGGGAAAAGCCGGGGACGACACCGATGAACCTGCGCCTTGCCGGCCTCGCCGCGATCACGATCCTGCTCGCCGCCTATGCGCTGCTGCCGCTCGCCAGCGCCTGCGGCTGCGCCGACGAGCCGACCGGAAAGCTGTCGCTGCGCGGGCTCGACCTGACTTTCTCCGGCGCCCGATGGAAGGCGACCGCGACCGGCGGCGGCTACCGCCTCGACTGCATCGGCGACTGCGCCGAGGCTTCCCTTGAGCTCGCGGCGCGCGACGACGACGGATATTGCGGCACCGCCGAGGCAGCGGCGGAGGCGAAGCGCCGCTTCGCGGGCATCGAGCGCGTCGGCGCCAACGCCCATGTCGAGAACGGCACGCCCTATGTGCTGGCCTTCGCCCGCGACGGCGCGCTGCTCGACGACCCGGTCGCCGTCTATCTCTGCATGACCCGCAACGGCATCACCTACTCGCTGGCGACGATCCCCGGCCCCGGCGGCCTGCCCGCCTATTCCCACGCCGCCGACGCGGTGAAGCTCGTCGCCGGCATGAAGCTGCCCGAAGGAGAACCGCGGCGAGCGGCCCTCGGCGGCGTCGAAATCCACTACACCGCCGACCGCTGGCGGGAAACCGCGCGAGAGGAAAACTCGATCACCTTCGAGTGCCTTCCCCCGACCTGCCGCGGCTATAGCAGGGCCGCCGCCGCGGTGACGCTCGCCGAGAGCCCGGCGACGACGGGCGGCGACCTCTGCGCGCGCCTGGCGGAGAGCGAGACCGGCGGTTTCCGGGAAGCCGATTCCGCCTCCCCGCGCACCGTCCGCGGCGCCGGCGGCATCGGGTTCCGCGTGTGGACGCTGCACAGCGGCTGCCGCAACTATGTGCCGCCGCACTACCTCGCCTGCGCCGTCCACGGGAAGAAGGCCTATACGCTGCGCACCGGCATCGCGGGCTGCCGCTCGGGCGGCGCGATCCCCGCCGGCGCCTTCGATGCGCTGCTTTCGGGGATAGGGCCCGGCTGACGCTGGCGAATCCGCGCACAGGGCGCTAAGAGAGGGCCTGATCCTGCTGCGCACCGGCGGAGCCCCCGACCATGAAATCCGCGATCCTCCTCTTCCCCGGCCTCAACCGCGAGCGCGACATGGCGACCGCGCTCGAGCGCGCCTCGGGCAGCAAGCCCGCCATCGTCTGGCACACCGAGACGACGATCCCCGACGCCGACGTGATCGTCGTGCCCGGCGGCTTCTCCTATGGCGACTATCTGCGCTGCGGCGCCATCGCCGCGCGCTCGCCGGTGATGGCCGACCTCGCGCGGAAGGCGGCCGCCGGCGTCACCGTTCTCGGCGTCTGCAACGGCTTCCAGATCCTCACCGAGGCCGGCCTGCTGCCCGGCGCGCTGATGCGCAATGCCGGGCTCAAATTCGTCTGCCGCGAGATAAGGCTGAAGGTCGAGCGCAACGACACCCGCTTCACCTCGCGCTATGCCCGCGGCGACGTCTTCCGCACCCCGGTCGCCCATGGCGACGGCAACTATTTCGCCGATGACGAGACGCTGAAGCGCGTCGAGGGCGAGGGTCTCGTCGTGCTGCGCTACGCCGACGGCACCAACCCGAACGGCTCGGTCAACGACATCGCCGGCGTCATGAACGAGGCCGGCAACGTGCTCGGCATGATGCCGCATCCCGAAAACATGATCGATCCGCTGCAGGGCGGCACCGACGGCTTCGCGCTGTTCGAGAGCCTGTTTTCCGCCCCCGCCGGAAAGGCGGCGTGAGGAACCGGGCCGGCCGGCCGCTGCAATGGGCCGGCCTCGTCATCGGCATCGCCGCCATCGCCCTGCAATTCGCCATATCGGTTCCAGCCTCCATCGCCGCCGGGCGAAGCGTCGTCGGCTCCCTCGTCTGGCTCTTCAGCTTCTTCACCATCCTGACCAACATCCTCGCGGTGCTGGTGCATGCGGCGGCGCTGCGCAGCTCGGCGGGCCTTCTCGGCCGCGCCCCGGCGCGCGGCTGCGTCGCCGCCTCCATGGCGCTGGTGATGATCGTCTACCATTTCCTGCTCGCCGGTCTCTGGGCGCCGCGGGGGCTTTTCCTGCTCTGCGACGTCGCCCTGCACTACGTCACCCCGATCCTCTATCTGTGCTGGTGGGGGCTGGCGGGAAGCGACGGAACGCTGCGCTGGCGCGATCCCGCCCGGTGGCTCGCCTATCCGCTGGCCTACACCGCATGGGCGCTGGGGCGCGGCGCCGTCGCCGGCGAGGTTCCCTACCCCTTCCTGGCGCTCGACCGGGGCGTTGCCGCGCTTGCCGTGAATATCGCCGCCATCGCGGCGCTTTTCCTTGTGCTCGGGCTCGCCGTGGTGTTAGCCGATCACCTGTTCAACCGCACCGGCAGTCCGGCCTGACATGACCATTCCCAACGCCATTCCCATCACCGCGCAGCTCGTCGCCGATCACGGCCTCAAGCCGGACGAGTACCGGAAGATCCTCGATCTCATCGGCCGCGAGCCGACGATCACCGAGCTCGGCATCTTCTCGGCCATGTGGAACGAGCACTGCTCCTACAAGTCCTCCAAGAAGTGGCTGAAGACATTGCCGGTTTCCGGCCCGCGGGTGATCCAAGGGCCGGGCGAGAACGCCGGCGTCGTCGATATCGGCGACGGCCAGGCGGTGGTCTTCAAGATGGAGAGCCACAACCACCCCTCCTTCATCGAGCCCTATCAGGGCGCGGCGACCGGCGTCGGCGGCATCCTGCGCGACGTCTTCACCATGGGCGCGCGGCCCATCGCGGCGATGAACGCCCTGCGATTCGGCAGCCCCGACCACCCCAGGACCCGCCATCTGGTCGCCGGCGTCGTCGCCGGCATCGGCGGCTACGGCAATTCCTTCGGCGTGCCCACCGTCGGCGGCGAGGTCAATTTCCACCGCGCCTATAACGGCAACATCCTCGTCAACGCCTTCGCCGCCGGCATCGCCGATGCCGACGCGATCTTCTATTCGAAGGCGGAGGGCGTCGGCCTTCCGGTCGTCTATCTCGGCGCCAAGACCGGCCGCGACGGCGTCGGCGGCGCGACGATGGCCTCCGCCGAGTTCGACGAGAAGATCGAGGAGAAGCGCCCGACCGTGCAGGTCGGCGACCCCTTCACCGAGAAGTGCCTGCTGGAAGCCTGCCTCGAGCTCATGGCGTCGGGCGCGGTCATCGCCATCCAGGACATGGGCGCCGCCGGCCTCACCTGCTCGGCCGTCGAGATGGGCGCCAAGGGCGAT
The DNA here is from genome assembly GCA_050186955.1 of Flavobacteriaceae bacterium. Lineage (GTDB taxonomy): Bacteria > Pseudomonadota > Alphaproteobacteria > Rhizobiales > Tepidamorphaceae > JACKJP01. The sequence continues at coordinate 23,321 of JBFWXZ010000008.1, forward strand.
CTCGGCATCCGCCTCGATCTCGATGCGGTCCCCTGCCGCGAGGAAGGGATGAGCGCCTACGAGATGATGCTGTCGGAGAGCCAGGAGCGCATGCTCATGGTCCTCGACCCGGCGAAGGAGGGCGAGGCCCGCCGCATCTTCGACAAGTGGGGGCTGGATTTCGCCGTCGTCGGCGAGACGACCGACGACCTGCGCTTCCGCATCCTGCGCCACGGCGAGGAAGTCGCCGACCTGCCGATCAAGGAGCTCGGCGACGAGGCGCCGGAATACGACCGCCCCTGGGTCGAGCCGCGCAAGGCTCCGCCGCTTTCCGCCGGCGCGGTTCCGCGGGCCGACATCGCCGACGCGCTGCTGCGCATGCTCGGCTCGCCCGACCTGTCGTCGCGCCGCTGGGTCTGGGAGCAGTACGACCACCTGATCCTCGGCAACACGGTCCAGCGGCCCGGCGGCGACGCCGCCGTCGTGCGGCTCGAATCCGGCAAGCCGAAAGGCCTCGCCTTCGCCGCCGACGTCACCCCGCGCTACTGCCTCGCCGACCCCTTCGAGGGCGGCAAGCAGGCCGTCGCCGAGGTCTGGCGCAACCTCACCTGCGTCGGCGCCGAGCCGCTCGCCGTCACCGACAATCTGAATTTCGGCAATCCCGAGAAACCCGAGATCATGGGCCAGTTCGTCCGCGCCGTGCAGGGCATCGGCGAGGCCTGCCGGGCGCTCGACTTCCCCATCGTTTCCGGCAACGTCTCGCTCTACAACGAGACCCAGGGCGAGGCGATCCCGCCGACCCCCGCCATCGCCGGCGTCGGCCTCGTCCCCGACGTCGCCCGCACCGTCCGGGCGGGCTTCGCCGCCGGGGGCGAGATCGTCCTGCTCGCCGGCGCCCCGGCCGAATGGGGCGGCCATCTCGGGCAATCGATCTATCTGCGCGAGGTCCACGGCCGCGAGGAAGGCTCGGCGCCGCCGGTCGACCTCGCCCACGAGCGCCGGGTCGGCGATTTCGTCCGCGGCCTGATCCGCGACGGAATGCTGAGCGCCGTCCACGACTGCTCCGACGGCGGCCTCGCCGTGGCGCTCGCCGAGATGGCGATGGCCTCCGGCATCGGCTGCGAGACGACCGAGCCCGGCGACTGCCCGCCCGCCGCCGCCTTCTTCGGCGAGGACCAGGGCCGCTACGTCGTCACCGCGCCGCGCGAACGCGTCGACGATCTCCTGCGGCGCGCCGAATCCGCCGGGATCGCCATGACCCGGATCGGCGCCACCGGCGGCGATTCCCTGAAGCTCGGCGCGGCGCGCGCGGTCCCCGTCGCCGCCCTTCGCGAGACGCATGAATCCTGGTTTCCGGCCTATATGGCGGGCCCGGAGGCCTGATCGCGGCGGCCGCATGGCGCGTCCGCGCGCATGCTTATTGACACCCTCGCGCGCCGCCATACACGATTGGACGCGGGTACAAACGAGCGGAGGCGACGGGCGTCATGCCGATGGATGCGAGCGAAATCAAGAAGCTGATCGTCGAGGCGCTTCCCGACGCATCCGTGGAGATCCGCGATCTCGCCGGCGACGGCGACCATTACGCCGCCGTCGTCACCTCGGAGAGCTTTCGCGGCAAGTCGCGCGTCCAGCAGCACCAGATGGTCTACGACGCGCTGAAGGGCAATATGGGCGGCACGCTGCATGCGCTTGCCCTCCAGACCAGCGCGCCTGAGTGATCGTGTCGCGGTGGAATTTTCGCCGCCGCATGTTATCTATTGCATGAATTCAACCGGTTTGCCCCGGACCTTGAATCCGGATGCGAAAGGACGAAACCCATGAATCCCGTGAACGACGTCATCGACAACGAAGTGAAGTCCAACGACGTGGTGCTCTTCATGAAGGGCAGCCCGGCGTTTCCGCAGTGCGGCTTTTCCGGCCAGGTCGTGCAGATCCTCGATTACCTCGGCGTCCCCTACAAGGGCGTCAACGTGCTGGAGAGCATGGAGCTGCGCGAGGGCATCAAGGCCTATTCCAACTGGCCGACGATCCCCCAGCTCTACGTCAAGGGCGAGTTCGTCGGCGGTTGCGACATCGTCCGCGAGATGTTCCAGGCCGGCGAGCTGCAGGGCCTGCTGAGCGACCGCGGCATCGAGTTCCAGCGCCAGACGCTCACCGCCTGATTTCGCGGACTTCCGCTCCCTTGAAGGCGCGGCGCCGGGCCATCGCCGGCCTGGCGCTGGCGCTGTTGGCCGGCCTGCTGCTGTGGTTCGGCCTCACCGCGCCGAGCGTCGAGTTCAGGCGGCTTTTCTTCCTCACCGACCGTCATTCGATCCTCTCGGTCATCGGCGGGCTGTGGCGCGAGGGCGAGACCCTGCTGGCCGCCGTGCTGGCGCTGTTCTCCGTCGCCTTCCCCGTCCTCAAGATCGCCTGCCTGACGCTGGCCGGCCTCGCGACCGCGGCCAACGGCCGCCCCGCCCGGCGCATCCTCGCCTTCTCCGCGGCGCTCGGGCGCTGGTCGATGCTCGACGTGCTGGTTCTCGCCCTCGTCGTCTTCTACGTGAAGAATTCGGGCCTCGGCGACGCGGCGACGCTGCCCGGCATCTGGCTGTTCGCCGGCTCCGTGGTGCTGACCATCCTCGCCGCGCTGACGCTGAGCCGGAAGGGCTGACCGATGACCGTCTCCGCCGACGAATTCCGCAAGCTGGCGCTGGCGCTCGAAGGCGCCGAGGAACGGCCGCATTTCGACCGTGCCGCCTTCCGCGTGAAGCGCAATTTCGCGACGCTTGCGCCGGGCGGCCGCTCGGCCAATCTCAAACTGCTGCCCGACGAGCAGGAATTGCGCTGCGCCATGTCGCCCGCCTTCTCGCCGGTTCCCAACAAATGGGGCCAGCAGGGCTGGACCGCCGTCGATCTCGACGCGGTATCCGCCGACGAGCTCGCCGGCGCGCTGGAGACGGCCTGGCGCCACGCCCTGCCCGGCAGGCGGCGGTAGCTCGCTCCCTCTCGAAGAATGGGGTCGGGGATTTTCGTGTACGCCGCTCCTGGATTCCGGCCTTCGCCGGAATGACGATCGGGGCCGATGCCTCGCTTCTAACCGTCATTCCGGCGAAGGCCGGAATCCAGAAAGCGGAATAACCGCAAACACAGCGGGCCGGCGCGATAGCGCCGTCCGCTCCTCCGGCTAGCCCGCCTGCTCGGCCCGCAGCCAGCGGATCAGCGAGCCGTCGTCGTCGCTCTCCACCGCATCGGCAACGCGGCGGCCGACGGCCGCGCCGAACTTGTAGCCGTGTCCCGAGCAGGCCGAGACGACGAGCGTGCGCCCCTCGCGCGCGGCGAAGAACTTCTCGTCCTCGGTGAAGGTGTAGCAGCAGGTGACGACCTCGCCCGGCCTGTATTCGTCGAGCCGCGCCAGCGGCGGCGAGAAGCGGGCGCGGATCTCCTCCGCCTCGCCCTCATAGGGAACGCGGCCGGCATTCGGGTTTCCGGTCGGGCGGCGGTGATGGCCGGTGCCGAACTTCAGCCCGCAGCCGGCGACCGGCGGCAGGATGTAGCCGTCGGCGTCGCCGCCGATGTCGAGCACCACCGGCGCGTCCATCCACACCTCGGCGAGGTCCTCGGGCGGCTCGAAATAGGCGACCGCCGTGCGGTAGGTGACGAGCGTTCCGGCGAGCGCCGGGAACAGCTCGTTGACCCAGGCGCCGGCGGTGACGACGACGCGGTCCGCCTCGATCTCCGGCCCGCCGGCGATGCGCACCTTTCCCGCCGCCGTGTCGATCGTCTTGATGCGCGCGCCCTTGAGGACGATGCCGCGATGCTCGCTGATCCACTTGCCGAGCAGCCGGGCGATAATCTGGCAGAACAGCACCCCGCCCTCGCGGCTGAAGGCGGCGTAGCGGAACGTCCCCTCCTCGAGGAACGGCCAGCGTCGCGCCGCCTCCGCCGGCTCGAAAAGCTCGCAGTGATAGGAGCCGCGCTCCAGCCCCTGGCGGTAGATGTCGGCCTCGTCGTCGGGCCACTGGCTGACGCAGAGAAAGCCGGTATCCTCGACGAGCTTGCAGCCGAGATCATTCCACATCTCGTTCCATGCCGCATAGGCGTCGTCGATGTTGCGGGCATAGCCGTCGGCGCCGCCATAGGCGCGGCGGATGATGCGGTGCTGGTCGCCCGACGCCGACAGCGGGTTGGGAATTTCCCTCGCCTGCTCGACCAGGTAGACCGTGTGGCCGCGCTTGACGAGCTGCCAGGCGGTCGAAAGCCCGGCGATGCCGGCCCCCACGACGACGATCTTCATGCGCAGGGCTCCCCAAACGAAAAAGGCCGCCCCGGGGGGCGGCCTCCACGATAGCGCGTTCGCGCCGGATCAGCGCGAGTAATACTCGACGACCAGGTTCGGCTCCATCATCACCGCATAGGGCACGTCGCTCAGCGCCGGCACGCGCACGAGCTTCGCGACCATCTTGCCGTGATCGGTCTCGACATAGTCGGGAATATCGCGCTCGGCGCTCTGGCTGGCCTCAAGCACGATGGCGAGCTGCTTGGAGGCATCCTTGAGCTCGATCACGTCGCCGACCTTGACCCGGTAGCTCGGGATGGTCACGCGGCGGCCATTGACCTTGACGTGGCCGTGGCTGACGAACTGGCGCGCCGCGAAGACGGTCGGCACGAACTTGGCGCGGTAGACGACCGCGTCGAGACGGCGCTCGAGCAGGCCGATGAGGTTCTCGGAGGTGTCGCCGCGCATCCGCGCCGCCTCGTCATAGGTGCGGCGGAACTGCTTCTCGGTGATCGAGCCGTAATAGCCCTTCAGCTTCTGCTTGGCGCGAAGCTGCAGGCCGAAGTCGGACATCTTGCCCTTGCGGCGCTGGCCGTGCTGGCCGGGGCCGTATTCGCGCCGGTTGACCGGGCTCTTGGGGCGGCCCCAGATATTCTCGCCGAGACGGCGGTCGAGCTTGTATTTTGCCTGAAAGCGCTTGCTCATCGCATTTCCTTCAAATCGTTGGCGGCACGAACGGCATTCCGTCCGAACCCGATGGAAACGCGCCCTCCTCTGCCCGGTCTCCCGGACTGACAGGACGGTCGCGGCAAGACGCCAGACCGTCCACGGGTCACGTCGGTTAAGCCCCCCGACAGGCGAACCTCTCGCGGGACCGCGGGTGATTAGGCTTTTTGCGGCGCGAAGTCAACGCCGGCCGGACGCCTTGCGCGCCAGCACCAGGCAATTGTGGCGCTCCTCGACGACCTCGAAACCGGCCCCCGCGACCAGCGCCATGAACCGCTCCGGCGCGCGGCCCTGCTCCGCGAAGACCTTGGGATGGTGCTCCACGATGGCGAAGGCGCACCGCCGCAGCGCTTCCCGCTCGCGCTCGAAGAGGTCGAATTCCGCCCCCTCGATGTCGGCGACCAGCGAGTAGTCGCCCGCAAAGCGCGCCGCGAGCTCGGCCAGCGACACGGCGGGCACCCGCACCTTGTCCCGCTCGGAGACGCCCTCGGGCGCCAGCCGGCTGCCGAGCGTGTTGCGGTGGACCCAGAACTCCACCGCCGCGCCGCCATAGGCGAGCGCCGCGTTGACGATCTCGATGGGCCGCTCCCCGCCGCCGCGCGGCGCGTTGGCCCGGCAATAGCCGATCAGCGCCGGATTGGCCTCGACGATCACCATCGGCACCCCGGGATCGAGCCGGCTGCCGATGAAGGCGCTGACGAGGCCGAGCGAGCCGCCGAGCTCGATCACCGGCAGGCCAAGCGGCAGATGATGGGCGATCAGATGGCGTTCGTGACGCTCGTACCTGCCGCGCGCCACGTCGTATCGGAGCTCCAGCGCCGCGTCCGGGGGCAGGTCCACCTCGATCCCCGCATAGCGGTATCTGCCGCCGCTGCGCAGCAGATGCGCGCGCATCATCATCTGCCGCCGCATGCGGTCGCTCAGCAGCCGCTTGCGCAGGTCGCGGAAGTGAGCGCGCCCGTTTCGATAGGCCCGGCGCAGGCTGCGCCCGAGCTTGAAGGCGTCCCGCTTCGCCCGCGTCGCATGCCGGCGGACGATGCGCAGCTTCTGCCGCAGGCGCAGTCTGGGTCGCGCGCGCAGCATCCGGCGGATGCGCTGCCTCGTCGCCTTCCTCATCGGCCGACGCCGAGGCCGAAGCCGCTCATCAGCCGCGCCACGGCGAAATCGGCGCGCCCCGAGGTGAACACCGCGATGTCCTGGCCGGTCGGCACCGCGCCCGAGAACGGCGGCAGCAGCGACTGCGCGCGCCGGGCGATGGCCTCCGCCGGATCGATCCAGTCGACCGGCCACGGCGCGGTCTTGCGCATGCGGTTGGCCAGGAAGGGATAGTGCGTGCAGGCGAGCACGACGATGTCGGTGCGCCGGCCGTCCTTCTCCACGAAGGCGGGCGCGATCTCCGTCCGCACCGCCGCCTCGTCGACGAAGCCCTCGCGCATGTAGGTTTCGGCGAGCGCCGCGAGATTGCGGCTACCGACCAGCCGCACATGGCACTTGGCGGCGTATTGGCGGATCAGGTCGCGGGTGTATTGCCGCTTCATGGTGCCGGGCGTCGCCAGCACCGAGACGAGGCCGGAGCGGGTGCGCTCCGCCGCCGGCTTGATGGCCGGCACCGTGCCGACGAAGAGCTGCTCCGGATAGGCCTGGCGCAGATGATCGATGGCCAGCGTCGAGGCGGTGTTGCAGGCGATGACGATGACGGAGGGCCGCCATTCCGCGATCAGCCCGCCGAACAGCTCCACCATGCGAGCCTTCAGCGCCTCCTCCTCCCAGTCGCCATAGGGGAACGCCGCGTCGTCGGCCACATAGACGTAGCGCCGCTCCGGCGCCAGCACCCGCAACTCGCGCAGCACGCCGAGCCCGCCGACGCCGGAATCGAAGACCAGCACCGGGGTCATGGCTCGTCCCGCCTGAAGGGCCGTCCCGTCAGCGCCACGATCACCCCGCGAAGCGTGCGGATGTCCTGGCCGGAAAGCCGGGTGCGGTGGAAGATGTTGCGCAAATTGCGGATCATCGAGGGCTTCTTGTCCGGCGGCTTGAGGAAGCCGCCGCGGTCGAGCTCGACTTCCAGATGCTCGAAGAAGCCGAGCAGCTCGGCGCGCGTCGCCGGCTCGTTGCCGGCATAGTCGATGCGGCTCATCCGCCCCGCGTCCGGGTCGCGGCCCCGCGCATATTCATAGGCGATGAGCAGCACCGCCTGGGCGAGGTTGAGCGAGGCGAAGGCGGGGTTCACCGGATAGCTGACGATGGCGTCCGCCAGCGCCACCTCGTCGTTCTCAAGCCCCGTGCGCTCGGCCCCGAAGAGAATTCCCGCCCCGGCCCCGCTCGCCATCCGCGCGCGCATTGCCGCGCAGGCCGATTCCGGGCCGAGGATCTCCTTCGTCATGCCGCGCGGGCGCGCCGTCGTCGCCACCACATAGCCGAGGTCGGCGATCGCCTCCTCCGCGGTGTCGAAGACCCTGGCGCCCTCGATGACCCAGTCGGCGCCCGATGCGGTGCGCTGCGCCATGACGCTCGGCCAGCCGTCGCGCGGTGCCACGATCCGCAGGTCGGAGAGGCCGAAATTGGCCATGGCGCGCGCCGCCGTGCCGATGTTCTCGCCAAGCTGCGGGCGCACCAGCACCACCGCCGGCCCGCCGGTCTCGGCCGGCCGCGAGCGATCAGTTCCGGCCATCGGGGGATTTCCGCGCGAATGCGATCATGCCGGGTCACTGCCACAAGACGGGCGGAAAATGAAGCGTCGGGCGGGCGTTGGCCGATTTCATGAAATTTGCCGTCATTGGTAGAATCGCCGCGAAGCGGCCAAACTCGGCGCGCGGATTGCCAGCGCGCGCCGATGGGGCGCTGTCTTTGACCGGCGGGGAACGATGACGACCAGATACGGAATTCTTGCGGCCGTGTTTTTCGCCTTCGCGGCGTTCACCGCCGCCTCGGCGCAGAACACACCCTCCATTCCCGAGCTGTCGCCGGAAACGATTCAGGCGGCTGGCAGGGGGGATGCGGGCGCGCTCTGGAAGCTCGGCGACTTCCATCGCAGGCGCGGCGGCGACGGCGACGCCGCGAAGAGCCTCGACTATTTCCGCAAGGCGGCGGAAGCCTTCTACGAGGCCGAGGGCGCCTCCGCCAACGTCGCCATCGTGCTGCGCGACATCGCCAACGCCGCCGGCGGCCTCGGCAGGCACGAGGAAGCGTCCTCCGCCGCGAGCATGCGGGTCGACGTGCTCCGCGCGCTCGACGCGCCCGCCGGGGATATCGCGGCCGCCACGTGGGATCTCGGCCGCACGCTCCAGGCCGCCGGCCGCAACGAGGAGGCGCTGAAGGTCACCGGCGACGCCATCCGCCTCTACGAGGCGCTGCCCGGCGACCAGAACCGCTGGATCGCCAGCCTCGAGGCCGACATGGGCGACCTGCTGCAGGCGCTGAAGAAACCCGACGAGGCGATCGACCGTTTTCGCGACTCGCTGGAGACCTACGAGCGCGCGGGCGGCGAGGCGGAAGGCGACAAGGCGATCGTCCTCGGCAGGCTGGCCGACGCCTTCTTCAACCAGGGCGACTTCGCGACGGCCGCCGGATACCGCGCGCGTCAGGTCGCCGTCCTGAAAAAGGCGGCGGCCGGTTCCGAAACGCATGCCGAGGCCGTGCTGGCGCTCGCCCGCGACCGCAACGGCGAGCGTGATTTCGACGCCGCCCTGAAGCTCATCGACGAGGCCCAGCACCTCTTCGACGCGCTCGCCACGAAGCCGTCGCACGCCGACGTCAACATGCTGATGGCGAAGGCCTATGCCCGCGAGGGACAGGAGCAGTTCGAGGAGGCGCTGGATCTCTACCGGCGCAGCGCCGAACTCTATGCCGCCCTTCCCGGCCAGCGCGTCAACGAGGCGATCGCGCGGCGCGCCGCCGCCAACACGCTGACCCGGCTCGCCCGCTTCGCCGAGGCCGAGCGGGAAATCGGCCTCGCCATCGCCGTCTTCGCCGAGGAGGTCCCCGGTTCCGGCTATCTCGCCGCCGCCTACCAGACGCAGGCCGCGATCTTCCAGGGGCTGTCGCGCTACCGCGACGCGCTCGATCCCCTCGCAAAGGCCCGCGCCATCTATGTCGGGCAGGTCGGCGACATGACCATGGCGACCGCCGACACCTGGCTGACCGAGGGCATCAGCCACGAGGGGCTGAAGGAGTTCGAGACCTCGCTCGCCGACTATCGCAGGGCGAAGGAGCGGTACGAGGCACAGGGCGACATCGGCAGGCTTCCCGCCGCCTACGCGGTCAACAACATGGCCTGGGTCTACCGCCGGATGGACCAGTTCCCGAAATCCGAGGCGATGTTCCGCGAGGCGCTGCCGGTGCTGGAGAAGGAGCTCGGGCCCGCCGACCTGACCACCACCAAAGTGCTGATCAATATCGGCATCCTCTGCCAGCTCCAGGGCAAGAACGACGAGGCGATCCGCTGGTCGATGCGCGCGCTCGCCAATCTCAACCGCGCCGAGGCGGCGACGCTGGACGACCAGCGCTGGACCTACGACACCCTCTCCAAGGCCTTCAAGGGCCGCGGCGACCCGCGCCGGGCCATCCTCTTCGCCAAGCTCGCCATCAACGCGCAGCAGAAGATCCGCGCCAACAACAAGGTCTACAAGGCCGAGGAGCTGAAGGAGTTCAAGGAGGAATGGCGCTTCCTCTATCAGGACCTCGCCGACCTGCTGATAGGCCAGGGCCGCATCGCCGAGGCGCAGGCGGTGCTGAACATGGAGAAGGAAGAGGAGCTCATCGACTTCATCCAGCGCGACGCCAGCGCCGACCTGCGCGACAGCCAGGCGCCGCTGACCGTGAAGGAGGACATCGAGCTCGCCGACATCGACCGGATTCTCGCCGAGCCCATCGCCGCCTCGAAGGCCGCCGCCGAACTGCTGGCCAAGCAGGAACAGGGCGGTCTTTCGCAGGAGGAGCAGGCCCGGCTCGACCGGTTGCAGGCGTCGCTGGACGACGCCTATTCCGGCTTCATGGACCAGGTCGACGCCTTTCTCGCCAAGGCCGACGCCGAGGATACGAGCGTGCAGCGGGAGGTCGCCGCGATCAATCTCGACTACATCGCCGACACCCAGGAGGAACTGCGCGCCTTCGACGGCAAGGCCGGCATGCTGCAGGTGGCGGCGCTCGGCGAGGCGACGCATCTCTTCTTCACGGTTCCCGACGCCTCCGTGCACCGCGAGGTCAGGATCGCCCGCGGCGACCTCTCGCGCATGGTCTTCGAGGCGCTCGACGCCATCGCCCGGCGCGATCCGGCGGTGAACGAGCGCATGCACGCGCTCTATGGCGTGCTAATCGAACCGGTGGCCGCCGACATGAAGGCGAGCGGCATCGACACCGTCATGCTCAACCTGCAGGGCTTCCTGCGCTACGTCCCCTTCGCCGCGCTCCATGACGGGGAGCGTTATCTCGTCGAGAACTATGCGCTGGCCCTCTATACCCCGGCGGCGCGCACCCGCTTCGAGGCGGGCGACCGCGATCCCGGCAAGAGCGCCGGCTTCGGCGTCACCGCCAGCCATCCCGGCTTCTCCCCCCTGCCCGGCGTCGCCCGCGAGCTGCAGGCGATCTTCGGCGAGGCGGGAGAGCCCGGCGCGCTCGCCGGCCTCGCGAGCCTCGACGCCGCCTTCACCAAGGACTCGTTCCGCGACGCCCTCAAGGCGCGGCCGGAGATCGTCCACATCGCCAGCCACTTCAAGCTGGTGCCCGGGCGCGAGACGGATTCGTTCCTGCTGCTCGGCGACGGCTCGCCGCTGTCGCTATCCGACATCCGCAAGGGCCGCGGCTTCCGCTTCGGCGGCGTCGACCTGCTGACGCTGTCGGCCTGCGAGACGGCGCGCGGCGGCGGCGGGGACGGCGACGAGGTGGAGAGCTTCGGCGCGCTGGCGCAGATGAACGGCGCCTCCTCGGTCATGGCGACGCTGTGGCCGGTCGCCGACGAGGCCACCGCCGCGCTCATGCGCTCCTTCTACCGGCACATGGTGGAGGACGGGATGAGCAAGGCGGCGGCGCTGCGCGCGGCCCAGATCGAGGCGATCGGCGGCGACGCGGCGGGCGCCGGGCGCGAACGCGGCGCCGAGACGCTGGACGATCCCGCGGAAGCGGGCGACGCCGGTCCCGGCCACCCCTATTTCTGGTCGCCTTTCGTGCTGATGGGCAACTGGCTGTAGGGCTTCTCATGACCTAAGCCCAAAGGCTGATACCGCCTGCGGCGAACGGCGTTTGCGCGCCCCATGGCGCTTTGATATACGGGCCGCATCCTTCCCGGGCTCAGCCGCCCGCAGGCCCCTTTTCCCAACAGCGAGGCGCTTCACTCATGGCGAAGATCAAGGTGGCGAACCCCGTCGTCGAACTCGACGGCGACGAGATGACCCGCATCATCTGGCAGCTCATCAAGGACAAGCTGATCCACCCCTATCTCGACATCGACCTCAAATATTACGATCTCGGCGTCGAGCACCGCGACGCCACCAACGACCAGGTCACCGTCGACGCTGCGGAGGCGATCAAGAAATACGGCGTCGGCATCAAATGCGCGACGATCACCCCCGACGAGGGCCGCGTCGAGGAATTCAAGCTCAAGAAGATGTGGCGCTCGCCCAACGGCACAATCCGCAACATCCTCGGCGGCGTCATCTTCCGCGAGCCGATCATCTGCAAGAACGTGCCGCGCCTCGTGCCGGGCTGGACCCAGCCGGTCATCATCGGCCGCCACGCCTTCGGCGACCAGTACCGCGCCACCGACTTCACCTTCCCCGGCAAGGGCAAGCTGACCATCAAGTTCGTCGGCGACGACGGCACGACCATCGAGCACGAGGTCTTCCAGTCGCCCGGCAGCGGCGTCGCCATGGCGATGTACAACCTCGACGAATCGATCAAGGACTTCGCCCGCGCCTCGCTGAACTACGGGCTGGCGCGCAAATACCCGGTCTATCTGTCGACCAAGAACACGATCCTCAAGGTCTATGACGGCCGCTTCAAGGACATCTTCCAGGAGATCTACGACAGCGAGTTCAGGGCCGATTTCGAGAAGGCCGGCATCCACTACGAGCACCGCCTGATCGACGACATGGTCGCGGCCTGCCTGAAATGGTCCGGCGGCTATGTCTGGGCCTGCAAGAACTACGACGGCGACGTGCAGTCCGACACCGTCGCCCAGGGCTTCGGCTCGCTCGGCCTGATGACCTCGGTGCTGATGACGCCGGACGGCAAGACGGTGGAGGCGGAGGCCGCCCACGGCACCGTCACCCGCCACTACCGCCAGCATCAGAAGGGCGAGAAGACCTCGACCAACTCCATCGCCTCGATCTTCGCCTGGACGCGGGGCCTCGCCCACCGCGCCAAGCTCGACGGCAACGACGCGCTGGCCAGATTCGCCTCGACGCTGGAGAAGGTCTGCATCGACACCGTCGAGAGCGGCTTCATGACCAAGGACCTCGCCCTGCTCGTCGGCCCCGACCAGAAATGGCTGACCACCGAAGGCTTCCTCGACAAGATCGACGAGAACCTCCAGAAGGCGATGGCCTGAGCTTTTTCCCGTTCGCCTGCCGCGCCCCGATGCGTCACGATACGTGTCGGGGTGCGGCGAGCATCCGCGCCCTGAAGCGGCCTGGTCGTCCAGGCAGCCGGTCGGGGTAACGATTTGATACGCTGGAGACGTCTGCGGACCGACCTCCCGGGACTGTTCATTTTCGCCGTGGGCACGGTGCACCTTGTTCGTGCGCGCGCCTTCGCCAGGAGAAACGCGAGCGATCTCGCCGCCCTCATCCCGCGCGCCTTTCGTCCCGATGATCCGGACGCGACGAACCGGGTGGTCATCCTCGGTCGCGACGGGCTCGACTGCCACTACGTCCAGGCGATTTACGGTCCCGGTCCGGAGGGTGGCATCCTGTGCGAGGTCGCGTCGGGCGCCTACTACACCCTGCCCGACCACGACCGCTATTTTCCGCTGTCGGACGCCCGGCTGTCCGCCCTCCGCGTGCTGGACTTCACGTGGCCGGACAAGGAGAGGAACCTCGTCCGGGCATATCCGCCCGGACCGCCCGACTACGACGAACTCGCATTGACGATGCTGACGGCGTTCCACGCCGCTTTCGGCAGCGGCGTCCGCAAGGGCTTTTCCACCGAAATCCTTTGCGAAAGCTAGGCAACGGCTACAAGCCGCTTTCGACAGCGACGCCGAACGAGGATGTCTAGGCCGCCCTGCGGCCCCTTCGGGCGACGGCGAACGGCCTGACCGAAATCCCCCTGTCGTCCACAGTCACGCTCGATTGCGGCGGCACCGCCCGCCACCCGGAGCGCTCGGCGTCGAGCGGCTCGGAGACGAGCAGCACATCGCCCTGCCCCGCCTCGCGGACATAGAGCGTCGGCGGGCACTCGTCGCTGGCGTAGCGGATCGCGTGCAGGGCCTGCCCGTCGCTGAAGGCGGCGGTGAAGCGCAGGGCCTCGCCTTCGCCCGCCTCGCGCATCACCTCCTCGACGAAGCCGAGCGCGCGCGACGCCGCGGCGAGCGGATCGTCGACCCCCTCCGCCAGCATCAGCTGGAAGAGCGTCTCGCTGTCGGTCTGGCCGGCGCGCGCCAGATAGCGCTCCTCCGGCAGCGCCATGTCGATGCGCCGCCGCAGCCGCTCGTAGCCGCCGATCTGGCCATTATGCATGAACAGGAAGCGCCCGTCGTTGAACGGGTGGCAGTTCGCCCGCGTCGCCGGGGTGCCGGTCGAGGCGCGCACATGCGCGAGGAACAGGCCGGAGCGGATCTGCCCGGCGAGGCTCAGCAGGTTCTCGTCCGACCATGCCGGGCGGATGTCGCGGAAGATGCCCGGCGTCTCGCGCCCGCCATACCAGCCGACGCCGAAACCGTCGGCGTTGATCTCCGATTTCGCCTCGCGGCAGTGCCGGCTCTGCGCCACCAGGGACTGGCAGGGGGCGGTCAGCCAGGTTTCCAGATAGACCGGCCGTCCCCGGTAGGCGACCCAGCGGCACATGCGTTATTCGGCGGCCTTCAGGCGCGCCTCGATGCCGGCGGCGAGCTGGCGCACGATGCGGCTGGCCGTTGTCTCGAACAGGAACGGCAGCAGCGAGTGGACGAGCGCCGCGAAGGCGGCGGCGAACAGCTTCATCGAGAAGCCGAGCGCGAAGGCGTGGTGCTCCAGATAGGTCTCGCCGACGCTGTCGGGATGCTCGGTGAACAGTCGCGTGATGGCCGTGGTCATGATCGTCTCCCCTGATTGGCCGGGACGCGGGGGCATCCCGTTTCTCTCGATTTCGGAGCAGATTGTCTCACGGCCTCGACGGGATTTGCTCCCCGATATCCTTTAAAATCCCTTAATCGAGTTGATTTTATCTCGCAATATGACAAAATACCGGGATGATCGATGAAACCGACCTGCGCATTCTGGGACGAGTGCAGCGCGACGGCGCGGAATCGCTCGAGGAGCTCGGCGCCGCCGTCGGCCTGTCGCGCAACGCCTGCTGGCGGCGCGTGAAGCGGCTCGCCGACGACGGCGTCATCCGCCGCCGCGTCGCCCTGCTCGACGCCGAAAGCCTGAACTGTCCGCTGACCGTGTTCATCTGGGTGCGCACCAGCGATCACGAGATCGGCTGGCTGGAGCGCTTCCACGCCGCGGTGCGCGACATTCCCGAGATCGTCGGCGTCTTCCGCACCACCGGCGACGTCGACTACGTGCTGCACGCCATGGTGCCGGACGTACCGGCCTATGACCGGCTCTACAAGCGGCTGATCGCCCGCGTGCCGCTGACCGACGTGTCGTCAAGCTTCGTCATGGAGCGCATCAAGGACACGACCGAGCTGCCGCTCGGCTATGCCGGCCGGAGCCGCTAGGCCGGTCCGGCGCTAGCCGATAGCGGCGGCGATCGCCTCGACGGCGTCCTGCGCCTTCGCGCCGTCCGGACCGCCGGCCTGCGCCATGTCGGGCCGGCCGCCGCCGCCCTTGCCGCCGACGGCTTCCGCGCCGGCGCGCACCAGATCGACGGCGCTGACCTTGTCCTTGAGGTCGTCGGTGACGCCGACCACCAGCGACGCCTTGCCGTCGTTCACCGCGAGGATGGCGACGACGCCGGAGCCGATCCTCTGCTTGGCGTCGTCGGCGATGCCGCGCAGATCCTTTGGCTCGACGCCGTGCAGCACGCGCGGCAGGAACCTGATCCCCTTCACCTCGCGGACCTCGTCGGCGTCCTTCGCCGCCTCGCCGCCGCCCGACAGCGCCAGCTTGCGCCTGGCGTCGGCCAGCTCGCGCTCCAGCCGCCGGCGCTCCTCGACCAGCGCCTCGACGCGGCCCTCGACATCGTCGACCGGCGCCTTGAGCGCGCCGGCGATGCGCTTCAGTTTCTGGTCCTGGCCGGCGAGATATTCGCGCGCCGCCGCTCCCGTCAGCGCCTCCAGGCGCCGCACGCCTGAGGAGACCGAGCCCTCGCCGACGATGGCGACGAGGCCGATATCGCCGGTGCGCCCGACATGGGTGCCGCCGCACAGCTCGATCGACCACGGGCGGTTGGCCCCGTGCTCGCCGCCGACCGGCCCCATCGAGACGACGCGCACCTCGTCGCCATATTTCTCGCCGAACAGCGCCATGGCGCCCATCTCGATCGCCTCGTCGACCCCCATCAGCCGGGTGACGACCTCGGAATTGTCGAGGATCGCGGCATTGGCGCGCCGCTCGATCTCGGCGCTCTCCTCGCCGCTCACCGGCTTGGTGTGGGAGAAGTCGAAGCGCAGCCGGTCCGGCGCGACCAGCGAGCCCTTCTGCGCGACATGGGTGCCGAGCACCTCGCGCAGCGCCTGGTGCAGCAGATGGGTCGCCGAATGGTTGGCGCGCACCTTGGAGCGGCGCGCGTGATCGACCTGAAGGATCAGCGCCTCGCCGACCTTCAGCTCGCCTTCCTCGACCGTCACCTCGTGCACCCAGACGTCGCCGGCCCGCTTCTGCGTGTCGGTGACGCGGGCGCTGACGCCCTCGCCCTCGACCGTTCCGCTGTCGCCGACCTGGCCGCCGGACTCGCCGTAGAAGGGCGTCTGGTTGAGGATCATCTGGCCGCTCTCGCCGGCCTTCAGCGACGCCGTCTCCTTGCCGTCGCTGACCAGCGCGCGGACAACGCCCTCGGCGCGCTCGGTGTCGTAGCCGAGGAACTCGCTCGCCCCGACCTTGTCGCGCAGCGCGAACCAGATCGCCTCAGTGGCGGCCTCGCCCGAGCCGGCCCACGCCTTGCGCGCCTCGGCGCGCTGGCGCTCCATGGCATCCGAGAAGCCG
>JBFWXZ010000009.1:0-37191 GCA_050186955.1 Flavobacteriaceae bacterium
CCGATGTCTGCGTCATCGGCGGCGGCTTCACGGGGCTGTCGGCGGCGCTGCATCTGGCCGAGCGCGGCCACGACGTGGTGCTGATCGAGGGCCGCCGCCTCGGCTGGGGCGCGCCGGGCCGCAATGGCGGCCAGATCCATTCCGGCCAGCGCCGCGACC
Organism: Flavobacteriaceae bacterium; assembly: GCA_050186955.1. Lineage (GTDB taxonomy): Bacteria > Pseudomonadota > Alphaproteobacteria > Rhizobiales > Tepidamorphaceae > JACKJP01. The sequence goes on from JBFWXZ010000009.1 coordinate 160, forward strand.
AGGACTATCTGGAGCGGGTCGCCGGCATGGAGGCGGCGCAGGCGCTGTGGGCCTTCGGCGAGGAGGCCAAGTCGCTGATCCGCGAGCGGGTCGCGCGCCACGGCATCGACTGCGATCTGAGAAGCGGCCTCATCCACGGCGACCACAAGCCGGGCTATGTCGAGCACTCGAAGGCCTATGTCGACAAGCTGCGCGAGGACTACGACTACCACGCCGTGCGCTTCCTCACCCGCGACGAGATCCGCGCCCGGGTGGCGACGGAGGATTTCCACGGCGGCTCCATCGACGAGGGAGCAGGACACCTGCACCCGCTGAACTTCGCGCTCGGGCTGGCGCGCGCGGCGAAGGAGGCCGGCGTCCGCCTGCACGAGAACACGACGGCGACGCGCATCGTCCACGGCTACCCGGCGGTGGTGAGGACCGAAAGCGGCGAGATCCGCGCCCGCTTCGTCGTCATCGCCGCCAACGGCTATCTCGGCAAGCTCGACGGCCAGGTCGCGGCGCGGGTGATGCCGCTCAACAATTTCGTCATCGCCACCGAGCCGCTCGGCGTGCGGGCGAAGGAACTGATCCCCGGCGGCGAGGCGGTCGCGGATTCCCGGTTCATCATCAACTATTTCCGGCTGTCGGCGGACGGGCGACTGCTGTTCGGCGGCGGCGAGACCTATTCGTCGCGCTTTCCCGCCGACATCGCCGGCTTCGTGCGCCCCTACATGCTGAAGCTCTTCCCGCAGCTTTCCGACGCGCGGATCGACTACGCCTGGGGCGGCACGCTGGCGATCACGCCGCGGCGCATCCCCTATCTGGCGCGGCTCGCCCCCAACGTCGTCAACGCCTCGGGCTATTCCGGCCAGGGCGTCACCATCGCGCCGCTCGCCGGCAAGCTGATCGCCGAGGCGATCGACGGCACGGCGTCGCGCTTCGACGTGTTCGCGCGGCTGCCGGTCCCCGCCTTCCCGGGCGGCACGCTGCTGCGCTGGCCGACGCTGGTGCTGGCGATGACGTGGTTCGCGCTGCGCGACCGGCTGCCGGGCTGAGGCGTCCTGCGCCTAACGCCGCGCGAAGGCCCTGCCGGATATCTGCACGGAGTTGCCCGCCGGGTCCTTCGCATTGGCGAAGGCGTAGCCGTCGGCGCGGTGAATCCTGCCGAAGCTCAGTCCCCTGCGGCCGGCGGCCTCGCGAAATTCCTCCACATCCGCGACATCGAAGACGAGCTTCACGAGAACCTGTCCCTCCTTCTGCCGGGCCGAGGCCGGATGCAGCAGGATCGCGGCCCCGCCGCCCGGGGGCTTCAGCTCGACGATGCGGTCGCCTTCGGCGCGGGAAACGGAAAAGCCGAAATGGGTGGCGTAGAATGCCGCCATCTGCTCGATCTTCCCGGTGTAGATGACGATCCGTCCGAGGGGTGCTGTCATATCGCCGCGGCCCAGGCTGTGTCGGCAGGTTGCACCCCGAAGGCATAGCAGAGAGACGCGGGCCGCGTCAGCGACTCGCCGGTTTGCTCACTCCGCCACCCGATCCGGAACGGCTTCAGGCAATGCCCGCTCATGCTGCCTGCTTGTGCTATCCTCACAAGAAAAAGGAAGAAGCACATGGCGAAATCCGTCACCGTTGTCGTAAATCAGGACGCAGATGAAGAGGTCGCCAAGAAGCTAGCCTCGGTCTTGAGGAGAGATGACGCGCTTTCACGCCAGTTACGCAACTTCGCCGAAGCGGTCGACCGAGACCAGATACCTAACGGACTTCAATTCCAGCCCAAACCCGGTCAGTTGCTCATCTGCCACTTTGGCGTCGGCTTCCAAGTACCCGAGAACGTAAAGACAAGGCCCGTTTTGGTGATATCTCCGCACCAACGGCAATGGACGGGCCTTTGTGTCGTCGTGCCGATCAGCTCCCAGATTCCGAAAGTGGTTCGCCCCTATCACTACAAACTCCCTAAGGGGACCGTCCCCAGCGAGAAATACGAGGAATCCTGGATCAAAGGCGATATGGTCATCGCGGTAGGCAAACACCGCCTCGACCGCATTAAGGTCGCTCCCAGGCACTACGTTTCGCCGATAGTGCCCGACGCGGTCCTGCGAGAAGCACGACGCTGCGTGCTCCATGCCAGCGGAATGCATTCATTGACGATTCACTGGTAAAGCACTATCTTGGCTACGTCACCGCGAAAGCGGTCTTGGAAGACCACCTCAGGGTGGCAGGCCGAAGCGCTGGCGATAACAAGCTTGCTCCGGCCTTAGTCAAAACCCCGCTCCGGCGGGGTTTTGTGCTTTGCGACCAACACACAGCACCGGCTTCTGTATGACCTCGATATCGTTCGCAGGTCAGTTGCAGGCACTTATCTTTCCGAACGCAGAGAAGAAAGGTTGTCGCCGGGATTCCGGGAGTGTCGCGGGAATGCAATTTAGTTGACTAAAGGTTAACTTGAAGCCCGCGCCAACCTACCGTCAAATACACAGTAAATATGCAGCACGATCCGCCCCGGGATGACGGAGAAACCTGACCCGGGCGGGCAGGTCATCGGCTGATGACCTGATCGAGCGACGGGGGCCGCTTGGAACATCTCACCGGCGACGGGCAAGGCCCGCCGATATTTTCCCGTGCGGACGAACATTCCCGTGCGGACGAACATGGCGATGCCGCGACCCCCGCCGGCGAGGAGGGGGGCGGTTTCCCGGGCGACATGGGGATCGAGGCGGCCGCGATGCCGGTCGCGGCGCGGATGGCGGCGCGCTGGCGCACCGGCATCGAGCGCGTGCTTCTCGGCATGGGCTGGATCGGCGAGGAGCGCTTCTACCGGCGGATGGCCGCGCATTGCGGCGCTTCCTTCATCGAGGGGCCGCTGGCAATTCACCCCGGCGTGCCGCTCGCCCACGCGCTCGCCGCCGCCATGGCCGGGCGGCCGCTGCCGCTCGACCCGCGAAGCGGGCTGACCCATGCGGTGGCGCCGCGCAGCGAGGAGCTGCCCCGCCTCGCCGCCGCCTACCGGCGCGACCCGGATCTCGCCGGGCGCGTCGCCTTCACGACGCCGCAGGCGATCGCCGACGCGATGACGGCGGACGCCGACGCGCCGCTGATGCGCGAGGCTGCCGGCGGGCTCGCCGCGCGGACCCCGCATTATTCGGCGAAGCGCACCTTCGCCTCGTGGCAGGCGGCGCTCTGCGGCTTCCTCGCGGCGCTGGCGGCGATGGCGCCGGTCGTCGACCTGAGCCTCGCCACGGCGGTCGCCGGCTGGACGGCGTCGGCGCTGTTCCTCGCCTGCTGGACGCTGCGGCTGGCCGCCGCGCTGGAACCGCCGGCGCGGCGCCGGCTGCCCGAAGCCGGCAATTCGGCGCTGCCCGACTACAGCGTGATCGTGCCGGTCTATGGCGAGGCGGCGCTGGTGCCGCGATTGATGGAGGCGCTCGCCGCCATCGACTACCCGCCGCCGAAGCTCGACATCCTCGTCGTCGCCGAGGCCGACGACGCGGCGACGCTACGCGCCATCGAGGCGGTCGGGCTTCCCGCCGGGGCGCGGCTGATCCGCCTCGCGCCGGGCGAGCCGCGCACCAAGCCGAAGGCGCTGAACGCGGCGCTGCACCTGGCGCGCGGCGAACTGCTGACGATCTACGACGCCGAGGACAGGCCGGCGCCGGACCAGTTGCGCCGCGCGGCGGCCGCCTTCGCCGGCGATCCGCAGGCCGCCTGCCTGCAGGCCCGGCTCGCCTTCGAGAACGCCGGCGAGAACTGGCTGACCCGCTCCTTCGCCATCGAATACGCGACGCTGTTCGACGCGGTGCTGCCGGGACTCGAACGCTACGGCCTGCCGCTGCCGCTCGGCGGCACCTCGAACCATTTCCGAACCGCCATGCTGCTCGCCGCCGGCGGCTGGGACCCGCACAACGTCACCGAGGACGCCGATCTCGGCATCCGCCTGGCGCGGCTCGGCCATCGCGTCGGCACGCTCGACTCGACGACGCTGGAGGAGGCCCCGCGGCGGCTCGCCAACTGGCTCGCCCAGCGCACCCGCTGGACCAAGGGCTGGATGCAGACGCTGCTGGTGCACAGCCGCGAGCCGCGGCGCACATGGCGCGAGCTCGGCCCCCTGAAGGCGCTCGCCATGCTCGCCTTCGTCGGCGGCATCGTCGGCTCGGCGCTGCTGCATCCCTGGTGCCTCGCCTGGGTCATCGCCGAGCTGGCGCTCGGCCGGCGCGAGGCGGCGGGCGACGTGCTCATCGCCTATCTGGCGACGGCGAACCTCGCCTTCGGCTACGTCGCGGGATGGACGGCGGGGTGGATCGGCATGCGGCGGCGCGGCATCAGGCGCTTCCTCCCGACGCTCCTCACCCTGCCGGCCTACTGGTTCCTGTGCTCGCTCGGCGCCTACCGGGCGGTGTTCGACCTGCTGCTCCGGCCGTTCCACTGGGACAGGACGCGCCACGGCGAGAGCCGGCGCATGCACCTGCCGGAGGCCGGCGCGATATCGCGGATGCTGGAGGAGAAGCGCTACAGCAGCTTGCGCAGCTCGGCCGCCGATTCCTCGGCGGGGCGCTTGTAGTTGAAGGGGCCGACGAAATTTCCCTTGCCGTCGAAGAGATAGACGACGGCGGTGTGGTCGATCGTGTAGTCGCCGCCGTCGAGCGGCACCTTGCGGTAATAGGCCTTGAAGTTCCTGACCGCCGCGTCGACCGCCTCCTGGGAGCCGGTGAGGCCGGTGAAGCGCGGGCCGAAGCTCGAGACGTAGTCCTTCAGCACGTCCTTAGTGTCGCGGGCCGGATCGACCGAGATCAGCAGCACCTCGAGCTTCTCCGCGTCGTCGCCCAGCGCCTCCATGACGGTGGAGAGCTCGTAGAGCGTCGTCGGGCAGACGTCCGGGCAATGGGTGAAGCCGAAGAACACCAGATGCGGGCGCCCCGCATAGTCGGCCTCGGTGACCGGCCTGCCCTCGTCGTCGACGAGCGAGAACTTCTCGACGATCGCCGAGCCGGCGACCTCGGTGCCGCGCGACAGCGTCACGTACCACGCCGCGCCGAGCGCGATCAGGCCGACGGCGAGGAGGGCGAAGGCGGGAACGAGCTGGCGCAGTTTCGGGTTCATCGATCTTGCGGGGCCGGATAAGGAATCAGAAGCAGTTGAGGATGGCGTCGCCGGCCATCAGGGCGAGCGCCACCGCCTTGCCATGGCCGATCCAGAACAGCAGCGCGGCGGCGACGAGCGCGACCGCGCCGCCGGCATAGGCGAGCTTCTGGGTCAGGGTCAGTCGCGGCGCGTCGGTTTCCATGGTCGGGAAAAAGATAGTGCATCGCCGCCGGCTTCGCGAGCCCTCGGCGCGTGCGGCGGCGGTGGCATGGCGTCGCAGCTTTCAGCGACTCAATCGTGGGGAAGGCGGCTGGAGCGGGCGATGGGGATCGAACCCACGACATCAAGCTTGGGAAGCTTGCGTTCTACCACTGAACTACACCCGCGCCGCCGGCAGATACCCGGAAGGCGTCCCCGGACCGCCGCAAGGCGCCCCGAAAGGACGCGCGACAATATCGCCATGGGCACGCCGGCATCAAGCGGGGAAACGGACCGGCGCGTTCGCTTCGGCGAATAAAGCGAATGTGATCGCGGCTTGAGCGGCGCGGTCTGGCCGCCGGGCAAATCCGTGCTAGCGTCCGCGGCGTAAAGTTTCCGCATGAGCAACACCCCGCACATGAGCGTTTCGGCATGAACCGGCATCTGTCCGGCGCAACGGGAAGTCCGGTCGCCCTGTCGCCGGAGAAGTTCCGCGACCCCGACGTCACCGCCAGGGGAGAGGCGCGCGCCCGGGTGGCGCTGACGGCGCTCGACACGCTGTGGTTCAACACCGGCACGCTGTGCAACATCACCTGCGCGAGCTGCTACATCGAATCGAGCCCGACCAACGACCGCCTCGTCTATCTCGCCGCCGCCGAGGTCGAGGCCTTTCTCGACGAGATCGCGGCGCTCGATCTCGGCACGCGGGAGATCGGCTTCACCGGCGGCGAGCCGTTCATGAACCCCGACTTTCCCGCCATGCTGGCGCTGGCGCTGGAGCGCGGCCACGAGGCGCTGGTGCTGACCAACGCCATGCAGCCGATGCAGCGGCCGCGCGTGAAGCAGGCGCTGCTCGACATCGGCGCGCGCTTCGGCGACCGGCTGACGCTGCGCGTCAGCCTCGACCATCACTCGAGGGAACTGCACGAGAAGGAGCGCGGCGAGCGCACCTGGGCCAGGGCGCTCGCCGGCATGGACTGGCTCGCCGCGAACGGCTTCCGCATCGCCATCGCCGGGCGCACCTGCTGGGGCGAGAGCGAGGAAGACGCGCGCGCCGGCTATGCGCGGTTGATCGCCGCGCATGGCTGGGCCATCGACGCCGGCAAGCCGGGCGAGCTGGTGCTGTTTCCCGAGATGGACGCGACCGCCGACGTGCCGGAGATCACCACCGCCTGCTGGGGCATCCTCGGCAAGAGCCCCGGCGACGTGATGTGCGCGACGAGCCGCATGGTGGTGAAGCGCAAGGGCGAGGACCGCCCGGTCGTGCTGCCCTGCACGCTGCTGCCCTACGACGCCGATTTCGAGATGGGCGAGACGCTTGCCGCCTCGCTGAAGGCCTCGGGCCGGATGTTCGAGGACGGGGCGGTCAAGCTCTGCCACCCGCATTGCGCGCGCTTCTGCGTGCTCGGCGGCGCGAGTTGCTCGGGCTGAAACCGCGACCGGCGCGCTTTTCGCCCATCCTTCGAGACGACCCTTCGGGTCTCCTCAGGATGAGGGTGGAGTGTGTGGTTGGTTCCCGTCCGGCCCTCGGCTTCGGGCCTCAAGGCGTTCGGACCTGAAATCGCTCCCCCGGAGCGATTTCCTCACGGTCCTCACCCTCATCCTGAGGCGCAAGGCAAAGCCGAGCCTGAAAAGGATGGGCCACAGCCTGTCTCGCCATCGTTTCTGGATTCCGGCCTTCGCCGGAATGACGGATAGTATCCGGGCAACAGCCCCAATCGTCATTCCGGCGAAGGCCGGAATCCAGCTGGACCCTAGAGCGCCAGCGTCATCACCCCCTCGCCGTCGACGAGCGTGGCGCCGGCGCTACGGTAGAAGGCGATGGAGCCCGCGTTGCGGTCCCAGACGGTCCAGATCAGCAATTCGGCCCCGCGCGCCCGGCCGTGATCGGCGACGGCGGCGAGCATCCGGCTGCCGAGGCCGCCGCGGCGCGCGCCCGCAGTGACGAAGAAATCCGACATCAGCAGCGCCGGCTGCATGGTGTCCGCCCACCACACCGGATTGACGATCGCGTAGCCGGCGACGCGGCCCCCGGCTTCGGCGAGCAGCGTCTCGAAGAGCCCGCGTCCGCCCGGCCCGTCGCGGACTAGCCGGGCGAGGATCTCCGGTTCGGCGAAAGCCGGCGCGGTTTCCGCGATCACCGCGTTGAAGCGGTAGAACTCCGCCATCAGCGCGGCGACGGCGGGCAGGTCGGCGGGCGTCGCGAGGCGGAACGCGGCCATCGCCGACGTCAGCCCGCGAAGGCGCGGAAATGCTTCGACAGCTTGAGGCCCTGGGCCTGGTAGTTGGAGCCGATGCCCTGGCCGTAGAGCGCGTCGGGGGCCTCCGCCAGCCGCTCGTAGACGAGGCGGCCGACCGTCTGCCCGTCCTCGAGGATGAAGGGAACCTCGCGGCTCCGGACCTCGAGCACGGCGCGGCTGCCCGAACCGCCGGCCGCGGAATGGCCGAAGCCGGGATCGAAGAAGCCGGCATAGTGGACGCGGAACTCGCCGACCAGCGGGTCGAAGGCGACCATCTCGGCGGCGTGGTCGGGCGGCACGTGGACGGCCTCCTTGGAGGCGAGGATGTAGAACTCGTTGGGATCGAGGATCAGCGCGTGGCCGCCATGGGCGGGCAGCACGTCCCAGAAGTCGAGCACGTCGCAGGCGTCGCGGCGGTCGACGTCGATCACCGAGGTGTGGCGGCGGGCGCGGAAACCCACCCTGCCGTCGCGGCCCGACAGGTCGACGGAGACCAGCAGGCCGTCGTCGATCCGCACCTGGTCGCCGCTGGCGAGCGTCGCCCTGGCGTGCAGCGCCCTCAGCTCGTCGTCGTCGAGACGCCCGAGGCCGCGGCGGAAGCGGATCTGCGACAGCCGCGAGCCGGTGCGCACGAGGATCGGGAAGGTGCGCGGGCTGATCTCCAGATAGAGCGGACCGCCGTAACCCGGCTCGATCTTGTCGAAGGCGCGGGCGCGGTCGGCGATGACGCGGGTGAAGACGTCGAGGCGGCCGGTCGAGCTCTTGGGATTGGCGTCGGCGGCGATGTGGTCGGGCAGCCGCAATTCCTCGATCAGCGGCACGATGTAGACGCAGCCGGTCTCCAGCACCGCGCCGGCGCGCAGGTCGACCTCGTGCAGCGCGACGTCGCCGAGGCAGTCGTGGACGGTGCGCGCGGCGCCCGGCAGGAAGCTGGCGCGCACCCGGTAGGCGACGCGGCCAAGCCGGAGGTCGAGGCTCGCCGGCTGCACCTGGTCGGCGTCGGCGTCCATGCCGAGGACGATCTGCCGGTTGTCGATCATGCGGCGGATCGTGCGGTCGGGCAGGATGCCGCCGGGGCCGCCCGCGCCCTGCCTGTCTGCCGCCATCGCATCCTCCGAAACCATCCCCGCGCCAATCCGTCTAGCCGAGCAATCGCTTGACGCCAAGTGCGGCTTGGGGAAAGTATGCGCCGCACTTCGTGGCCATTTGAGCCGGCCGGCTTGCTGCCACTCTATACAAAGCTAAAAGGCCGGGGGACGCCGTGCGACATGCAATCTCGTGCCCCTGCCGCAGCGGGAAACGGACGAGAGAAGCGACCATGACCCACCAGCGCCACGGCCGTTCGGGCCTTCCCGACACCGACCTCATCCATGGCGGCACCCGCCGCAGCCAGTTCGGCGAGACCTCGGAAGCGATCTTCCTGACCTCCGGCTTCGTCTACGACAGCGCGGAGGAGGCCGAGGCCCGCTTCAAGGGCGAGGCGGAGGGCTTCGTCTACAGCCGCTACGCCAACCCGACGGTGGCGATGTTCGAGGAGCGGATGGCGATCCTCGAGGGCGCGGAAACCGCGCGCGCCACCGGCAGCGGCATGGCCGCCGTCGCCGCGGCGCTGGTCTCGCAGGTCAAGGCCGGCGACCACATCGTGGCGGCGCGCGCGCTGTTCGGCTCCTGCCGCTACATCATCGAGGACTTCCTGCCGCGCTTCGGCGTCGCCTCGACGCTGGTCGACGGCTGCGACATCGAGGCGTGGCACGCCGCCATGCGGCCCGAAACCAGACTGTGCTTCCTGGAATCGCCGACCAATCCGACCCTCGACATCATCGACATCGAGGCGGTGGCGGAGGTCGCCCACGCCAACGGCGCCAGGCTCGTCGTCGACAATGTTTTCGCGACGCCGCTCGGCCAGCGGCCGTTGCAGCTCGGCGCCGACGTGGTGGTCTATTCGGCGACCAAGCACATCGACGGCCAGGGACGCTGCCTCGGCGGGGTCGTCCTCGCCGACGCCGAATTCATCGACGGCGGGCTCAAGGACTATCTGCGCCACACCGGCCCGGCGCTCAGCCCGTTCAACGCCTGGGTGCTGCTCAAGGGGCTGGAGACGCTGCCGCTGAGGGCCGAGCGCCACGCGGCGACGGCGGCCGGCATCGCCGACTATGTCGGCTCCCACGACAAGGTGAACTTCGTGCGCTATCCCGGCCGCGCCGACCACCCGCAGCACAACCTCGCCGGCAAGCAGATGAGCGACGGCGGGCCGATGGTCGCCTTCGAGATCGACGGCGGCAAGAAGTCGGCCTTCGCCTTCATGGACGCGCTGCGGACAATCAGGATCTCCAACAATCTCGGCGACGCCAAGACCCTGATCACCCATCCCTCGACGACGACGCACCAGCGCCTCAGCGAGGAGGCGCGCGCCGAGCTCGGCATCAGCCAGGGGCTGGTGCGGATATCCTGCGGGCTGGAGGCGGCCGACGACATCAGGGCGGATATCGAAGCCGCGCTGAAAGCCGTATAGAGTTGCGCGACGCGCCCCGGAATCGAGTCCGATTGGTCCCGCCTGATGTATCGAGAAACAACCCGCGCCGTCCGCGTGACCGTGACGCCGGAATTTCTCCCCGGGGAATCGCAGCCCGAGCAGTCGCGCTATTGCTGGTCCTATACGATCGAGATCACCAATATGGGGCTGGAGACGGTGCAGCTGCTGACCCGGCACTGGCAGATCACCGACGCCTCCGGCCACAGCTTCGAGGTCAATGGCGACGGCGTCGTCGGCAAGCAGCCGGTGCTGCGCGCCGGCGAGACCTTCACCTATTCGAGCGGCGTGCCGCTCGCCACGCCCTCCGGCGTCATGCGCGGGCGCTTCCACATGCGCCATGTCGACGGCGACATGCGCTTCGACGTCACCGTGCCCGCCTTCAGCCTCGACAGCCCGCATGAGCGTCCTGTCGTCAACTGAACGCGCGCCGCGCGGCTTCATCGACATCCGCCCGGCGCTGTCGGTCGCCGGCCTGCTGCTGACGCTGCTCGGTACCTCGATGCTGCTGCCGGCGATGATCGACCTCTATTTCGGCAACCGCGACTGGGTGGTGTTCGCCGGCTCGGGGCTGATGACGGTGTTCGTCGGCGTCACCATGTGGGTCACGTGCCAGGGCAAGGCGCAGGCGATCTCGCTGCGGCAGGCCTTCGTGATGACCTCGCTGTCGTGGATCGCGCTGGTCGCCTTCGGCGCCCTGCCCTACGCCTGGTCGGTGCTCGGCATGAGCTACACCGACGCCTTCTTCGAATCGATGTCGGGGCTGACGACGACCGGCGCCACCGTCATCAACGGGCTCGACTTCGCGCCGCCGGGACTCTTGTTCTGGCGGGCGCTGCAGCAGTGGCTGGGCGGGCTCGGCATCATCGTCATGGCGGTCGCGGTGCTGCCGATGCTGCAGATCGGCGGCATGCAGATGTTCAAGACCGAGGCCTTCGAGACGCCCGACAAGATCCTGCCGCGGGCGGCGCAGATCTCCGGCATGCTGTCGCTCGTCTATGCCGGTCTGACCGGCGCCTGCGCGCTGCTCTACGGCTTCGCCGGGATGCGCGTCTTCGACGCTGTCACCCACGCGATGACGACGGTCGCCACCGGCGGCTTCGCCAATCACGACGCCTCCTTCGGGCATTTCGACTCGGCGACCATCGAGATGATCGCCATCGCCTTCATGATCCTCGGCAGCCTGCCCTTCCTGCTGTTCGTGCGGATGCTGCACGGCGATTTCCGCGAGATGTTCCGCGACGCCCAGGTGCGCGCCTTCATCGGCATCCTCGCAGCGCTGATCGGCCTGCTGACGGCGCGGCTGCTGTTCAACGGCGTCGAGCTCGGGCTGGCGGCGCGCGACGCCGCCTTCAACGTCGTCTCGATCATGACCGGGACCGGCTACGCGACAAAGGGCTACGATCTGTGGGGGCCGTTCTCAATCTCGATCTTCTTCTTCGCCACCTTCCTCGGCGGCTGCGCCGGCTCGACGAGCTGCGGCATGAAGACCTTCCGCATCATCGTCGTCTGGGAGGACCTCAAGCAGCACGTGCGGCGGATCGTCTATCCCTCGGCGGTCTCCATCAAGCGCTATAACGGCCTGCCGCTGCCCGACAACGTCTCGGCGGCGGTGCAGAGCTTCGTCTTCATGTTCCTCGCCTGCTTCGCGGCGCTGGCGCTGGCGCTCAGCCTGTGCGGACTGGACACGCTGTCGGCGATCTCCGGGGCGGCGACGGCGATCTCCAATGTCGGGCCGGGGCTCGGCGAACTGATCGGGCCGTCGACGACCTTCGCCGGGCTCTCCGACACCGCCAAGTGGATCCTGTCGATCGGCATGCTGGTCGGCCGGCTGGAGCTGTTCACCATCCTCATCCTCTTCGTGCCGGCGTTCTGGCGATGACGGCGCTGCCCGCGGCCAACGCCCGCAACGCGGCGCGGCGAATCGATTTCGCCGCCGTCATCTCGCTGATCGGGCTGATGACGGTGGTGCTCGGCATCTCGATGCTGGCGCCGGCGATCCTCGACCTCGACCGCGGCAATCCGGACTGGCAGGTCTTCGTCATCGCCTCCGGGGTGACGACGCTGGCCGGCGGGCTCGCCTGGATGGCGACCAACGGCGCGGCGGCGCGGCTCGACGTGCGCGAGGCCTTCCTGCTGACCGGGCTGGCGTGGATCGTGCTCGCCGGCTTCGGGGCGCTGCCGCTGTTCTTCTCGTCGCTCAAGCTCGACTTCGCCTCGGCCTATTTCGAGGCCATGTCGGGGCTGACGACGACCGGCTCGACGGTGATCAGCGGGCTCGACGGGGCGCCGCCCGGCATCCTCGCCTGGCGCGCCATCCTGCAATGGATCGGCGGCGTCGGCATCATCGTCGCGGCGATCGCCGTGCTGCCGGAACTGAGGATCGGCGGCATGCAGCTGCTGCGCGCGGAATCCTCCGACAAGTCGGACAAGATCCTGCCGCGCGTCAACGCCATCGCCAACGCCGTGGTGGTTATCTATGTCAGCCTGACGGCGCTGTGCATGGCCTGCTACTGGATCGCCGGGATGACGGTGGTCGAGGCCGGGCTGCACGCCATGACGACGCTGGCCACCGGCGGCTACTCGACCCGCGATTCCTCCATCGGCGGCTTCCACAGCGCGTCCATCGAATGGATCGCCGTGGTCTTCATGTTCGCCGCCAGCCTGCCCTTCCTCGTCTATATGCGAGTGGTGCGCGGCGGCTTCCGGCCGCTGATCGAGGACCCGCAGATCCGGCTGTTCGCGATCCTCTCGCTCGGCTTCGTGGCGGTGCAGTTCGTCTACCGGGTGGTCACCCAGGGCACCGGCGCCCACGAGGCGATCCGCCACGCCTTCTTCAACACCGCGACGATCCTCTCGACCTGCGGCTTCGCCGCCGTCGACTACACCGACTGGGGGCCGTTCCACGACGCCATCATCTTCCTGATGATGTTCCTCGGCGGCTGCGCCGGCTCCAGCGCCGGCGGGCTGAAGAGCCTGCGCATCGGCATCCTGCTCGGGGTGCTGCGCCAGCACATCGCCCGCATCATCCGGCCGCACGGCATCTTCGTGGTGCGCTTCGGCAGCGAGCGGGTGAGCGACGACGTGTCGGCCTCGGTGTCGGGCTTCCTGTTCATGTTCGTCGCCGTCTTCGCCTTCATCTCGCTGGTGCTGAACATGTCGGGCATGGACGCGATCACCGCGCTGTCGACCTCGGCGACGGCGCTCGCCAATGTCGGCCCCGGCCTCGGGGCGCAGGTCGGCCCGGCGGGCAATTTCGCCGGCCTCAGCGATTTCCAGAAATGGGTCGCCTCCGCCGCCATGCTGCTCGGCCGGCTGGAGCTGCTGACCGTGCTGGTCATTTTCATCCCCCGCTACTGGCGCTGAGGAAGGCGCGCGGATAGGGTCCGGAGGGACGCTACCCGCCGAGGCCGCCGTGACATCCACCACCGAAGAAATCCTCGAAAAGCTGGTCGCCTTCGACACCACCAGCGACCGCTCGAACCTGCCGCTGCTCGCCTATGTGCAGGACTGGCTGGCCGGCCACGGCGTGACCTCGACGCTCATTCCCGACGAGACCGGCGACAAGGCCAACCTGTTCGCCACCATCGGCCCGGCCGACCGGCCGGGCATCGCGCTTTCCGGCCACGTCGACTGCGTGCCGGTCGAGGGCCAGCCCTGGGACACCGACCCCTTCGTGCTGACGGAACGCAACGGCCGGCTCTACGGGCGGGGAAGCTGCGACATGAAGGGCTTCGACGCCTGCGTGCTGGCGCTGGTGCCGGAGATGGTCAAGGCCGGCCTCAAGACGCCGATCCACATCGCGCTGTCGCATGACGAGGAGATGGGCTGCATCGGAGTGCGCAGCATGATCGCGCGGCTCGGCCGCGACCTGCCGATGCCGCTCGCCACCATCGTCGGCGAGCCGACGCGCATGGAGGTCGTCGACGCCCACAAGGGCATCGCCGACTTCGAGACCACGGTGATCGGCGTCGAGGCGCATTCCTCGATCCTCGACACCGGCGCCAACGCCATCCTCGCGGCGGTCGAGCTGATCGGCGAGCTGACGACGATCCGCGACGAGGTGCGCGGCCTCGGCGACCCGACCGGGCGCTTCACGCCGGGCTGGACCACGGTGCATGTCGGCCGCATCAACGGCGGCACGGCCTCCAACATCGTGCCGAGGCGCTGCGCCTTCCAGTGGGAGATCCGGGCGATCCCCGGCTTCGACGAGAGCATCATCCGCGATCGCTTCGCCGTCTTCGCGCGGGAAGAGGTACTGCCGGGGCTCAGGGAGATCTCGCCCGACACCTCGATCGAGACCGAGGTTCTGGTGGAGGCCCCGGCGCTGGCGCCGGCGCCGGGCTCGGCGGCCGAGCGCATCGCGCTGCACGCGGCGGGGCGCAACGCCACCGCGACCGTCTCCTACATGACGGAAGCCGGGCTGTTCCAGATCGCCGGCTCGCCGGCCATCGTCTGCGGGCCGGGCGACATCGCGCAGGCGCACAAGCCGAACGAGTTCATCGAGATTTCCCAGTTGCGGGCCTGCGAGGCCTTCCTGCGGCGGGTGATCGCCAGCGCCACAGCCGGGCTCTAGGTCATGGACTCATAAGCAGGATCGGCATGGCGGTGAAACCGCTCGGGATATGCAAGGAGAAGGCCGCCGGACGGGCTCACTGCCCGTTCAAGGCCTTCGACACGGCAGATCGCAGCGGTTTCGGCGTCCGAAAGGATATGGCCGATTTTCCCCGCTACCTTGTTGCAAGCCTTCGAAAACCGGAAGGTTTCCCGCAGGCTTGCGCCGCGTATCGGGAAAAATCGCCTCATACCATGTCGACCCTGCTTATGAGTCCATGACCTAACGCCTATCGCCCTCTTCCTCGCGGCGGGCCTTCTCGGCGAAGGCCTCGACCGCCGCCGGGTCGAGCCGGTATTTGGTCGAGCAGAACTCGCAGGTCACCTCGATGCGGCCGTCCTCGCCGGGATCGCCGCGATCCTCCGGCGAGAAGCTCGCCAGCATCGCGGTGACGGCCTGCTCCGAGCAGCGGCACTTCTCGACCAGCGGCTGCGGATCGAAGACGCGGGTGTCGTGCTCGTTGAAGAGGCGGCGCAGCACCGTGCCGGCGGCGATGCCGGGATCGGTCAGCTCGTGGTCCTCGAGCGTCGCGACGAGGCTTGCGGCCTCCGTCCAGTGGTCGTCGTCGTCGCCCTCGTCGTGCTCGTAATCCTCCGGCGCGTCGCCGGGATGGATGTCGCGCACCGGCGACCCGCCCTCGGGGAAATGCTGCACCAGCATGCCGCCGGCGCGCCATGTCGAGGCGGCGGAACCGGCGCCGACGAGCTCGCCGCCGGCGAGGCGGACGCGGGTCGGGATCTGCTCCGACTGGCGGAAATAGGTGTCGGCGGCCTGCTCGAGCCCGTCGCCCTCGAGCGCCACCACGCCCTGGTAGCGCTGGCCGCCGCTCCCCTGGTCGATGGTCATGGCGAGGTGGCCGCGGCCGAGCAGCTCGGCGCCCGTCGCCCCGGCGTCGGTGATCCGCGCCGGGTCGAAGCGGGCGCAGGCGCGCAGCCGGTCGGGGAGCTGGTAGTCGACGACGAGCAGGCTGACCGGCCCATCGGTCTGCGACTGCAGGATGAAGCGGCCGTCGGTCTTCAGCGACGAGCCGAGCAGCACGGTGAGCGCCAGCGCCTCGCAGACCAGCCGGGCGACCGGCGCCGGATAGCCGTGGCGCGAGACGATTGTGTCGGCCACCGCGCCGAGCCGCACCAGACGGCCGCGCACGTCCAGCGCCTCTATGGCGAAGGGAACGACGCAGTCATCGAGGGAGACGTCGAAGAGTTCGGCTGCCGCCGTATCGTTCATGTCGCCGCGCCGTCGAAGCACCACGCGAGAATGCCCTTCTGGGCGTGGAGCCGGTTCTCGGCCTCGTCGAAGACGACCGACTGCGGACCGTCCATCACCTCGTCGGTGACCTCCTCGCCGCGATGGGCGGGCAGGCAGTGCATGAACAGCGCGTCGGGCTTCGCCGCCGCCATGAGGCGGGCGTTGACCTGATAGGGCTTCAGCAAATTGTGGCGGCGCTCGCGCTCGCTGTCGCCCATCGACACCCAGGTGTCGGTGACGATGCAGTCGGCGGCGTCGGCGGCCTCGTAGGGGTCGGTGGTGTGCAGGACGTCGATGCCCTCCGCCTTCGCCCAGTCGAGCAGGGCGGGCTTGGGGGCGAGCTCGGGCGGCGTCGCGATGCGCATGTTGAAGCCGAAGCGCGAGGCGGCGTGGACCCAGGAGGCGGTGACGTTGTTGCTGTCGCCGGTCCAGGCGATGGTCTTGCCGGCGATCGAGCCGCGATGCTCGTTATAGGTCATCACGTCGGCCATCACCTGGCAGGGATGGGAGACCCGGGTCAGGCCGTTGATCACCGGCACGGTGGCGTTCTCGGCCAGCTCGAGCAGCGCGTTGTGGTCGAGGATGCGGATCATGATGGCGTCGACATAGCGCGACAGCACGCGCGCCGTATCGGCGATGGACTCGCCGCGGCCGAGCTGCATCTCGGCGCCCGACAGGTTGATCGTCTCGCCGCCGAGTTCGCGCATGGCGACGTCGAAGGAGACCCGGGTGCGCGTCGAGGGCCGCTCGAAGATCATCGCCAGCACCTTGCCGCCGAGCGGCTGGTGGGCGCGGCGCGACGCCTTCATGGCGATGGCGGAATCGAGGATCGAGGACAGCGTCTTGCCGTCGAATGAATCGAGATCGAGGAAGTGACGTGGCTGCGTGGTCATGACTGAACGCCTTAGCTTGCTTTGCTTTGGCCGCGCTCCTCGAAGGAGACCGCGACCCCGTCGAGCACGGACAGCGCCTCGGCGATGTCCGCGTCGGTGACGATGAGCGGCGGCAGCAGGCGTACGACGTTGTCGCCCGCGCCGACCGAGAGCAATCGTCGCTCCCGGGCCGCGGCGACGACCTCGGTATTGGGGACAACGCATTCCAGCCCGACCATCAGGCCGCGGCCGCGAATGCCCCGGAAGACTTGCGGATGGGTGTCGACGAGGCCGGCGAGGCCCTGCTTGATGCGGGCGCCCGCATCGCGCACGCGCTCGAGGAAGCCCGGCTCGAGAATGATGTCGAGGACGGCGTTGCCGACCGCCATGGCGAGCGGGTTGCCGCCATAGGTGGAGCCGTGGGTGCCCGTCGTCATGCCCTTGGCGGCCTCCTCGGTGGCGAGGCAGGCGCCGAGCGGGAAGCCGCCGCCGATGCCCTTGGCGATGGCCATGATGTCGGGCGTGATGCCGGCCCATTCATGGGCGAAGAGCCTGCCGGTGCGGCCCATGCCGCACTGGATCTCGTCGAGGACCAGTAGGATGCCCTTCTCGTCGCAGAAGGCGCGCAGCGCGCGCAGGAACTCGTCGGGGACGACGCGGATGCCGCCCTCGCCCTGCACCGGCTCGATCAGCACGCCGGCGGTCTGCGGCCCGAAGGCGGCCTTCACCTGCTCCATGTCGAAGCCGGACACCTGGTCGAAGCCCTCGACCCGCGGCCCGAAGCCCTCGAGATATTTCGCCTGGCCGCCGGCGGCGATGGTCGCCAGGGTGCGGCCGTGGAAGGCGCCCTCGAAGGTGATCAGCCGGTAGCGCTCGGGATGGCCGGCGACGGCGTGGTACTTGCGCGCGGTCTTGATCGCGCATTCGACCGCCTCGGCGCCGGAATTGGTGAAGAAGACGCGGTCGGCGAAGGTCGCCGCGCAGAGCCGGTCGGCGAGGCGCTCGCCGCCGGGAATGGTGAAGATGTTGGAGACGTGCCAGACCTTGCCGGCCTGCTCGGTGAGCGCGGCGACGAGATGCGGGTGGGCGTGGCCCAGCAGGTTCACCGCGATGCCACCGGCGAAATCCAGATAGGCGTCACCCTTCCCGGTGAACAGGCGCACGCCCTCGCCGCGCTCGAAAGCGACGGGACTCCGTGCGTAGGTCGGCAGCAGCGACGTCATGCGACTAGGATTTCCACTTTGCGCGGACCCCGCAAGAGCCCGGCCAAAATACAAAGCGCCGCCCCACGGGCGGCGAAGTCCATTTAATATTAATGGCTTGCCGAACGCTGTCAACGAGCCGCCACAAGCCGGCATGAGAGGGTTGCGCGAATGGGCGGGCGAGCGGTTTCCAACAACCTCCCCAAGCCCGCGGAATCGCGCTGTGGAAAGCGGGCTTTTGCGGCCGGCGACTCTTGCGCCCGAGTCAGGGCATCATGTAGGTTGGGTTTCGTCGGATACGACATTTGGTGCGGCGGAACCTGGCACCCCCCAAATCTGGCTTTTGCCTTTGCGGCGGTCATGACGTGGCCGAACCCTGAAGGATTCCGATTCCGCCCAGCCCAGAACAGGCGCGAAGGAGCTGATCATGTCCTGGACGGACGAGAGGGTGGAACTGCTGAAGAAGCTATGGGCGGAGGGCCTCAGCGCCAGCCAGATCGCCAGCAAGCTCGGCAACGTCACCCGCAACGCGGTCATCGGGAAGGTGCACCGGCTCGGCCTTTCGGGACGGGTGAAGGCGGTGAGGACGGCGCCTGCGAGGCCGCGCAGGCCGCGCCAGCCGGCGGCGCCGCGAAGACCCACCGTCATCGGCGCCACGGCGCTGAAGGTGCAGGCAGACGTCGAGCCGATGCAGGTCGTGCGGCCGCGCCCGGCGGTCATCCAGGAACTGGTCATCCCGCCGAGCGAGCGGCTGTCGATCCTCCAGCTCACCGAGAGCACCTGCAAGTGGCCGATCGGCGACCCGACGCAGGAGGATTTCCACTTCTGCGGCCGCAACTCGCTGACGGCGATGCCCTATTGCGAGCATCACGCGGCGATCGCCTACCAGCCGGCGACCGACCGGCGGCGGGCCAAAAAGGCCTGATACTTTCCAGACAGCGCGCGGGCGGACCGGCTCAGCCGGCGCGCACCGCCTTGACCGCGAAGCGCTCGTCGAAGGCGTAGCCGGCGCCGCGCACGGTGCGGATCGGGTCGGTCTTGCGGCCCTTGTTGAGCGCCTTGCGCAGGCGTCCGATATGGACGTCGATGGTGCGCTCGTCGACATAGACGTCGCGCCCCCAGACGCCGTCGAGAAGCTGCTCGCGCGAATAGACGCGGCCCGGCGTCTTCATGAAGAACTCGAGCAGGCGGAACTCGGTCGGCCCGAGCGTCATGTCGCGGCCGCCGCGGGTGACGCGGTGGGTCTCGCGGTCGAGCGCGATGTCGCCGGCGCGCAGCACGGTGGAGATGACCTCGGGACGGGCGCGGCGCAGCAGCGCCTTGATGCGCGCCATCAGCTCGGGCACCGAGAACGGCTTGACGACGTAGTCGTCGGCGCCGGTGGCGAGGCCGCGCACGCGCTCGCTCTCCTCGCCGCGCGCGGTCAGCATGAGGATCGGCAGGCGCTCGGTCTCGTCGCGCATCTTGAGGCGGCGGCAGAGCTCGATCCCGGACAGCCCCGGCAGCATCCAGTCGAGCAGCAGCAGGTCGGGAACGGTCTCCTTGAGGCGGATCTCCGCCTCGTCGCCGCGATTGACGGTCTCGACGTCGTAGCCCTCGGATTCGAGGTTGTAGCGCAGCAGCAGCGCCAGCGGCTCCTCGTCCTCGACCACCATGATCCTGGCCTGTGCAGCCATCGTCGATTACTCCCGAAATCCTATTCCGCCGCCGGCGGCTCGACGGTCGCGTAGCTCGTCTCGTCGCTCTTGGGGCGGTCGGCGCTGAGCAGCTTGCCGGTCACCAGATAGTGGACGTTCTCGGCGATGTTCGTCGTGTGGTCGCCGATGCGCTCGACATTCTTGGCGGCGAACAGCAGATGCGTGCACAGCGAGATGTTGCGCGGATCCTCCATCATGTAGGTCAGCAGCTCGCGGAAGATCGAATTGTACATCGCGTCGATGTCGCTGTCGCGCCGCCACACGTCGAGCGCCATCTCGACGTCGCGGCCGGTGAAGCTCTCCAGCACGTCGTGGAGCTGGCCCATGGCGAGCCGGCTCATATGCTCGACGCCGGTGACGATGCGGCGCGGCTGCATCTCGCCGCGGATGGCGACGACGCGCTTGGCGATGTTCTTGGCGAGGTCGCCGATGCGCTCCAGGTCGGCGGCGATCTTGATGCCGGTGACGATCTCGCGGAGGTCGGCGGCCATGGGCTGGCGCTTGGCGATCAGCACGATCGCCGCCTCCTCGATGTCGACCTCGAGCTTGTCGATGGCCTCGTCGGACTTGATGGTGGCGAGCGCCATCGGCTCGTCCTGGCGGGCGAGCGCCTGGATGGCGTCGGCGAGCAGCCGCTCGGCCAGCCCGCCCATGCGGGCGAGCTTGCCGGCGAGTTCCTTGAGTTCCTCGTCGAAGGCGCTGACGATGTGTTCCGACACCGGCTTTCTCCTCGATCAGACGTGCATTCTCAGCCGAAACGGCCGGTGATGTAGTCGTGGGTGCGCTGGTCGCGCGGGTTGGTGAAGATGTCCTGCGTGTCGCCATGCTCGACCAGCTTGCCGAGATGGAAGAAGGCGGTGCGCTGGGAGACGCGGGCGGCCTGCTGCATCGAGTGGGTGACGATGACGATGCAGAAGTTCTCGCGCAGCTCGTCGATCAGCTCCTCGATCTTCTCGGTGGCGATCGGGTCGAGTGCCGAGCAGGGCTCGTCCATGAGGATGACTTCCGGGTTCACGGCGATGGTGCGGGCGATGCAGAGCCGCTGCTGCTGGCCGCCCGACAGGCCGGTGCCCGGCGCGTCGAGGCGGTCCTTCACCTCCTCGAACAGGCCGGCCTTGCGCAGGCTGGTCTCGACGATGCCGTCGAGCTCGGCCTTGTTGCGGGCGAGCCCGTGGATGCGCGGACCGTAGGCGATGTTCTCGTAGATCGACTTGGGGAACGGGTTGGGCTTCTGGAACACCATGCCGACGCGGGCGCGCAGCTCGACCACGTCGATCCTCGGATCGTAGATGTCGCCGCCGTCGAGGGTCAGGTCGCCCTTCACCCGGCAGATGTCGATGGTGTCGTTCATCCGGTTGAGGCAGCGCAGGAAAGTCGACTTGCCGCAGCCCGAGGGGCCGATGAGGGCCGTCACCTCGCGGTCGCCGACATCGAGATCGACGCCGAACAGCGCCTGCTTCTCGCCGTAGAAGACGTCGACGCCGCGCGCCGTCATCTTGACCGCGTGTTCGGGTTCGCCGGCGGGCACGGGTTTCACGTCGACCATGGTCCTGAATTCCAGATTCGTATCGTTCATTGTCACTCTACCCCGTCACCAGCGGCGCTCGAAGCGCCTGCGCATGTAGACCGCCGTTGCGTTCATCACGAAAAGGAAGCCGAGCAGGACGATGGTCGCGCCGGCGGTGCGCTCGACGAAGCCGCGCTCGGCGGACGACGCCCACATGTAGATCTGCACCGGCAGCGCGGTCGCCGGCTCCAGCGGCGTCGACGGCACGTCGACGACGAAGGCGACGAGGCCGATCATCAGCAGCGGCGCCGTCTCGCCGAGGGCCTGGACGAGGCCGATGATGGTCCCGGTCAGGATGCCCGGCATGGCGAGCGGCAGCACGTGATGGGTGATCGCCTGCATCTTCGAGGCGCCGACGCCGAGCGCGCCCTCGCGGATCGAGGGCGGCACCGCCGTCACCGCGGCGCGGGCGGCGATGATGATCGTCGGCAGCGTCATCAGGGTGAGCACCAGCCCGCCGACCAGCGAGGCCGAGCGCGGCAGGCCGAGGAAGTTGATGAAGATGGCGAGGCCGAGCAGGCCGAAGACGATGGAGGGCACGGCGGCGAGGTTGTTGATGTTGACCTCGATGAGGTCGGTCAGCCGGTTCCGCGGCGCGAACTCCTCCAGGTAGATCGCCGCGGCGACGCCGATCGGCACCGCGAGGGCGGCGACGATGAGCATCATGAAGAAGGAGCCGACGATGGCGACCAGCAGGCCGGCCGTTTCAGGCTGGCTGGAGGCGCCGAAGGTGAACAGCCCCCAGTTGAAGCGCTTCTTCAGCACGCCCTCCGCGACCAGCCTGTCGACCCAGGCGAGCTGGCGGTCGTTGACCTGGCGGCGCGCCTCGGGGATGGAGCGGTCGATGGCGCCCTTGAGCAGCGCGTCGACGTCGCCATGGGCGAGCAGGTCGAGCGTCACCGTGCCGCCGATCAGCGAGGGGTCGGCGAGCACCGCGTTGCGGATCTGCACGTCGACGCCGCGCGACAGCAGGGCGTTGGCGTCGCGGCGTTCCGGCCGGCTGGAGGCGTCGACGCCGAGGGTCTCGTAGAGCGCCTGGCGGGCCAGCTTCGTGTAGTCGGCGACGCGGATCCTGTCCTTGTCGCCGGTGCCGTCGGGATCGATGACCTCGCGGTCGAGCTTCACCTGCAGCTCGAAGGAGGATTGCAGGAAGGCGCTCCAGCCGTTGGAGACGATGGAGGTGAACAGGACGACGAGGAAGAAGAAGGCGAAGCTCAGCGCGGCGACGCCGTAGAGGCGGAAACGGCGCTCGGCGGCGTAGCGCCTGCGGGTCAGCGCCTGCGCCTCGTCGGCGCTCGGCCGGTAGACCGGGATGACGGTGTCGCTCATTCGTACTGCTCCCGGTATTTGCGGACCGTGCGCAGCGCCACGATGTTGAGCCCGAGCGTGATGATGAACAGCGTCAGGCCGAGCGCGAAGGCGACGAGGGTCTGCGGCGAGTTGAACTCGAGGTCGCCGGTGAGCTGGCTGACGATCTTCACCGTGATGGTGGTGACCGGCTCCAGCGGATTGGCGGTGAGGTTGGCGGCGATGCCGGCGGCGAGGACGACGATCATCGTCTCGCCGATGGCGCGCGAGGCGGCGAGCAGCACGGCGCCGACGATGCCCGGCAGGGCGGCCGGCATGACCACCTTCTTGATCGTCTCCGACTGCGTCGCGCCGAGCCCGTAGGAGCCCTCGCGCAGCGCGCGCGGCACGGCGGTGATGATGTCGTCGGAAAGCGAGGAGACGAAGGGGATGATCATCACCCCCATGACGATGCCGGCGGTCAGCACCGAATTGGCCGAGATGTCGATGCCGACGGCGGCGCCGGTGTCGCGCAGGACGGGCCCGAAGGTGATCAGCGCGAACAGGCCGTAGACGATGGTCGGGATGCCGGCGAGGATTTCCAGCACCGGCTTGGCGAAGGCGCGCACCCGGCTATCGGCGTATTCGGCCATGTAGATGGCCGAGAACAGGCCGACGGGGACGGCGACCAGCAGCGCCACGAAGGAGATGTAGAGGGTGCCCCAGAGCAGCGGCAGGATGCCGAACTGGCCGGCGCCGTCGCGGCCCGGCGCTGAGAAGCGCGGGTCCCACACGGTGCCGAAGAGGAAGTCGGTGATCGGCACCAGCGAGAAGAAGTGGATCGATTCGAACAGCACCGACAGCACGATGCCGACGGTGGTGAGGATGGCGACGGCGGAGGCGGCCATGAGGCCGGCCATCATCATCCGCTCGACCAGGTTGCGCGCCCGCATGCCGGGCGCGATGCGCCGCCAGCCGAGGAGGAAGCCGGCGAGCGCGGCGAGGATGGTGACGGCGGCGGCGGCGAGCCGGCTGGTGCGCTTGAGCCCGGCCATGCGCTCGGCGAGGTCGACGACATAGGCCTCGGGAGCGGCGGGCACGAAGATGCCGCGCTCGGCGAGAAGCCGCTGGACGCCGTCGCCGCCGGCGCGGACGGCGGCGATGTCGTCGGCGCCGAGGCGGTCATAGCCGTTCGCGAGGTTGGAGACGACGCCGAGGACCAGCGACTGCTCGGAGGCCGGCAGCGCCCTGACCTCGGGCGGCAGTTCGGCGCGGGCCACCGAGGAGATCGCCACCGGCTCGGCGATCGCCCAGACGACGACCACGGCGAGCGCCGGCAGGACGGTGACCATGGCGAGGAAGACGCCGTGATAGGCGGGGCGCGAATGCAGCCTGGCGCCGGCGCGCCACAGGCTGCCCGCCCTGCCCCTGCCGACGAGAACGGCGACAAGGAAGGCGGCGGCCAGCAGGAGGAGGAGCAGCCCGGTGGACAATTTCGCGTTCCCCGTCGTCGGATGGAAGGATGAAGGAAACCGGCGCCGGGCTTATCGCCCGGCGCCGCTACTCACTGCCGGACTTACATGCCGAGCGTGGTTTCGCTCTTCACCGCGTCCTGGACCTGCTTCAGCTCGTCTTCCGGAGCCGGCACGAGGCCGTATTCGGCGAGCGGGCCGTCGGGGCCGGCCATGCGGTCGGAGACGAAGAACTCGGCATATTCCTTGAGGCCCGGAATGACGCCGATATGCGCCTTCTTGATGTAGAAGAAGAGCGGGCGCGACACCGGATACTCGCCCTTGGCGACGGTCTCGACCGACGGGGTGACGCCGCTCATCGTGGCGACCTGCAGCTTGTCGGTGTTGTTCTCGTAGAAGGACAGGCCGAAGACGCCGATGCCCTGCGGGTTCGAGGAGATGCGCGCCAGGGTCTCGGTGTAGTCGCCGTCGATGTCGACCGCGACGCCGTCCTTGCGGACCTGCACGCAGGCCTTGTGGGCATCCTTCTTGTCCATGCCGCCGGAGACCATGGCCTCCATGGCGCCGCTGGCCTCGCAGCCCTCGGCGAGGACCTTCTCCTCGAAGACCTCGCGGGTGCCGTGCTTCTCGCCGGGGATGAAGGCGGCGATCTGGACGTCGGGGAACTTGTCGTTCACCTGCTTCCAGGTCTTGTTCGGATTGTCGACCAGCTTGCCGTCGACGAGAACCTTCGGGGCCAGCGCCAGGAACCAGTCCTTCGGCTCGAAGGCGTAGGAGGCGCCGTTGGCGTCGGAGGCGAAGACGATGCCGTCATAGCCGAAGCGAACCTCGATGATGTCCTTCACGCCGGCTTCGGCGCAGGACTTGACCTCGGAGTCCTTGATCTTGCGCGAGGCGTTGGCGACGTCGATCGTGTCGGGGCCGACGCCCTGGCAGAACTGCTTGAGGCCGGCGGAGGAACCGCCCGACTCGACGACCGGCGACTTGTAGTTGGAGAAGGTCTTGCCGAATTCCTCGGCGACGATCTGGGCATAGGGCAGGACCGTGGAGGAACCGGCGATCTGGATCTGGTCGCGGGCCATCGCGGGCGAGGCCAGCACGACGCCGGCGAGCATGGTCGTGCCGGCAAGGGTTGCGAATTTCATGGCGTTTTCCTTGACGTTCGAGGATCTCGAAACCGGGAGGCGCATTCGCGGTCTGTCCCGGCTGTTTGCGAGTCCGGACTCTAGGGGCCGCGCACGATGTTTCTATGTCACCCGCATGACAATTGGGTGACGCGACAACCTTCTGATATTGCTTGCCTTTTCTAGCTCTCGCCGGGCTCGCCGGGGAGTAGCGGCAGGTGAACTGTGAAGGTCGCGCCCTCGCCCTCGCGGCTGTCCACGCGCAGCGTTCCGCGATGGCGGTTGAGGATGTGCTTGACGATGGCGAGGCCGAGCCCGGTGCCGCCGGTTTCGCGGCTCTGGGCGACGTCGACGCGGTAGAAGCGCTCGGTCAGCCGCGGCAGGTGGACGGCGGGGATGCCCGGCCCGTGGTCGCGGATCGAGACCGCCGCCTCGTTGCGCCCGCCATCGACCTCCAGCCGCAGCTCGACCTTCTTGCCGTCGCGGCCGTATTTGATCGCGTTCTCGGTGATGTTCTGGAAGACCTGGGTCAGCTCGTCGCGGTCGCCGCGCATGACGAGGGGGCCGGCGGGCAGATCGGCCTCGATGTCGACGCCGTTCTCCGAGGCGATGGGCGCCAGGCTGTCGACGACGTGGCGCAGCACCTGGGCGAGGTCGGCGCGCGAATCGGGCTGGATGTTGGCCTTGAGCTCGATGCGGCTGAGCGACAGCAGATCGTCGATCAGGCGGGCCATGCGCCGCGCCTGCCGGGCCATGATGTCGAGGAACTTCTCGCGCGCCGCCGGATCGTTCCTCGCCGGGCCCTGGAGGGTCTCGATGAAGCCGGTGAGGGAGGCCAGCGGGGTGCGCAGCTCGTGGCTGGCATTGGCGACGAAATCGGCGCGCATGCGCTCCAGCCGCTGCGCCGGCGTCAGGTCGCGCACCACCAGCATGACCATCTCCGGCCGCCCGCGCTGGCCGCGCTGGCCGACCGGGACGACATGGACCTCGAGCCGGCGCTCGTTGGGAAAGCCTTCCGAGAACGAGGCGATCTCGTTGCCGCCGCCCTCGGTGACGCGGTCGAGGGCCGCGGCGAGCTCGGGGGCGCGCAGGAACAGCGTGACGAGCTGCCCGGCGGCGATCGAGGGGAAGCCGTCGCGGGCCGCCTGGTTGAGGAAGCGGGTGTTGCCGCGCCCGTCGAGCAGGATCACCGGGTCGGGATAGCCGCCGATGACGCCGGTGAAGGCGACGTCGCGCTCGATGCGCGCCATCAGCCCGGTGTCGGGCGCGCGATGCGCCGGGGCGTCCGGCGCCGGCAGCGCGATCAGCAGCACCGCCGCCGCCATCAGCGCGAAGCCGGCGGCCGCCCAGCCCCACCATATCCCGGTCGCCGCGACGACGGCGACGGCCAGCGCCAGCGCGACGGCGAGCGCCAGCGCGGTGCGCCGGGGGGCGCGGTCGTGCCTGCGCGAGCGCGTATCCGCGTCCGTCATCGGCCGAGCGCCATTGCGCCGCCGGATGCGGCTGATAGGTTCATGGCCGTGACCGCCGCAGGGCGGCCGCGATCAACGTCCAGCGAGCGTCTCATGTCCAAGCGCCAAACCTCCGCCGAACGGTGGGACGAATTCTCCCTCGACGATCCGAAGCTGCCGGCCTGGATCGAGGAGAACGCCTTCCGCTCAGGTGACTATCCATACGACAAGCGCATGAAGCGCAAGAAGTATGACAGGCGGCTGACGAAGCTGCAGATCGAGATGCTCAAGGTGCAGCGCTGGCTCGACGAGGAGAGGCGCCGCCTCGTCGTCGTCTTCGAGGGCCGCGACGCCGCCGGCAAGGGCGGCACGATCATGCGCATGATGCAGCACCTCAATCCGCGCCACGCCCACATCGCGGCGCTGACCAAGCCGACCGAGGAAGAGCAGGGCCAGTGGTATTTCCAGCGCTATGTGCGGCGGCTGCCGACGGCCGGCGACATGACGGTGTTCGACCGCTCCTGGTACAACCGCGCCGGCGTCGAGCCGGTGATGGGCTTCTGCACGCCGGAGCAGACGGCGCAGTTCCTCAGGGAGGCGCCGAAATTCGAGACCATGCTGACCGATGACGGCATCATCCTCGCCAAGTTCTGGCTCAATGTCGGGCGCGAGATGCAGCTCAAGCGCTTCCACGACCGCCGGCACGACCCGCTGAAGACCTGGAAGCTCTCCGAGGTCGACCTCAAGGGGCTGTCGCACTGGGACGACTACGGCCGCGCCCGCGACGCGATGATGCAGGCGACGCATACCGACAACGCGCCGTGGACGGTGGTGAAGTCGAACGACAAGCTGCGGCTGCGCCTCAACGTCCTGCGCTCGCTGCTCGCCCGCCTCGACTACAGCGACAAGGACGCCGACGCCATCGGCGAGGTCGACCCGAAGATCGTCGACGGCCCGTCGATCGTGCACGGCAGCTAGAGCTCCCTTCGCCTTGCCCGCCGCGAAGGACAATTCGCCCATCCTCGTCGTCCCCTTCATGTGGATCGGCGATTTCGTGCGCTGCCAGTCGGTGCTGCAGGTGCTGCGCGAGCGCTTTCCCGACCGCGCCATCGACGTGCTGTCGTCGAGGCTCTGCGCGCCGCTGACCGGCCTGATGCCGGAGGTGCGCGAGACCATCGTCGCCGATTTCCCGCGCGGCAAGCTGTCGCTCGGCAAGCGCCGCGAACTGGCCGGCGCGTTGCGGGCACGCGGCTATGGCAGCGCCTATCTGATGCTCGGCACCTTCAAGGACGCGCTGGCGCCGTGGCTCGCCGGCATCCCGGAGCGCGTCGGCTGGCTCGGCGAGTATCGCTACGGGCTTCTGACCGACATCCGCCACGGCGAGAAGCAGGTCGAGAATCTCGGCCGGCGCTGCGTGCTGCTGGCGCTGCCGGCGGACGCGCCGCGCGATGCGCCGGTGCCGCCGCCGCGACTGACCGTCACCGACGCGCAGCGCGCAGGCTGGAAGCGCGCCAACGGCATTGCCGGGGACGGGCGGCCGCTGCTCGCCATCGCGCCGGGCTGCAACGACCCGGTGCGGACCTGGCCGATCGAGCGCTTCGCCGCGCTGGCGAGGCTGGCGGCGGATGACGGCATGCGAATCGCCGTGATGGGCGGGCCGGCGGAGAAGGAGCTGGCGGCGCGCATCGCGGCGGAGGCCGGCGAGGCGGTGCACGACTTCACCGGCACCGACCTCTACCAGGCCGCCCTGCAGGCGGCGGCGGCGGATGTCCTCGCCGCCAACGATTCCGGCCTGCTGCATCTCGGCGCGGCGACGGGCACGCCGGCGGTGGCGATCTATTGCGGCTCGAGCCACGCCCATACCGGGCCGCTCAATCCCGATGTCGTGCCGATCGGCTCGCGGACGCGGGACGTCTCGCCGCAGGAGGCCTTCGCGGCGGTGCAAGGGGCGCTTAAGCCGCGCTGAAGCCGAGTTGAGGCATTGACGGGCCGCGCGCCGGCGTGCCAATCGCACCGGCAACCGATCCGGAGACCCGCCCATGACCATCGCCGCCGCCGACATCGCCGCCATGCAGGACGCGCGCACCCGCGACTGGCACGAGCAGGGCGCCGACATTCGGGGCGACGGGCTGCTGCGCCTCGCCGAGGAGAACCACTGGCGCAACTTCTCGCTGTGGCACGAGGAGGACAAGGCGCGGCGCGACGACATGGGCGCCGACTACGTCTACCGCGCCAAGCGCGCCATCGACGGCTACAACCAGCAGCGCAACAACTTCATCGAGAAGATGGACGAGCTGCTGTTCACCGGGCTCGGCCCCTTCGCCGACGCCCTGCCGATGAACTCCGAGACGCCGGGGATGATCATCGACCGGCTGTCGATCCTGTCGCTGAAGCGCTTCCACATGTGGGAGGAGACGGTGCGCGAGGACGCCTCAGCCGAGCACGTCGCCGCCTGTAAGCACAAGCTCGCCGTCATCGAGCGCCAGCGCGACGACCTCGCCGCCGCGCTCGATACACTGCTCGCCGACGCCGCCGCCGGGCGGCGGGGCTTTCGCGTCTACTACCAGTTCAAGATGTACAACGACCCGGCGCTCAATCCCGAGCTCTACCGCAAGGCCAAATAGGCCGGACAGGCCTTACGGCGCGCCGTTGCCGGAAAGGACCTGCGCGGCGCCGCGCAGGCCGGCGCGGAAGGCGGCGTCGAAGCTGACGCCGTCGACGCTCCAGTGCTTCACCGGCACCGCGCCCTCGAGCATCCAGTCGACGCTCCAGCCCGGGCGCAGCGGGTTCCATGTCAGCCGTCCGGCGAGCGCGATCCTCGCACCCGCCTCCTCCAGCGCCTTCGAGAACCAGCGGGCGTCGCCGGCCTTGCGCGAGGCCGGATAGGGATCGCGCATGGCGATGATGATCCCGGCGGGCAGCGCGATCCCCAGCCCCGCCTCACCGGCGGCGACGGCGAGCGCGTCCGCCATGTCGCGGCCCTTCGCGCCGCCGCGCACGAGCGTGAACCCCTCCCTGCCGTTGGCGACATCGACGATGACAAGGATCCGCGGGCGCGGCTCGGGCCACGGCCGCGATCCGAGCTCCGCCAGAACCCGGTCGATCCCCGCGCGGTCGAAGGCGACGGCGAAGATGTGCGGGCGCTTGCGCGTGCCCTCCTCGTCGTGCAGCGGAATGCCGGCCATGCGGTCGGTGGCGGTGAAACTCTCGACATGGGAACCGGCATCGCCGGCAAGCGCCGCGACGCGCGGATCGCCGGCCAGCCGCCAGTCGCCCGAGACCTTGCCGAGCACCTTCGGAAAGGCCTGCGCGAAGGCCGCGCGGGCGCTCTCCTCGCCGCGGCCTGTGACGAAGGCCTCCGCCAAATAGAGATCGCCGGCGCGCGCCGCCAGCGGCAGCAGGAGAAGCAGAAGGAAAGGCAGCAGGCGCCGCATGAAGGTCGGCTCAGCCGCCCACCGCCATATGCGAGACGAAGGCGCGGACATAATCGTTGGCCGGGTTCTTCACGATCTCGTCGGGGGTGCCGTGCTGGACGATGCGGCCGCCCTCCATGATCGCGATGTGGCGACCGATCTTGGTCGCCTCGGAGAGGTCGTGGCTGACGAAGAGGATGGTCTTGCCGAGCGTCTTCTGGAGGTCGACCAGCTCGTCCTGGAGGCGCGTGCGGATCAGCGGGTCGAGGGCGGAGAACGGCTCGTCCATCAGCAGGATGTCGGCGTCGGTGGCGAGCGCGCGGGCGAGGCCGACGCGCTGCTGCATGCCGCCGGACAGCTCGTGGGCGTATTTGTCGGCCCATTCGGAAAGCCCGACCAGCGCCAGCTTCTCCTTCACCTTGGCGTCGATCTCCTCCTTGCCGGCGCCGCGCACCTCGAGCCCGAAGCCGACATTCTCGGCGACGGTGCGCCAGGGCAGCAGGGCGAATTGCTGGAAGACGAAGGCGCAGCCGTTGCGGCGCAGCTCGCGCAGCTCATCCTCGGTGCAGGAGGCGGCGTCGACGACGCCGCTGGCGGTCGTCACCTCGACCTTGCCGCGCGCCACCTTGTTGAGGCCGTTGACGGCGCGCAGCAGCGTCGACTTGCCGGAGCCGGAAAGCCCCATGAGGACACAGATCTCGCCCTTTTCGACGGCCAGCGTGGCGCCGCAGCAGCCGAGCACCTGGCCGGTCTCCGACAGGATCTCCTCGCGCGAGCGGCCGCTGTCGATCAGCGGCAGCGCGGCGTCGGGCCGCGTGCCGAAGACGATGTCGACATTCTCGAAGCGGATCGCCGTCCCGTTGCCCGCGCTCATCGCCCGTCCCCCATGTCAGCCGGCGGGCTCATCGCCCGCCCCCAATGTCAGCCGGCGGGCTCATCGCCCGCCCCCAATGTCAGCCGGCGGGCTCATCGCCCGCCCCCAATGTCAGCCGGCGGGCTCATCGCCCGCCCCCCAATGTCTGCCGGCGGGCTCATCGCCCGCCCTGCCTCTCCGGGCGGCGGAAGACGCGGTCGAGCAGGATGGCGACGATGACGATGGCGAGGCCGGCCTCGAAGCCCTTGGCGATGTTGACCGTGTTAAGCGCGCGCACCACCGGCTTGCCGAGCCCGTCGGCACCGACGAGGGCGGCGATCACCACCATGGAGAGCGACAGCATGATGCACTGGGTGAGCCCGGCCATGATGGTCGGCATGGCGTAGGGCAGCTCGACCTTGGCCAGCAGCTGGCGGCGGGTGCAGCCGAAGGACTGGCCGGCCTCGAGCAGTGGCTTGGGTGTCGACTTGATGCCGAGCGTGGTCAGCCGGATCGGCGCGGGAATGGCGAAGACGATGGTCGAGATCAGCCCCGGCACGACGCCTAGGCCGAACAGGATCAGCGTCGGGATCAGATAGACGAAGGTCGGGATCGTCTGCATGAGGTCGAGCACCGGGCGCAGCGCCTTCTCCAGCCACGGGCGATGCGCCGCCATGATGCCGACCGGCACGCCGAGGCCCATGCAGATCGCAGTGGCGACGAGCACCAGCGCCAGCGTCTCGATGGTTTCCTTCCACAGCCCCATATTGATGATCAGCAGCAGCGACAGGACGATCGTCGCCGCCAGCGCGAGGCTGCGCTGGACCAGCCAGCCGATGAGCGCGAAGAGCGCGACCAGCAGCAGCGGCGGCATCGCCAGCAGGGCGTCGATCAGGCCGTCGATGAGGAAGCCGAGGCCGCCGGACACGGCGTCGAAGAAACCGGCCGCATGGGCGTTGAGCGCGTCGACCGCGTCGCTCATCCAGCGCCCGAGCGGCAGCCGGTATTCGGTCAGCCAGTCCATGGCCTACGCGCCCCCATCGCGGTGTCGCCCGGCGACGACACTCCCTGCGACTACATCCCCAGCGACTACATTCCCAGCGACTTCTTGGCCGCCGCCATGGCGTCGCCGCCGTCGAAGGTCGTGACGCCGGCGAGCCAGCCGTCGAGGACCTGCGGGTTCTTCTTCAGCCACTCGGTCGCCGCCGCCTTCGGCTCGGCGCCGTCATTGAGGATCGAGCCCATGATCTCGTTCTCCAGCTTGAGCGAGAATTCGAGATTGTCGAGCAGCTTGCCGATATTGGGGCAGTCGGCCGCGTAGCCCTTGCGGACATTGGTGTAGACGGTGGCGCCGCCGAAATCGGGGCCGAACACGTCGTCGCCGCCGGACAGATACGCCATGTCGTAATTGGCGTTCATCGGGTGCGGCTCCCAGCCGAGGAAGACGATCGCGTCCTTGTTGCGGGCAGCGCGCGACACCTGCGCCAGCATGCCCTGCTCGGAGGACTCCACCAGCTCGAAGCCCTTCAGCCCGAAGGTGTCGGCCTCGATCATGTCGAGGATCAGCCGGTTGCCGTCATTGCCCGGCTCGATGCCGTAGATCTTGCCGTCGAGGTCGTCCTTGAACCTGGCGATGTCGGCGAAGTCCTTGAGCCCCTTGTCGTAGAGATATTTCGGCACCGCGAGGGTGTATTTGGCGCCCTTGAGATTGGCGCGCACCGTCTCCACGGTGCCCTTCTCCCGGAACGGCGCGATGTCGGCCTCCATGGTCGGCATCCAGTTGCCGAGGAAGACGTCGATGTCGTTGTTGGCGATCGAGGTGTAGGTGACCGGCACCGACAGCACCTGGACGCCGGGGTCGTAGCCGAGCGCCTCGAGCACCACCGAGGCGGTCGCCGTCGTCGCCGTGATGTCGGTCCAGCCGACGTCGGAGAAGCGCACCTTGCGGCAGGAATCCGGCTCGGCGGCGAAGGCGGGCGCCGCGACGGCGGCCAGGCTGGCGGCCAAGGCGGCGACCACGGCTGTGGCGGTGACGAGCTTCTTGAACATGACTTCTCCTCCTTGAGATCGCGCTCCCGCCGGGGGCGGCGCGGCGCGTACTTGTCTCCCGGCGGTGGGCCGGGCCTGTTCCGCCGACAGTCTAGACAGCGGCCACCGCCGGGCGCAAACAAAAGTTTGAACGCCTGTTCAAGCCGATTGCATCTCTACTGGCATTTGCAGGCGGCCCTTTTCGCGCTATAATTTGAACGATCATTCAAGGTTTGCAACATGAACCGGCGGGACAATGAGGAACTTCGGCGGCGACAGCTCATCGAGGCAGCCATCGCGACGATCGGCAAGCTCGGCTTCGCGCGCGCCTCGCTGGGCGAGATCGCCGGCCGCGCCGGCGTCTCGCCGGGCCTCGTCGCCCACTACTTCTCCGACAAGGCCGGGCTGCTGGAGGCGACGCTCAGGCTGCTCACCGAGGAACTCTCCTCGGCCATGGTCGAGCGCTTCCGCCATTGCGAGGGGGCGGAGGCGCGCATCGCCGCCATCGTCGATTCCTGCCTCTCCTACGAGCAGCACGACCCTGAGCTCGCCGCCGTCTGGCTCGCCTTCTGGGCGGAGGCCGCGCATTCGCCGACCCTCGGGCGGGTGCAGCGCATCTACCAGCGGCGGCTCGCCGACAACCTCACCCACGCGGTGCGCGAGCTGGTGCGGCCCGGGGAAGCGCGCAGGGTGGCGGAGATGATCGCCTGCCTGATCGACGGCGCGTGGATACGCGCGACGCTCAACCGCGACGGTCCGCAGGCGCGCCAGACCCGGGCGCTGGTCATGGAGGGCGTCGACGCGATCCTCGCGGCGACCCGGATGGAGGCGGCATGAGCACGCTCGACGCACAGCCCGGCGGCTCGCTGTTCATCGGCGGCGCGCTGCGCCCCGGACGCGGCGAGATCGTCGAGGACATCTATCCGGCGACCGGCGAGACGATCGCCGAGATCCGCCACGCCGCGCGCGAGGAGGTCGACGAGGCCGTCGCCGCGGCGCGCGACGCGCAGGCCGGCTGGGCGGCGACGCCGGCGGCGGAGCGCGGCGCGGTGCTGGCGCGCGCCGCCGCGATCATCCGCGAGCGCAACGAGGAGCTGTCGCGGCTGGAGACGCTCGACACCGGCAAGCCGATCTCCGAGACGCTGGTCGCCGACGCGCTGTCGGGGGCCGACTGCCTCGACTTCTACGCCGGCGCGGAGGCGCTGCTTTCACCCGAGCGGATCGCGGTGGGCGGCGACGAGGTGGAGATCGAGCGGCTGCCGCACGGCGTCGTCGGGGCCATCGGCGCGTGGAACTATCCGATCCAGATCGCCTGCTGGAAGGCGGCGCCGGCGCTCGCCTGCGGCAACACCATGGTCTTCAAGCCCTCCGAGATGACGCCGCTCAGCGCGCTGGCGCTGGCCGGTATCCTGAGCGAGGCCGGCCTGCCCGACGGCTGCTTCAACGACGTCCAGGGGGCGGGCGAGGTCGGCGCCCGGCTCGCCGGCCACGAGGACGTCGACAAGGTCTCGGTCACCGGCTCGGTACCGACCGGACGCAAGGTCTACGCGGCGGCGGCGGAACGGCTGAAGCCGGTGACGCTGGAGCTCGGCGGCAAGTCGCCGATCATCGTCTGCGCCGACGCCGACATCGACAACGCGGTGACCGGGGCGCTGCTCGGCAATTTCTATTCCTCCGGCCAGATCTGCTCCAACGGCACGCGCGTCTTCGTCCACCGCTCGGTGGTCAACGAGTTCCTGCAGCGCGCGCATGAGCGGGTGGACCGGATGACGATCGGCGACCCGCTCGATCCGGCGACCCATATCGGCCCGCTGATCTCGGCAGCGCAGCGCGACCGGGTGATGGCCTTCATCACCACCGGCAAGCGGCGCGCCAAGCTGGTCTGCGGCGGCCGGACCGTGCACCCGCAAGGCTTCGAGAACGGCTTCTTCGTCGCCCCGACCATCTTCCTCGCCGACGACGACAGCGCGCCCATCGTGCGCGACGAGATCTTCGGGCCGGTGATGACGGTGCTGACCTTCGGCGACGAGGACGAGGCGGTGCGGCGCGCCAACGCCACCGAATACGGCCTCGCCTGCGGCGTCTACAGCGCCGATACCGGCCGCGCGCGACGGATCGTTTCCCGGCTCAAGGCCGGCACCGCCTGGATCAACGCCTACAACCTCACCCCCATCGAGATGCCCTTCGGCGGCATGAAGCAGTCCGGCATCGGGCGCGAGAACGGGCGCGGCGGCATCGAGGCCTACAGCCAGCTTCGCGGCATCTATACCGGCAGGGGAGCGCAGGATGCCCCGTACTGAAGCGGCCCTGCCCGAGGGCGAGAGCTTCGACTACGTCATCGTCGGCTCCGGCTCGGCGGGCTCGGCGCTCGCCTACCGCCTCGCGGAGGCCGACATGGGCACGATCCTCGTCATCGAGTATGGCGGCAGCGATTTCGGCCCGCTGATCCAGATGCCGGCCGCCTTCGCCTATCCGATGAACATGAAGCGCTACGACTGGGGCTTCCGCACCCAGCCGGAGCCGCATCTCGGCGGACGGGTACTGGCGACGCCGCGCGGCAAGGTGATCGGCGGCTCGTCGTCGATCAACGGCATGGTCTTCGTGCGCGGCCACCCGGACGATTTCGACACCTGGGAGGAGATGGGCGCGAGCGGCTGGGGATACCGGCACGTGCTGCCCTACTTCCGGCGCATGGAGACGAGCCACGGCGCGCAGAGCGCCTGGCGCGGCCAGTCGGGGCCGCTGCACGTCACCCGCGGGCGGCTGTCGAACCCGCTGCACCGCGCCTTCATCGAGGCGGGGATCGAAGCCGGCTACGGGGCGACGCTCGACTACAACGGCGAGCGGCAGGAGGGCTTCGGCCCGATGGAGCGCACGGTATGGCGCGGCATCCGTTGGTCGGCGGCCAACGCCTATCTGCGGCCGGCGATGAAGACCGGGCGGGTGACGCT
Organism: Flavobacteriaceae bacterium; assembly: GCA_050186955.1. Lineage (GTDB taxonomy): Bacteria > Pseudomonadota > Alphaproteobacteria > Rhizobiales > Tepidamorphaceae > JACKJP01. The sequence continues at coordinate 35,966 of JBFWXZ010000009.1, forward strand.
GGCGACCGGCGCGCTCGCCGACCGCGTCGTCTTCGAGGGCGCGAGCGCCAGCGGCGTCGCCTACCGGCAGGGCGGGCGCGAGAAGTTCGCGAGGGCGCGCAAGGAGGTGGTGCTGGCGGCGGGGCCGATCAACTCGCCGGCGATCCTGATGCGCTCCGGCATCGGCGACCCGGCCGCGCTCAAGGATCACGGCATCGAAATCGTCTCGGCGCTGGAGGGGGTGGGCCGCAACCTGCAGGACCATCTGGAGCTCTACGTCCAGTACGCCGCCAAGCTGAACGTGACGCTGCACTACGCGCTCGGCCTCGTCGCCAAGGGGCTGATCGGGCTGCGCTGGCTGCTCACCGGCGAGGGAACCGGGGCGACCAACCATTTCGAGGCGGCGGGCTTCATCCGTTCCGCCGCCGGCGTCCCCTATCCCGACATCCAGTATCACTTCCTGCCGCTGGCGGTGCGCTATGACGGGCGGGCAGCGGCCAAGGTGCCGGGCTTCCAGGCGCATGTCGGGCCGATGCGCTCGAAATCGCGCGGCAGCGTGACGCTGGCCTCGGCGGAGGCCGCCGAGGCGCCGCTGATCAGCTTCGACTATATGAGCCACGAGGACGACTGGCGCGACTTCCGCCGCGCCATCAGGCTGACCCGCGAGCTGTTCGCGCAGAAGGCCTTCGACAAGTATCGCGGCGAGGAGATCGCGCCCGGGCGGGCGGCGCAAAGCGACGAGGCGCTCGACGCCTATATCCGCGAGCATGTCGAGAGCGCCTATCACCCCTGCGGCACGGCGCGCATGGGCCGCGAGGGCGACGCCGGCGCGGTGGTCGATCCGCAGTGCCGCGTCATCGGCGTCGACCGGCTGCGGGTCGCCGATTCCTCGATCTTCCCGCAGATCACCAACGGCAACCTCAACGCGCCGTCGATCATGGTCGGCGAGAAGGCGGCAGACATGATCCTCGGCCGCGAGCCGCTGCCGCCCTCCAATCTCGAGCCGTGGACGCCGAAGGACTGGCGGCACCGCCAGCGCGAGACCGTCCGGGCGGGGTGAATTGCACATGGGCCCGCCCTTCGAGACGGGCCGGAACGGCCCGTCTCGAAGGGCGGGCCGGAGAATATCGCGGCGCTGCAACTGGATTCCGGCCTTCGCCGGAATGACGATTGGAACCTAGGCCTCGCTACTATCCGTCATTCCGGCGAAGGCTAAGAATCCAGTTGCGGAGGTAGCCACGAACACC
>JBFWXZ010000010.1:0-36217 GCA_050186955.1 Flavobacteriaceae bacterium
CACCGGCAACGCCAGGTTGTTGACGATGTGCAGCATCGCCACGACCAGGATGAAGGCGAGGTAGTACCAGTTGGCGACGTAGATGTGCGGCTCGTTGCGCCGCGCCAGCGTGCGCAGGTAGAGCACGAAATAGACGACCCAGACGACGACCAGCCACAGGTCGGCATACCATTCCGCCTCGGCGTATTCCTTCGACTGGGTGCTGCCCATCACATAGCCGGACACCGCCCACAGGCAGAACAGGTTGTAGCCCAGCAGCACGAACCACGGGCTGACGGAATCGGCGAGCCGCGCCCGCGAGGTGCGCTGCAGGACGTGGAACGAGGTGGCGATCAGCGCGTTGCCGCCGAATCCGAAGATGATGCCGGTGGTGTGCACCGGGCGCAGCCGCCCGAAGCTGGTCCACGGCAGGGCGGGCGTCGCCTCCGGCCAGTAGAGGAGCGCCGCCACCCACACGCCGACGCCCATGCCGATCATCGCCCAGACGAGCGTCATCGCGATGCCGAAGCGGGTCGGCGCGTCGTAGTAGCGGGCGAGGCGGTCGGTCGGCGGCTCGGGATCGTAGACGGCGCCGCCGACGAGCAGCGCGATGCCGGCGCCGAGCGCCAGCGCCATGAAGCCGTGCACCGCCATCACGCCGTGCCGCGCCGCGACCGCCATGGCGAGCCCGAGCAGCGCCACCAGCACCGCGAGCGCCAGCCCCGTCCGCCGCTCGGCGACGCTCAGCGACCCCGTCGCATGGCCGTTCGCGGTCATGCCGCCTTCCGGACCGGCAGGGCGATGTCGGCGAGCGTCGTCCGGTTCAGGTCGTCCAGGAACCGCGCCTCGGCCTGGCGCAGCCGCCCCTTGAGGCGGCAGCAGCCGTCGATGGTGCACTCGCCGCCGCCGGGCCCGAAGCACTCGACCAGCGTCTGTCCCTCCTCCAGCAGCCTGACGATCTCGCCGAGGCGGATGTCCCCGGGCGCCCTGCACAGCACCGCCCCGCCGCCGCTGCCGCGCCGCGTCGTGACGATCCCGGCGCGGGCGAGCTTCTGCATGATCTTCGTCAGGTGATTGCGCGAGAGGCGGAACTCCTCCGCCAGCTCGGCGGTGGAGAATGCCTGTCCGGGCGCGCTCGCCATGCGCATCAGCATGCGCAGCCCGTAGTCGGTGAAGGAGGTGAGACGCATCGGCCCTTGCCATCCGTTACAATCGGTATTTAGAATACCTATTAATCGGGCGCCCGCCCGAAATCAATCCCGAACCGGAGGCGCCGATGTCCTCAGCCGATCCGCGAACAGTCTCTGTGCGCCCGGAGATGACGGCCGAGCTGATGGCGCGCACGGGCCTTGACGAGGACATCCTCGCGGGCCTCGTCCGCCGCTTCTACGCCAGGGTCCGCGCGGACGCCGTCCTCGGCCCGATCTTCGAGGCGCGGATCGCCGACTGGGAGCCGCATCTGGAGCGCATGACCGCCTTCTGGTCCTCGGTCGCGCTGATGACCGGCCACTATCGCGGCGCGCCGGTGGTCGCCCATGCCGGCCTGCCGGTTGGCTGGGAGCATTTCGAGCGCTGGCTGGCGCTCTTCCGCGAGACCGCCGCCGAGACCTGTCCGCCCGAGGGGGCGGCGCATGTCGTCGACCGGGCGGAGCGCATCGCGCGCTCGCTCCACATGGCGGTCGGCGCCGCCGGCGATCCGCCCGCCCTTCCGCTGCAATAACCAGGAGACCGTGACATGAAGACGCTTCCGCCCCCGCGCGAACCCGCGGAACTCACCCGCTTCATCGAAAGCCGCTACCACGCCAGGCACCGCACCCAGCTGGCCGAGCTGGCGGAGCTGTCTGGACTGGTCGAGGCGGTGCATGCCGGCGACGAGCATGTGCCCGTCGGGTTGGCGGCGCTGCTGCGCCGGCTGATCGGCGAGCTCGAGGTCCACATGAAGAAGGAGGAGCTGATCCTGTTTCCCGCCATGCGGCGGGCCGCCGGCGCCCTCGACGTGCCGATCGCCGCGATGCGCGACGATCACGGGGACCACGCCGCCGACGTCGCCGAGATCGGGCGGCTGACCAACGATCTCAACCCGCCGCGGGACGCCTGCAGGAGCTGGACGCGCCTCTATGCCGGGCTGCGCGAATTCGTCGGCGACCTGCAGGAGCATATCCGGCTCGAGGACGACGTGCTCTTCCCGCAGTTCGAGACGCCGGGGGTGCACCTTGTCTGACCTGCGCTTCCCGAAGGCGACGAAGGCGCTGGCCGACCGCCGCCACGCCCTGGCGCCGCAGGCTGACGACGCCTTCCGCGCCTTCTCCGCCGCGGTGTTCGCCGACGGCGCCCTCGACGCCCGCACCAAGCAGCTCGTCGCCGTGGCGGTCGCGCATGTGACGCAGTGCCCCTGGTGCATCGAGGGCCACGTCAAGGCCGCGCGCCGCGCCGGCGCCTCCGCCGAGCAGGTCATGGAGGCGATCTGGGTCGCCGCCGAAATGCGCGCCGGCGCCGCCTGGGCCCATGCCCTCAAGGCGGTCGACCTGATGCCGGAGACGGAGGCGGAAACCGCCTGATTCGCTCCCGCGGAGGGTCTGGCGGGGGTAAAGCGCCACTAGGAATTGGTTGCTCCTTCGAGATCCCTTGACGTCAGCCGCTCGATGCCGCGCGTACGGTGTTTGGACCTGGTTGTCTGGAGACAGGCGGCGGTCGGGCCTGTAGAAGTTCGTGACAGCGGCGCTGCGCCGCCACCACGGACACGCTCGAACGCGGGGTAGATATGACGGGACATACCTGGGATCGGGTGCCGATCGATGCCCAGAGCATCGAGGCGCCGCTGTCGCAAGCCGCGATTTTCCTGGTGGTAGGCGTCAGCGACGGAACGGAGGCCCTTGCCAAAGTCCGCGATCTGCTCGGCGGGCTCGACGATCTGGTCAAGACGGTCGGTTTCAGGGATCTCTCCGCGCGCCTGTCCTGCATCGCCGCGATCGGCAGCGACCTGTGGGATCGTTTCGGTGAACCGGCGAAGCCGCGCGAGCTGAAGCCTTTTGCGGCAATCGAGGGGAGGCCGCACAGGGCGCCGGCGACGCCGGGCGACATCCTCTTTCATATCCGTTCCGAGCGGCCCGACATCTGCTTCGAGTTCGAGCGAATCCTGCTCCAGACCCTCGGGTCCGCGGTGAGCGTCATCGACGAGGTTTCGGGCTTCCGGTACTTCGACGCGCGAGATCTGCTGGGCTTCGTCGACGGCACGGCGAACCCGGACGGGCACGAGATCGGGAAAGCCGCGCTCATTGGCGACGAGGATCCCGGCTTTGCCGGCGGCAGCTACGTCGTGGTGCAGAAATATCTGCATGATCTTGCGGCCTGGGGCCGGATCCCCACGGCGTTACAGGAGGAGATCGTCGGGCGCACCAAGATCGACAATATCGAGATCGACGACGACGCGTCCCCCCGCAAGTCCCACAAGACCCTCGCCACCATCGTCGACGAAGACGGCTACGAGCATGACATCCTGCGCGACAACATGCCGTTCGGGCGGGCCGGCCAAGGGGAGTTCGGCACCTATTTCATAGGCTATGCCCGGCATCTCTGGGTTATCGAGAAGATGCTGGAGCGGATGTTCGTCGGCGAGCCCGAAGGCGCATACGACCGGCTTCTGGACGTCTCCACGGCCCACACCGGGACGACCTTCTTTGCACCCTCCCGTTCGCTGCTTGCGAAGCTGGGAACTGGCGATTTGGTCTAGCCTGCGACGATCACGAAAGGCGATGGCGGCGGACGGCGGAGATCACCTCGCCGCCTCTGGAGATATGGCGCACCCGACAGGATTCGAACCTGTGACCTCTGCCTTCGGAGGGCAGCACTCTATCCAGCTGAGCTACGGGTGCTTCGCCGTCGATCGCGGCGGACCATAGTCGATCCCGCGCCCCCCTTCAACGCCGCTCGTTCCTCCCCCGCGCATGCCTGCGGCCGCGCCGATCCCGCGTACGGCACGCGGCTTGCGTGGGCAGGGTCATGGAAGGCGGCAGGCCTCGCGTCTGTCCCGCAGCGGAGCAGGAAAGATGTCCAACATGTCCCGGAATGGCACAGGTCGCGTCGATTGGGTCGATTATGCGAAGGGCTTCTGCATCATCTTCGTGGTGATGATGCATTCGACGCTGGGCGTCGAGGCGGCCGCCGGCGCCGAAGGCTGGATGCACTGGCTCGTCGCCTTCGCCAAGCCCTTCCGCATGCCCGACTTCTTCATGATCTCGGGCCTCTTCCTCGCCACCCGCATCGACAAGCCCTGGCGCTCCTATCTCGACACCAAGGTCGTCCACTTCTTCTATTTCTACTTCCTGTGGGTGGCGCTCCAGTTCGCCTTCAAGGCGCCCTCGCTGGTCGACAGCTGGAGCGAGCTTCCCGGCGCGCTGCTGATGACCGCGGTGCAGCCCTTCGGCACGCTGTGGTTCATCTATCTGCTGCCGGTCTTCTTCGTCTTCACCAAGCTGACGCGCGGCGCCCATCCGGCCGCCATCTGGCTGATCGGCGCCTCGCTGGAGATGATGCCGATCCACACCGGCTGGGTGCTCGCCGACGAGTTCGCCTCGCGCTTCGTCTACTTCTATTCCGGCTACATCCTGGCGCCGTGGATCTTCCGCCTCGCCGCCGCCGCGCAGCGTCATGCGCTGCCGGCGCTCGCCGGCCTGCTGGCCTGGGGCCTCGCCAATGGCTGGGCGGTCTTCGCCGGGTTTTCCGAGGCGCCGGGCGTGTCGCTGCTGCTCGGGCTCGCCGGCGCCGTCGCCGTCGTCACCGTCTCCGCCCTGCTGGCGCTGGTCCCCTTCGCCTCCTTCCTGCGCTATCTCGGGCAGAACTCGATCGTCGTCTATCTCGCCTTCTTCCTGCCGATGGCGGTCACCCGCATCGCGCTGCTGAAGAGCGGGTTCATCAGCGATCTCGGAACGGTCTCGGTGCTGGTCACCGCGGCCGGCGTCGCCGCCCCGGTGCTGCTGCACCTCTTGGTCAGGGACACGCGGCTGAAGTTCCTCTTCGAACGGCCGGCCTGGGCGCGCCTTTCCCCGGCCTCCCCGCGCCCCGCGGCGGGCCTGCAGCCGGCGGCCTGAGGCGGATTTAAGGGTCGCATATTGACCGGGAGCGCGGCATGATCCGGCCATGCCGCGCTCCGATTCTTCTGTCAAACCCGGCGATCACGTCGTCCTCGTCGACGGCTCGTCCTACATCTTCCGCGCCTATCACGCGCTGCCGCCGCTGACCCGCAAGTCCGACGGTCTGCCCGTCGGCGCCGTCGCCGGCTTCTGCAACATGCTCTGGCGGCTGCTGCGCGACGGGACCAGCGGCACCGAGCCGCCGACCCATATCGGCGTCATCTTCGACCATTCCGGCAAGTCGTTCCGCAACGATTTCTATGCCGACTACAAGGCGCACCGGCCCGATCCGCCGGAGGACCTGAAGCCCCAGTTCGCGCTGATCCGTGACGCCACCCGCGCCTTCTCGGTGGCTTGCATCGAGCAGGAGAACTACGAGGCCGACGACCTCATCGCCACCTATGCCCGCATCGCAGGCGACGCCGGGGCGCAGGTCACCATCGTCGCCTCCGACAAGGATCTGATGCAGCTCGTCAACGAGCGCGTCACCATGTTCGACACGATGAAGGACAAGCGCATCGGCTTTCAGGAGGTGATGGAGAAGTTCGGCGTCGAACCGCGCCTCGTCGCCGACGTCCAGGGGCTGATCGGCGATCCCACCGACAACATTCCCGGCGTGCCGGGCATTGGCGTCAAGACCGCCGCCCAGCTCATGGCCGACTATGGCGACCTCGAGGGCGTGCTCGCCAATGCCGCGAGCATCAAGCAGCCCAAGCGCCGCGAGGCGCTGACCGAGAACGCCGACAAGGCGCGGCTGTCGAAGCGGCTGGCGACGCTCGACCGCGAGGTGCCGCTCGATCATCCGATCGAGGAGATGGCCGTCGTCGAGCCGGACGGGCCGAAGCTCATCGCCTTCCTCAAGGCGATGGAGTTCACCACCATCACCCGCCGCGTCGCCGAGTTCACCGGCACCGAGGCCGGCGAGGTCGAGGCGGGCTCCGTCGAGGTCGGCAACTGGGAGCCCCCGGCGCCGGCCGAGGTGGAGGCAATGCCCGGCGAACCCGCCGGCGGCGACAATTCGCCCGCCGCCGGGGCGGCCGCCATGGCCGCCTATCTGGCGACCATTCCAGTAGACCGTTCCGCATACGAAACGGTGACGGATCTGGGGGCCCTCGACCGCTGGGTCGCCGACATACGCGAGGCGGGCCTGTGCGCCTTCGACACCGAGACGACGGGGCTCGACGCCATGGTGGCCGACCTCGTCGGCGTCTCGCTGGCGGTGGCGCCGGGCCGCGCCTGCTACGTGCCGCTCGCCCACCGGGCCGCCGACGGACTCGATTTCGGCGGCGAGGGCGCGCTGGTCCAGGTGCCGCTGGCCGAGGCGCTCAAGCGGCTCAAGCCGGTGCTCGAGGATCGCGGCATCCTCAAGATCGCCCAGAACGTCAAATACGACGCGCTGCTGATGCGCCGCTACGGCATCGACATCGCGCCGGCCGACGACACCATGCTGATCTCCTACGTGCTCGACGCCGGGCGCGGCAGCCACGGCATGGACGAATTGTCGAAGCGCCATCTCGGCCATACGCCGATCGCCTTCTCCGAGGTCGCCGGCACCGGCCGCTCCAAGATCGCCTTCGACCAGGTGCCGCTCGACCGCGCGACCGAATACGCCGCCGAGGACGCCGACGTCACGCTCCGGCTGTGGATGCTGCTCAAGCCGCGGCTTTCCGCCGAGCGGATGAGCGGCGTCTACGAGACGCTGGAGCGCCCGCTCGCGCCCGTCCTCGTTGCCATGGAGCGCGAGGGGATCGCCGTCGACCGGGCGATGCTGGCGCGGCTGTCGGGCGAGTTCGCGCAGGGGATGGGGGCGCTCGAGAGCGAGATCGAGGAGCTCGCCGGCGAGCCCTTCAACATCGGCTCGCCCAAGCAGCTCGGCGACATCCTGTTCGGCAAGCTGGCGCTGCCCGGCGCCACCCGCACCAAGACCGGCGCCTGGACGACCGGCGCCAACGTGCTGGAGGACCTCGCCGCCGAGGGCCACAAGCTGCCCGCCAAGGTGCTCGAATGGCGCGGCCTGCAGAAGCTCAAGAGCACCTATGCCGACGCGCTGCCGGCCTATGTGAATGCCGGGACGGGGCGCGTCCACACCTCCTTCTCGATGGCCTCGACGACGACCGGCCGGCTCTCCTCGTCGGAACCGAACCTGCAGAACATCCCCGTGCGCACCGAGGAGGGCCGCCGCATCCGCAAGGCCTTCGTGGCGCCGCCCGGCAGCAAGCTGATGTCGGCCGACTACAGCCAGATCGAGCTGCGCGTGCTCGCCCACATCGCCGACATCCCGCAGCTCCGCAAGGCCTTCGCCGACGGTCTCGACATCCACGCCATGACGGCGTCCGAGATGTTCGGCGTGCCGGTGGAGGGCATGGACCCGATGGTGCGCCGCCGCGCCAAGGCGATCAATTTCGGCATCATCTACGGCATCTCCGCCTTCGGCCTCGCCAACCAGCTGTCGATCCCGCGCGAGGAGGCGGCGGAGTACATCAAGCGCTATTTCGAGCGCTTCCCCGGCATCCGCGACTATATGGACGCGACCCGCAAGCAGGTCCGCGAGCATCTCTTCGTCAGCACCGTTTTCGGTCGCAAGTGCCACTATCCGAACGTGCGCAGCGGCCACCCCTCCGAACGCGCCTTCCTCGAGCGCGCCGCCATCAACGCGCCCATCCAGGGCTCGGCCGCCGACATCATCCGCCGCGCCATGGTCCGCATGCAGCCGGCCCTCGACGCCGCCGGCCTGTCGGCGCGCATGCTGCTGCAGGTGCATGACGAGCTGATCTTCGAGGTGCCCGACGCCGAGATCGAGGCGACGGCGGCGGTCGTGCGCGACGTGATGGTCGCCGCCCCCGAGCCGGCGGTGAGGCTCAAGGTGCCGCTGCAGGTCGACGCCCGCGCGGCGGCGAACTGGGACGAGGCGCACTGAATGGCCGGACCGCCCCGCGACATCGCGGACGCGGTCGACCGGTTGAGCCGGCTGCTCCGCGCGCGGGCGCAGGTTTCGGGCCTCAATCCCGCGCAATGGGCGGCGCTGCGCTATCTCGCCCGCGCCAATGCCTTATCCCGAACGCCCGGCGCGGTAACGGGTTATCTCGGCGCGACCAAGGGCACCGTGTCGCAGACCCTGCTGTCGCTGGCCCGCAAGGGGCTGATCTCGCGCCGGCGCGACCCGGCCGACGCCCGCACGGTCCGTCTCGAGGTGACGGAGGAGGGCGCGAGGCTGGTCCGCCGCGATCCGCTGCAGGATGTCGAGGCGGCCGCCGCGGCGCTCGGCGGCGAGGCGGCGGTGCTCGCCGGCCTGCTGGCGGCGCTGACCGGCGAACTCGCCGAGCTCGGCGACGATGCGCGTTTCGGAAGCTGCGCGTCCTGCGCCAATGCGCGCCCCGACGGCCCGTCGCTGTACTGTGTCCGTTTCGACGCCGACATTGCGCCCGGGGACCGCGACCTTCTCTGCGCCGGCTATATGGCGGGCTGATCGGGCAGGCCGACCCGCTTCCTCAACGCCGCCTCGACGCCGCGCCGCCAGGCCTCGTCGTGGAACCGGTCCGTCCAGGCGAGCCCGCCGAGATGGATGAAGCGGTCGTCGAGCATCTCGACCCGCAGGGGCGGACCGTCTTCCACCGCGAGCTCGACGCCCTTCAGGGTAGCGGCATGGTATTTTGCCGGGTCGAGCCCGCGCATGAGCCGCCGCCAGTTGCCGCCGCCGGTGTCGAGGAAATTCAGCCGGTCGGTGTCGAAATCGAGCTTGCCGATCTCCGGCGCGCCGGTGCGGAAGAAGCTGAAGCCGGGCCAGGGATAGCGCTTCGGCCCGTGATAGTCGTCGCTGCGCATGCGGCCGGCGACCACGAGATCGCCGACATAGGTGGCAGCCGAAAAGGGCTTCGAGGGATAGCAGTCGTGGTCGAGCAGGCCGGCGATGCGGGGCTTCAGCCCCATGACGGCGCGCCGCCAGATCCAGTTGAGCGCCAGCCCGTGATTGCGCGAATAGTTGGCGAGCCGGTTCGCCGGCAGGCGCAGGTGGAATATCCCGGCCTTGCCGCAGATCCCCGCGATCTCCCGGCGGGCGGCGGCATCCGTCGAGTTGTCGGCGACGACGAGCAGGCTGTCCGTCACATGCAGCCGCCACGCCTCGATCAGCAGCGCGATGGTGCGCGCGTCGTTGAAGGCGACGGTGAAGGTGACGCAGTCGGCGGCGCGGTGTTCCGGGCTCGCCAGCAGCGCCGCGAGGTCGGGCGAGCCCTTGGCGCAGTGATAGGCGGTGGAAACGGTGTTGCGCAGCCGTTTCGCCGGCTGCAGGGCCACGTCCATCCGGTTCGACAGCCGCCGCAGCAGGCCCTTCTCGGCGACCGGCTTGCGCTCGGCCAGTTTGACGTAGCGGGCCATCGCGCGGCTCAACTTCCGCCGGCCCGGATGCGGCGACGGATATGGTCGTTGACGGCGGCCCGGCGCGCCGGATCGTCGAAGCGGTCGGTCCAGGTCAGATAGCCGAGATGGATGAAGATGTCGGCGATCCCCTCCAGCGAGACTTCGTCGCCGCCGGCCATATGCTCCTTCAGCAGGCCGCGCTTGAGCCAGCGGATGCGGTCGGCGGGAAGGTCGCGCAGGAAGAGCCGCCAGTTGGCACCCCCGGTATCCATGTAGTCCTGCCGCGCATTGAGGAAATCGAGCCGGGCGATTTCAGGCGCGCCGAGGCGGAAGAAGCTGAAGACCGGCCACAGGAAGAGGTTGCCGTGCCCCGCCTCGTCCAGCCGCGCGACGCCAGCGCAGGCGAGGTCGCCGACGAAGCCGGCGACGGAGAACGGCGCCACCGGATAGCAGTCGTGGTCGATGGTGCCGAAAATCGCGGGCCGGAGAGAGCCGATGACGTTGCGCCAGACCCAGTTCAGCGCGTGGCCGTGGCTGCGCGAGATGTGGTCGGTCGGGTTCGCCGGCAGGCGCAGATAGGGGATGCCGTGTTTGGCACAGATCCGCCGGATCTCTTCACACGCGCCTTCCGTCTCCGAATTGTCGGCGACGATGAGAAGGCTGTCGCTCACATGCCGGTTCCAGGCCTCGGCCAGGAGGTCGATCGTCCCGGTGTCGTTGAAGGCGATGGAGACGGTGAGGTTCCTGGCCGATCTCACCCGCTCGTCGGTCAGCAGCGCCGCGAGATCCGGCGAAGGCCGCCGGCTGTAGCGGCGGTCGATCAGGGTGTTGCGCAGTCGCTTCGCCGGCTGCAAGGCCGTGTTCATCCGGTTCGACAGCCGCCGCAGCAGGCCCTTCTCGGCGACCGGCTTGCGCTCGGCCAGTTTCACGTAGCGGGCCATGGCGCGGCTCAGCTTCCGCCGGCCCGGATGCGGCGACGGATATGGTCGTTGACGGCCGCCCGGCCCGTCGGGTCGTCGAAGCGGTCGGTCCAGGTCAGATAGCCGAGATGGACGAAACTGTCGGCGATCCCCTCCAGCGTGATCTCCTCGCCGCTCGCCATCGGCTCCTTGAGCAGCGTGCGCCGCAGCCAGCGGATGCGGTCGGCGGGCAGGTCGCGCAGAAAGAGCCGCCAGTTCGCCCCGCCGGTATCCATGTAGTCCTGCCGCGCATTGAGGAAGTCGAGCCTGCCGATCTCCGGCGCGCCGAGGCGGAAGAAGCTGAAGCCCGGCCACAGGAAAAGATTGCCGTGCCCCGCCTCGTCGATCCGCGCGACGCCGGCGCAGGCAAGGTCGCCGACGAAGCCGGCGACGGAAAACGGCGCCACCGGATAGCAGTCGTGGTCGATGGTGCCGAATATCGCCGGTTCGAGCTGGCCGATGACGTTGCGCCAGACCCAGTTCAGCGCGTGGCCGTGGCTGCGCGAGATGTGGTCGGCGGGGTTCACCGGCAGCGACAGATAGGGGATGCCGTGCCTGGCGCAGATCCGCCGGATCTCCTCGCGCGCGCCTTCCTTCTTCGAATTGTCGGCGACGACCAGAAGACTGTCGCTTATATGCCGGTTCCAGGCCTCGGCCAGGAGGTCGATCGTCCCGGTGTCGTTGAAGGCGATGGAGACGGTGAGGTTCCTGGCCGCCCTCACCCGCTCGTCGGCTAGCAGCGCCGCGAGATCCGGCGAAGGCCGCCGGCTGTAGCGGCGGTCGATCAGGGTGTTGCGCACCCGCTTCAGCGGCTGCAGCGCCATGTTGACGCGGCTCACCGCGCGCCGCAGGGCGCTCTTCTGCTCAACCGATCTGCGGTTCGCATAGCTGACGATGCGCGTCATGTGCCTGTTCTGCTCGGACGATCCGGCTGACGCCGGTGGCGGCGCGCCTGTTTTCCGCCTCCTGCATAGTGCAGCGGCGGGCCGGCCTCAATGGCGGTCGGGTCAGGCGCTCCGGTCGGGCGGTCCGGTCCGGCGGTGCAATCCAGGCCCGGAACCACTAGATATGAGTCCGGCAATCGAGGACACGGACGCCGATGGATACGCGAACGGCATCTCACGCGGCGGTTATTTCGGCCGGCAACGGCCACCGCCTGCTGAACACGCTGCACACCGTCCTGCTGGTCGGCGGCGCGCTGGCGCTGCTCGCCGTCACCGCCTGGGTCTATGCCGGCACCACCGGCATTCTCTGGGCGCTGGTGCTCGGCGGCGTCATCGTCTGGATGGCGCGCCGGGTGTCGCCGGCGCTGATCCTCAGGCTCTACAAGGCCGAGCCGCTGCCGCCCTCGATCTTTCCCGAGGGTCCGGCGCTGGTCCGCGATCTCGCCTCCCGCGCCGGTCTGCCGGCGGTCCCCGAGCTCTACTATGTGAAGAGCTCGATGATGAATGCCTTCGCCGTCGGCAAGCCGGAGAACGCCGCCATCTGCGTCACCGACGGGCTTCTGCGCGGCCTGACGCTGCGCCAGCTCGCCGGCGTGCTGGCGCATGAGATCAGCCATGTCAGCCACCGCGACCTCAACGTCATGGCGATCGCCGACGCCGTCAGCCGCCTGACCTCGGTCATGTCGACCATCGGCATCCTCACCCTGTTCATCAACCTGCCGCTGATGATGGCGGGCGCCGAGACCTTTCCGCTGCTCGGCGCGCTGGTGCTGATCGCCGCGCCGACCGTCGGCAGCCTGCTGCAGCTCGCGCTGAGCCGCACCCGCGAATACGACGCCGATCTCGGCGCCGCCGCGCTGACCGGCGATCCCGTGGGGCTCGCATCGGCGCTGACGGTGCTGGAGAAGAAGCAGGGCCGCGTGTGGGAGATGGCGCTGCCCGGCGGCCGCATCCCCGAACCCTCGGTGCTGCGCACCCATCCGCTGACCGCCGACCGTGTGGCCCGCCTGAAGGCGCTCGCCGGCGGTCGTTTCGCTTCCGAACCGACACCTCCCGCGCATTGGCACGCCCATGGCAGGCCGCGCGTCACCAGCGTGCCGGTGGTGCGCCCGCCGCGTGTCCGCCTGTCGGCGATGGGGCTCTACTACTGAGCCTTCAGCTGCGCAGCGTGCCGCCGGTCGCCTTGGCGACGTTGGCGACGATCTTCTGCGACACTGCGTCGATCTCCTCGTCGGTCAGCGTCCGCTCGCGTGGCTGCAGCGTGACCTCGATCGCCACCGACTTGCGGCCCTCGCCGAGCGACGCCCCCTCGAACAGGTCGAACACGCCGACATCGGCGACGAGCTGCTTGTCGGCGCCGCGCGCCGCCCGCACGATCTGGTCGGCGGCGGTGTCGGCGGAGACGATGAAGGCGTAGTCGCGCCGGACCGGCATCAGGTCGGAGAGGTCGAGCGGCGGCTTGGCCCGCGTCGGCCGCGCCCGCGGCTCCGGCAGCGCGTCGAGGAAGATCTCGAAGGCGGCGACCGGCCCGTCGGCGTCGAGCGCCTCGAGCACGCGCGGATGCAGCTCGCCGAAGGTGGCGAGCACCGTCTTCGGCCCGAGCCGCAGCGATCCCGAGCGGCCCGGATGATACCAGGGCGCGGAATCGGCGAAGACCTGGAGCGAGCCGACCGGCGCGCCCATGGCGGCGAGCGCGGCGAGCGCGTCCGCCTTGGCGTCGAAGACGCCGGCGTCGCCGCTGGCGCCGGACCAGTGCCGGCCCCCGCCCTCGATGCGCGCGCCGCCGCGGCGCAGGCCGGCGGCGACCTCGCGCTGATCCTCCGGCAGGCCGCCGGCATAGACCGCGCCGACCTCGAACAGCGCCGTGTCGCCGAGGCCCCGGTCGGCGTTCTTCTGCGCCGCCCGCACGAGGCCGGGAAGCGCGCTCGGACGCATGTCGCTCATCTCCGCCGATATCGGGTTGGCGAGCTTGCGCGCCTCGTCGCCGCCGCCGAACAGCGTCGCGTCCCCGGTCGGGATGAAGGACCACGTCACCGCCTCGACCATGCCGCGCGCGGCGAGCGTGCGCCGGGCGTAGCGGGCGCGCTGCTGCAGCGGCGTCAGCACCGGCTTGGGGACGCTGGCGGCGCGCGGCAGCGGCTGCGGCGGCACCCGGTCGACGCCGACGATGCGGACGATCTCCTCGACGAGATCCGCCGCCTCGTGCACGTCGGGCCGGAAGCTCGGCACCGCGACGCGGCAGCTCTCGGCGCTGCCGGCGACCCAGAAGCCGAGCCGCGTCAGGATGATCTTCTGCTCGGCGAAGGGCACCTCGATGCCGGTCAGCCGGGTCACCAGCTTCGGGTCGAAATCGATGATCAGCGCCGATTCCGGGATCGATCCGGCGACGACGGTCTCGCTCGGCGTGCCGCCGGCGAGGTCGAGCACCATGCGGGTCGCCATGTCGAGGCCGGGGACGGTGAAGTCGGGATCGACGCCGCGCTCGAAGCGGTAGCGGGCGTCGGAATGGACGCCGAGCTCGCGGCCGGTGGCGGCGGTGCGCCTGGGGTCCCACAGCGCGCTCTCGATGAGCACGTCGGTGGTCGTCTCGTCGCAGCCCGTCTCCTCGCCGCCCATGATGCCGGCGATGGAATCGACGCCGTTCGCGTCGGCGATGACCACCATGTCCTCGGCGAACTCGTAGCTGCGCCCGTCGAGCGCCAGCATCGTCTCGCCGGGCCTCGCCAGCCGCACCGTCAGGTCGCCCTTGACCTTGGCCGCGTCGAAGACGTGCAGCGGCCGGCCGCGGTCGTGGGTGATGTAGTTGGTGATGTCGACGAGGCAGTTGATCGGCCTGAGCCCGATCGCCGTCAGCCGCCGCTGCAGCCATTCCGGCGACGGCCCGTTGGAGACGCCGCGCACCAGCCGCATGGCGAAGGCCGGGCAATAGTGCTCCTTGCCCGCCGGCAGGTCGATGGTGACGTCGACCGGGCAGGGGAAGTCGCCGGCGATCTGCGCCGGCGGCTGCGTGATCTGGGTGCCGAGGCCGGCCGCCGCGAGGTCGCGGGCGATGCCGTGCACGCCGAGCGCGTCGCCGCGGTTCGGCGTGATGGCGACGTCGATGACGGCGTCGTCGAGGCGGGCGTAGTCGACATAGCGGGCGCCGACGGGGGCGTCCGCCGGCAGGTCGATGATGCCGTCATGGTCGTCGGAGAGCATCAGCTCGCGCTCCGAGCACAGCATGCCGTTGGAATCGACGCCGCGGATGGTGCCGGGCTTGAGGTTGACGCCGGTGCCGGGGATGTGCATGCCAGGCCGCGCGAAGACGCCGACGAGGCCGGTGCGCGCGTTCGGCGCGCCGCAGACGACCTGCACCGGCTCGCCGTCGCCGGTATCGACCATGCAGACGCGCAGCCGGTCGGCGTTCGGGTGCTGCTTTGCCTCGATGACGCGGCAGATCGTGAAGTCCTTCAGCGCCTCCGCCGCGTTCTCGACGCTCTCGACCTCCAGCCCGATCAGGCTGAGCCGTTCCGTCAGCTCCGCAAGCGGCCGGTCGGTGTCGAGGTGCTCCTTGAGCCAGGACAGGGTGAATTTCATCGGCTGAGCCCTCCCGCGAGTGTCGGCAGGTCGAGCGCGCCGAAGCCGTAATGCTTCAGCCAGCGCAGGTCGGATGCGAAGAAGGTGCGCAGGTCCGGGATGCCGTATTTCAGCATGGCGATGCGGTCGATCCCCATGCCCCAGGCGAAGCCCTGGTACTCCGCCGGGTCGAGGCCGACGCCGCGCAGCACCTGCGGGTGCACCATGCCGCAGCCGAGGATCTCCAGCCAGTCGTCGCCCTCGCCGATCCGCAGTTCGTTGCCGACACGCGAGCAGTTGATGTCGACTTCCATCGACGGCTCGGTGAACGGGAAGTGCGAGGCGCGGAAGCGCATCTTGACGTCGTCGATCTCGAAGAACGCCTTGCAGAACTCGGCCAGCGTCCATTTGAGGTTGGCGAGATTGGCCTCGCGGTCGATCACCAGACCCTCGACCTGATGGAACATCGGCGTGTGGGTCTGGTCGTAGTCGCAGCGGAACACCCGGCCCGGCACGACGATGCGGATCGGCGGCTTGTTGGCCAGCATGTGGCGAATCTGCACCGGGCTCGTATGGGTGCGCAGCACCATCCGCGAGCCGTCCTCGCGCGGGTTGAGATAGAAGGTGTCCATCTCCTGGCGGGCGGGATGCTCCTCGGGGATGTTGAGCATGGTGAAATTGTACTGGTCGGTCTCGATATGCGGCCCCTCGGCGATCGAGAAGCCCATGTCGGCGAAGATCGCCGTCAGCTCGTCGACCACCTGGCTCACCGGGTGGATGCGCCCCGCGCCGATCGCCGGTTCGCGCACCGGCAGCGTCACGTCGACGCGCTCGGTGGCGAGCTGCGCCTCCAGCGCCGCGCCCTTGAGCACGCCCTTGCGCGCCTCGATGCTGAGATTGACGCGGTCGCGCAGGCCGTTGAGCGCCGGGCCGAAGACCTTGCGCTCGTCGACGCTCATGCCGCCGAGGCCCTTGAGCCGCTCCGTCACGGAGCCCTTCTTGCCGAGCGCGGCGACGCGCACGGCTTCCAGTGCCGCCTCGTCGCCGGCTTCTGCGATCGCCGCCTCGATCTCGTCGCCGAGACGGTCGATTTCCTGAGTGGTGTCGCTCACCTGTGCCTGTCCTTGTCGTCTGCCGTTCAGAGCGGTTCGGTGGCCGGGCGGGCAAACGAGGCCGAGCCCGGCCGTTCGGCGCCGGCCCCTGTTCCAGGACCGCCGCCGCGCGTCAGGCCCCGGAAAGGCCGTCGGGATATCGGCTGCTTAGGCGAGCGCGCCCTGCGCCTTCTCGACCAGCGCCTTGAAGGCGTCGGGCGAGTGCACGGCGAGGTCGGCGAGAACCTTGCGGTCGATCTCCACCCCGGCCTTGCCGAGGCCGTCGATAAATCGGCCGTAGGTCATCTTGTTCTCGGTCGCCTCGCGCACCGCGGCGTTGATGCGCTGGATCCACAGGGCGCGGAAATTGCGCTTCTTGGTGCGGCGGTCGCGATAGGCGTACTGGCCGGCCTTCTCCACCGCCTGCACGGCGGGGCGGAAGGTGTTCTTGCGGCGGCCGTAATAGCCTTTCGCCTGCTTGAGGATCTTCTTGTGGCGGGCGTGAGCCGTCACGCCTCTCTTCACACGGGCCATGGTTCAGTCTCCTGAAAAGCTGCTTCGACGGGTCAGGCGTAGGGCATGAACTTGCGGACGATCTTGGCATCCGACTCCGACAGCACCATCGTGCCGCGGGCGTTGCGGATGAACTTGGTCGTGCGCTTGATCATGCCGTGGCGCTTGCCGGCCTGGGCGACCTTGAACTTGCCGGTCGCAGTCGTCTTGAAGCGCTTCTTGGCGCCGCTCTTGGTCTTGAGCTTGGGCATTTTGCTCTCCTGGTAAGTCAAATGGCGCCAAATCGGCTTCTAGAAGCGATCCGGCGCCGAGCATTGATGCGCCGCCACGGCATGCCCTTGATCAGGCCGGGCGGCGCGAACGGCCGGGCTTATATCGGGAAGTCGCCTGTCTTGCAACCAAGTCGCCTGTCTTGCAACCAAGTCGCCTGTCTTGCGACTCATGCCGCGAACGGCCCGTGCGCTCAGCGCGGCGCCAGCACCATGATCATCTGGCGGCCTTCGAGCTTCGGCTCGGCCTCGACCTTGGCGATCTCGGCGACCTCGGCGCGAACCTTGTTGAGAACCTCGAGCCCGAGTTCCTGGTGCGCCATCTCGCGGCCGCGGAAGCGCATGGTCAGCTTGACCTTGTCGCCTTCCTCGAAGAAGCGCATCACCGAGCGCATCTTCACCTCGTAGTCGTGGGTGTCGATGTTCGGGCGCATCTTGATTTCCTTGACCTCGACGGTCTTCTGCTTCTTGCGCGCCTCGGCGGCCTTCTTCTGGGCCTGATACTTGTATTTCCCGTGATCCATGATCTTGCACACGGGCGGGCTGGAGTTCGGCGCGATCTCGACCAGGTCGAGTCCCGCCGCAAAGGCCATCTCGAGCGCCTCGGCGGTCGGGGTGGGGCCCTTGTTGTCCCCGTTCTCGTCGATCAGCTGGACGGTGGGGACGGTGATCTCTTCATTGGCGCGGGGGCCTTCCTTGACGGTCGGCGGCGCCTTCATGGGGCGGCGTGGGATGGTGGCATCTCCTTCGATTGACCATTCGGGGCGAAAGCATTGGCTCGCTCGCGCCCCGTTGCTAGAGCGGTATAGATTTCGTGGCGATTTTCGACAAGTCAATTGTCCGGCCGGATATCGGCGCCAACGCTGCGGGGACAGGCGGTTGAACGAGGAAACAGTGCAGATCGAGGTCGGCGCCGACCGCCGCCGCATCGCCGTGCGCCGCAGGGCGGGCGCGGACCCCGCGCTGCTGTGGCTCTCCGGCTTCCGCTCGGTGATGGATGGCCTGAAGGCCAGCGCGCTCGACGGGCGCTGCGCAGCGGCGGGCCGCGCCTTCCTGCGCTTCGACTATTCCGGCATGGGGCTTTCGGGCGGCGATTTCCTCGACGGCACGATCTCGCGCTGGCTGGAGGAGGCGGAGTCCGTGGCCGCCCTGCATGAGGGTCCGCTGGTCGCCGTCGGCTCCTCGATGGGCGGCTGGATCGGCCTCAGGCTCGCCGAGCGCGCCGCCGCGCGAGGCCGCCCGCTCGCGGGCCTCGTGCTGATCGCGCCGGCCCCCGACATGACCGACCGGCTTATCCGCCCCGCCCTCACCCCGGCGCTCGAGGCGCTGCTGGCGATCGAGGGCGTCTTCGAGCGCCCCTCGGCTTATGAGGACGGGCCCTATCCGATCACCGCGATGCTGATCGGCGACGGCGACGCGCATCTCGTGCTCGAGCGCGACCTGATGCTGAAATGCCCGGTCAGGATCGTCCACGGCGCGCGCGACGAGGACGTGCCACTGGCGCTGAGCCGCGAGCTCATGGCTTCGCTGGCCTTCGAGGACGTGACGCTGACGGTCGTCGCCGACGGCGACCACCGGCTGTCGCGCGACGGGGACATCGAGACGATCTGGCGCGCGGTGGAGGACGTGCTTCACGCGTCCGCGTGAAGCGCGTCGAGGCCCGCCCGGTACTCGGGATAGGCGAGCCTCACCCCGAGCCGGGTCTTGATGCGCGCGTTCCGCATCCGTTTGTTCTCGGCGTAGAAACTCGCCGACATCGGCGTCAGGCTGGCGGTGGAGAAGGGTTCTTCCGGCGGCGCCGGGACGCCCAGCAGGGCGGCCGCGTACGCGATCACGTCCTGCGGTGGCGCCGGACAGTCGTCGGCGACGTTGAACACGCTGCCGGCGCCCGGCATCGCCATCGAGGCGGCGACGACGTGGATGATGTCGGCGACGTGGATGCGGTTGAAGACCTGCCCCGGCTTGACGATGCGGCGCGCCGTGCCGGCCCGGATCTGCTCCAGCGCGTTGCGGCCCGGCCCGTAGATGCCGGCGAGGCGGAAGCGCACGCAAGCAACGCCCGTTTCCTCGCCGAAGGCGCTCCAGGCCCGCTCGGCGGCCAGCCGGTCGGCGCCGCGGCGGCCGAGCGGCACGGTCTCGCTTTCCTCGTCGACCCAGCGCCCGTCGGTCACGCCGTAGACGCTGGTCGCCGACAGATAGCCGATCCATTCGAGCCGGCCGGAATTGCGCCGCAGCAGGTCGCCATGCGCGGTCAGGAACGGATCGCCGCCGCTCGGCGCCGCCGAGACGACGAGATGCGTCGCCTCTCCCGCCGCCCTTGCCAGCGCCGCCGCATCGCCCGGGTCGATGGCCTCGCCGCCGAGCGCCGCGATCGCCTGCCGCCGTGCCTCGTCGCGGCTCGTGCCGGCGAAACGCCAGCCGCGGCCGGCAAGGGCGGGCGCCATCTCGCCGGCGACATAGCCGAAGCCGAGAAAGAGGACGCGGCTCATGCCGCGCGCTCCCATTCGGCGCGCACATGCTCGTCGCCCTCCTGCGGCAGGTGGCGCGCCCTGAGGTCGTCCAGCCGTCCGCCGCCGAGCCGCGACAGCGCCCAGACCGCCATGCCGCGCACCAGCGGCGAGGCGTCGTCGAGCCGTTCCTCGGCGATTTCGCGAAGCGTCTCGTCGCCGCTATTGCCGATGGCGATCATCACATTGCGCACGAAGCGGTCGCGGCCCGTCCGCTTGACCGGCGTGCCGGCGAAGAGGGCGCGGAACGCGGCGTCGTCGAGGCGGGCGAGGTCGGCAAGCGGCATCAGGTCGAGATCGTCGCGTAGCGCCAGCTTCGCCTCGTTCGCGGCTTCCGCGAACTTGTTCCACGGGCACGCCGCGAGGCAGTCGTCGCAGCCGAAGATGCGGTTTCCCATCGCGCCGCGGAATTCCTCGGCGATCGGCCCGTCATGCTCGATGGTCAGATAGGAGATGCAGCGGCGCGCATCGAGCCGGTAGGGCGCGGGGAAGGCGTCGGTCGGGCAGATGTCGAGGCAGGCGCGGCAGGAGCCGCAGCGGTCCTCGCCCGGCGCGTCGGCGGGAAGCCGCGCCTGCGTCAGGATCGCGCCGAGGAAGAGCCACGATCCGGCCTCGCGGGAGACCAGGTTGGTGTGCTTGCCCTGCCAGCCGAGCCCGGCCCTCGCGGCCAGCGGCTTCTCCATCAGCGGCGCGGTGTCGACGAAGACCTTGACGTCGAGCCCGCTACGCGCGGCGACGAAGCCGGCGAGCTGCTTGAGCCGTCCCTTGATGACGTCGTGATAGTCGCGTCGCCGCGCATAGGCGGAGATGAGGCCGCGCCGCGGCTGCTTCAAACCCTCCAGCGGATCAGCGTCGGGGGCGTAGCTCATGCCGAGCATGATCGCCGACATGGCTTCCGGCCACAGCACGCGGGGCTCGGCGCGCCTCGCGGTGTCGCGGGCGAGCCATCCCATGGCCCCGTGCATGCCGGCCTCGACGAAGCTCTCCAGTCTTTCCCGCAATGCCTCGCCGCCGGCCGCGTCGCTGACGCCGAAGGCGGTGAAGCCGAGCTCGCGCGCCCGCCGGGCGACCGCTTCCCTGAGTTTCGCCGGATCAGAAATCGAGGTCGACATAGGTCCGCGACGGCGGCATGCCGGCGATGTGGTCGACCAGCAGCGGCCGGAAGGCGGGGCGCGACTTGACGCGCGCGTACCATTCCTTGGCCGGCTGGAAGTCCTCCCACGGCACGTCGCCGAGATAGTCGATTACCGAGAGCTGCGCGGCCGCCGCGATGTCGGCGAGGCTGAAGCGCTCGCCGGCGAGCCAGTTCCGCCGCTCCGCCAGGTGGCCGATATAGCGCATGTGGTAGCGGATATTGGTGCTCGCCGCCTTGATCAGCCGCGCATCGGGCGCGTTGCTGCCGTCGCCGGCCGGCATGAAGCGCTTGTAGATCTTCTCGCCGGCCATATAGGCGGTGACTTCCTCGTTGAACTTGATCTCGAACCAGTCGAGCAGCCGGCGCACCTCGGCGCGCTCGGCCGAATCGACCGGCAGCAGCCGGCGGTCGCCGAGGCCGGCGCCGCGCGTCTCGTCGAGATATTCGCCGATCGCCCGCGCCCCGCAGGCCAGCGTTTCGCCGTCCTGCAGCACCGGCAGGGTGCCGGCCGGGTTCATGGCGAGGAATTCGCGCCGGCGTTCCCACACCCGCTCCTCGATGAAGCCGGCGCCGAGCCCGTATTCGCCGAAGGCGATGCGCACGGCGCGGGACAGCGGACAGAAGGGGTGATGGTAGAGGGTCAGGGTCATCCGGTCGGCTCGGAATACGGCGCGGGTATTTGCGCCCGGTGGCGGGGTCGGGACAGGCCCCGTCCCTGCTGTTCAAGAAATGCGGCGATCCGAAGGCCGCGATTCCCGGCTCGCCGCAAACCCGGTATAGAACCCCGGTTCGGGGCTAACAACCTGATTCGCGCGAGGATTGAGCCGCGCGCGGCGGGTTCTTCTCGCCCTTCGGCGCCATCGGGAAAATCATCGGACGGGGGAACGCGGCATGGAGAGCACGACGCTGCTGGAGGCCGCCTTCCTCGGCCTGCTGGAGGGGCTGACCGAGTTCATCCCGGTTTCCTCCACCGGCCACCTGCTGCTGGCGGGACATTTCCTCGGCTTCGAATCGACGGGCAAGACCTTCGAGGTGCTGATCCAGCTCGGCGCCATCCTCGCCGTCGTCAGCGTCTATTTCACGCGGCTGTGGAAGGTTCTCGTCACCCTGCCGAGCGACCCGCGCTCGCGCAATTTCGTGATCGGCGTGCTGGTCGCCTTCCTGCCGGCCGCTGTCATCGGGGCGCTGGCGCACGACTTCATCAAGAACGTGCTGTTCGAGTCGCCGGCGCTGATCTGCGTCACGCTGATCGTCGGCGGCATCGTGCTGCGCTGGATCGACGGCCTCGACCTCACCGCCCGCCATACCGACGCCATGGCCTTCTCGCCCATGCTGTGCCTGAAGATCGGGCTCTGCCAGTGCCTGGCGATGGTGCCCGGCGTGTCGCGCTCGGGTGCCACCATCGGCGGCGCGCTGCTGCTCGGCGTCGAGAAGCGCGCGGCGGCGGAGTTCTCCTTCTTCCTCGCCATGCCGACCATGGCCGGCGCCTTCGCCTACGATCTGTGGAAGAACCGCGCCCTGCTGTCGGCCGACGACGCGATGCTCATCGCGGTCGGCTTCTTCTTCGCCTTCGTCGCCGGTGTCCTGGTGGTGCGCAGCCTGCTGGAATTCGTCTCCCGACACGGCTTCGCGCCCTTCGCCTGGTGGCGCATCGCGGTCGGCCTGGCCGGTCTCGCCGGGCTGTGGGCCTTCGGCTGATCAGCCCGGATTGGGCGTCGCCGCGCTGCCGGTGAACTGCCCGGCGCGGCGGAACCGCCAAAGATATTCCGGCAGAATATTCTCCATTGCCGTCGCCTCGATGCCGAGGCCGGCGAGGGTGCGGCCGTCGCTTTCGGCCTGCGCCGAGACCACATTGTCGACCTGCAGCATGCGCACCTGGTCCGGCGTCAGCGGCTTGCCGGGCACGAACTGCAGCACGCCGGCCATGATCCGCGCCGCCGCGAAGGGCACCGGCACGAGCAGCCGCCGGCGGCCGATCTCCGCCAGCACGATCTCCATCAGCTCCCGGAAGCTAGCCGTCTCCGGCCCGCCGAGCTCGTAGGGCTTGGCCGGTTTCAGCGCGCCGTCGACGCCGCGCGCGACCGTTTCCGCGACGTCGCCGACATAGACCGGCTGGAACCTCGTCGCGCCGCCGCCGACGAGCGGCAGCACCGGCGACATGCGGGCCATGGCGGCGAAGCGGTTGAAGAAATCGTCCTCGGGCCCGAAGACGATGGAGGGCCTGACGATGCAGGCGCCGGGAAACGCCTCCAGCGCGCGCCTTTCGCCTTCCGCCTTCGAGCGGCCATAGGCGGCCGGCGATTCCGGGTCGGCGCCGATCGCCGACATCTGGACGAGCCGGCTCGCGCCCGCCGCCTTCGCCTCGCGCGCCACCGCGCCGGCGCCGAAGGCGTGCACCGCGTCGAAGCCGTTGCGGCCGCTCTCGTGCAGGACGCCGACGAGGTTAACCACCGCGTCGGCCCCCGCCACCGCGCGCGCCACCGAGGGGGCGTTGCGCACATTGGCCTGGATCGCGTGGATCTGCCCGACGGTTCCGAGCGGCTGCAGATGGCCGGCGAGGTCGGGTCGGCGCACCGCGACGCGGATGCGGTAGCCCCGCCGCGCCAGCGCTCTAACGACATGGCGGCCGATGAAGCCCGAGCCGCCGAATACCGTTACCAGACCCTTGGATCGTCCCTGCATCCCGCCTCTCCGATGCGCTGTCCGCGGCCACCGGCGGACGTCGTCATCCGCGCCGCTCCGGCCACCCGTATTTTCCGTGTTTTGACATAGTCGACCGGCGACCCGGTGTATAGGGCTCGCCGCCGCCGGAAGCCGATTGACAAGGCCCAAGCGAGCGAATAGGTCAGTCCTCGCTTTTTCCGGGCCCAGGTGGCGGAATTGGTAGACGCGCTAGCTTCAGGTGCTAGTGCCCGAAAGGGCGTGGAAGTTCGAGTCTTCTCCTGGGCACCAAATGCTTCGGCCCGCCTCGCGCGGTCGTCCGGGCATCCGATCCGCGGTAAAGAGCTTTTCTCCGCTACGCCGGCAGGAACGTCGTCAGGTTGCCCGGCAGGCCTCCCGACAGGCTTGCCATGAGCGGCAGGGAGGCCGATGCTGCCGGCGTTTTCGCATGCGCCGATTCTTCTTTTGCGAGCCTGCTCCGGCGAGCTCCGTGACTTTCCAGGAAGCCAGATGACCATCCACCTGCACAGGAACGATCTGCCGGAAGGGGTGGATTTCACCGGCTCGGTCGCCGTCGACACCGAGACCCTGGGCCTCAACCTCCAGCGCGACCCGCTCTGCCTCGTGCAGCTTTCCGCCGGCGACGGCGACGCCCATATCGTGCAGCTCGACCGCGCGACCTACGACGCGCCGCGCCTCAAGCGGCTGATGGCCGATCCGGCGGTGCTCAAGATCTTCCATTTCGCGCGCTTCGACGTGGCGATGATGCAGCGTCATCTCGGCGTCGTCACCTCGCCCGTCTACTGCACCAAGATCGCCTCGCGGCTGACCCGCACCTACACCGACCGCCACGGGCTCAAGGATCTCTGCCGCGAGCTCCTCGGCGTCGAGATCTCCAAGCAGCAGCAGAGCTCCGACTGGGGCGCCGACGAGCTGTCCGAGGCGCAACTGAGCTACGCCGCCTCCGACGTGCTGCATCTGCACGCCCTGCGCCACGCGCTCGACACCATGCTGGCGCGCGAGGGGCGAGACGCGCTCGCCGCCGCCTGCTTCGGCTTCCTGCCCCACCGCGCTGCCCTCGATCTCGCCGGCTGGCCGGAAGAGGACATCTTCGCCCATATCTGACCGGCGGGCCGGGCGCGGGTGGCGGTCCTGCCCGAATAAGCACATATTGTTGGTGCCAATACCTCCCTCGAACAGCGTCGCGGGAGCGTTTCGGCGCGGCGCCGACGGACCGGATGAATGGCTGAACTGACGGCTGGCAGCGATATCTTTGCGCGCGACGCGCGCGACGGGCCTGATCCGCGCGCCGTCGCCGCCGCCCGCGCGCATACCCGCACGGTCCAGCGGCTGCGCCGCTACACCCCCGTCGTCGCCGGCCTCATCGCCCTCGTGCTGGTCGCCAGCGCCATCGACCTGACGCCGCGCCTGCCGTCGCTGTCGATCGGCGACCTCAACATCTCCGGCACCACCATCACGATGACCGACCCGCGGCTGTCCGGCTACGGAAAGAAGGACGAGGCCTACCGGGTTTCCGCCGCCCGCGCCGAGCAGGACGTCAAGCATCCCGAGGTCGTGAAGCTCGAGGACATCGACGCCGCGCTGACCCAGACCGATGGCCGCGAGGCGACCCTGAGCGCCGCCCACGGCCTGCTCAATTCCTCCGAGCGCACGCTGGTGCTGGAGCGCGACGTCGTCGTCAGCAGCGACGGCATGGTCGCCCATCTCGAGCGCGCCGATGTCAACATGGCCGAGGGCACCGTCGTCTCCGACCGGCCGGTGCTGGTCGAGAGCCTCGACGGGACGATCCGCGCCGGCGGCCTGCAGATTTCCGACAAGGGCGGCCGCATCGTCTTCTCCGGCGGCGTCACCCTCGACGTGACGCTGAAATCGGACGGCGCCGACAAGCAGGCAAAGGCCGCCGATACCCAATTGAAAGGCTCGACCCAATGACGCGAACCGCCCTTCTCGCCGCGCTGCTCCTCGTTGCCGCGCCGGGACTCGTCGCCGCGCCGGGCCTCGGGCTGGCGCAGCAGCCCAGCTCGAGCTTCCAGATCGATTCCAGCAAGCCGGTCAAGATCGAGGCCGACAATCTGGAGATCCGCGACGCCGACCGCACCGGCATCTTCACCGGCAACGTCATCGTCACCCAGGGCGAGATGACCATGCGCACCAGCCGGCTGATCGTCCACTATGTCGGCAGCGCCACCGGCCAGGTGGGGGCACAGGCAAGCGGACAGGCGAGCGAGCAGTCGACGGGGGCGCAGCAGGCGAGCGGTGGCGACGCGGCCCAGCGCATCACCCGCATCGAGGCGCGCGGCAAGGTCTTCGTGCGCTCGCGCGACCAGGAGGCGACCGGCGAATGGGCCGACTACGACGTCGCCACCCGCAAGATCAAGCTCGGCGGCTCGGTCGTCCTCTCCCAGGGCAAAAACGTGCTGCGCGGCGAGCAGCTTCTCGTCGATCTCAACAGCGGCACCTCGCGGCTGACCAATCCGGGAGGCGGCGGCGGCCGCGTCCAGGGCCTCTTCGTCCCCGGCAAGATGAAGGCGGGCGACAAGAAGCAATAGGTCGCGCCCGACCGCGCCACCGATCTCGACTCGCGAAAATCGTTCACCGATTATGAAGCCGCATCGTGCTATGCATGATTCGGGCCAACTGTGATGGGCATGCGGATTTGCGGATATTCTCGACAGCGCTGGAACGGCTGCAGCCGCTGACGCGCCATCTGCCGCGCCTCAACCTGCCGCGTTTCAGCATGCCGCGCCTCGGCCCGCCGCGCCCGAACGGGGCGGGCGCCGGGCGGCGCCGGGCCCGCCCGGCGGCGGCGCCGGCCGCCGACGACAACCCCGGCATCGGCTGGCTCGCCGTCTACGGCGTCGAGAAATCCTATCGCCGCCGCAAGGTCGTGAAGGGGGTCAGCCTCGGTGTGAGGCGCGGCGAGGTGGTCGGCCTGCTCGGCCCCAACGGCGCCGGCAAGACCACGGTCTTCTACATGGTCACCGGGCTCGTCTCCGCCGACGCCGGCACCATCGCCATCGACGGCTACGACGTGACCGCGCTGCCGATGTATCGCCGCGCCCGCCTCGGCATCGGCTATCTGCCGCAGGAGCCGTCGATCTTCCGCGGCCTGTCGGTCGAGGAGAACATCCGCGCCGTCCTCGAGGTGGTCGAGCCCGACAAGGAGAAGCGCGAGCGCGAGCTCGACGCGCTGCTCGACGAGTTCGACATCGCGCGGCTCCGGAAATCGCCCTCCATCGCGCTGTCGGGCGGCGAGCGTCGGCGCTGCGAGATCGCCCGCGCGCTCGCCTCGCGCCCCGCCTACATGCTGCTCGACGAACCCTTCGCCGGCATCGACCCGATCGCCGTCAACGACATCCGCGCGCTGGTGCGCCATCTCACCGACCGCGGCATCGGCGTGCTGATCACCGACCACAATGTCCGCGAGACGCTCGGCCTCATCGACCGCGCCTACATCATCCACGACGGCGAGGTGCTGATGGAGGGCGCGCCGGAGGAGGTCATCGAGCACGAGGAGGTGCGCCGCCACTATCTGGGCGAGGACTTCCGGCTGTGAGCGGGGCGCGCTGAGCATGGCCATGCAGCCGCGCCTGGAGATGCGCATCGGCCAGTCGCTGGTCATGACGCCCCAGCTGCTGCAGGCCATCAAGCTCTTGCAGCTCAACAATCTCGAGCTCGCCGCCTTCATCGAGACCGAGCTGGAGCGCAACCCGCTGCTCGAGCGCGCCGGCGAGGAGGAGGCGGAGCAGCCCGCCGAGCGCGCTTCCGGCGACGATCTCGTCACCGCCGTGGAAAGCGGCGATGTCGGCTCCGTCGCCGAATCCATCGACGCGCGCCAGGAGGACGTCTTCGAGCCCGACGGTCCGGCGGTCGCGCCGGCGCCCGAGGAGGGCGGCGGCCACTGGGAGGGCATCGGCCGCGGCGGCGGGGGCGACGGCGATTTCGGGCTCGAGGACTTCGCCGCGGCGACGCCGACGCTCGCCGAGCATCTGGAAGCCCAACTCGGCCGTTTCGACGATCCCGTCGACGCCGCGATCGCCCTGCATCTCATCGGCCTTCTGGACGATGCCGGCTATCTGCGCGAGGACGACGAGGAGATCGCCGGCCGCCTCGGCGTCGCGGCGGAAAAGGTCGCCGGCGTCGTCGCCCGCCTGCAGAAGCTCGAGCCGACCGGCGTCTTCGCCCGCGACCTCGCCGGATGCCTGCGCCTGCAACTCGCCGAGCGCGACCGGCTCGATCCGATGATGGCGGTGCTGCTGGACAATCTGCCGCTGCTGGCGAAGCGCGATTTCGCCGCCCTCAAGAAGCTTTCCGGCGCCGACGACGAGGACATCGCCGACATGGTGGGGGAGATCCGCGCGCTCGACCCGCGCCCCGGCTCGGCGTTCTCCGCCGCCGCTGCCCAGACGATCACGCCCGACGTCACCGTGCGCGAGGCCGCCGACGGCGGCTGGCGCATCGATCTCGTCAGCGACGCCCTGCCGCGCCTGCTGATCAATCGCGGCTATCACGCGGTGATCGCCGGCGGCGGCGACGCCAAGGCGAAGAGCTTCCTCAACGACTGCCTCCAGGACGCCAACTGGCTGGTCAAGTCGCTCGACCAGCGGGCGCGGACGATCCTCAAGGTGGCGACCGAGATCGTCCGCCAGCAGGATCGCTTCTTCGCCTACGGCGTGCAGCACCTGAAGCCGCTCAACCTGCGGCAGGTGGCCGAGCGGATCGACATGCACGAATCGACCGTCAGCCGGGTCACCTCGAACAAATACATGGCGACCCCGAGGGGCATCTTCGAGTTCAAATACTTCTTCACCACCGCCATCGCCGCCACCGGCGACGGCGACGCGCATTCCGCAGAGGCCGTCCGCCACTCGATCCGCGAGCTGATCGAGGCGGAGCCCGCCGACGATGTCCTTTCCGACGACGCCATCGTCGTCAAGTTGCGCGAGATGGGCGTCGTCGTCGCCCGCCGTACGGTTGCCAAATACCGGGAATCGTTGAGTATTCCGTCCTCCGTCCAGCGCCGCCGGGAAAAGCAGTCGGCGATCGGCTGAGGATTGCCACCGCTTTCCCCATCCCCTTCCCGCGATGATTGACTTGCCGGGGATCGGCACCTAGTGTCCGCGCCGCTTGGCCGTCCCGGCCTAATCCGCCGGACGCGCATATGCACAAGTCAGGGGCGCCTTCCGCGCGATTGATTTGAATTTGTCTGGCACCATGCGTAGCCTCAACCCGGAACGCGGACCCGATTTGATGACGGTTCAGATCAGCGGCAAGAACATCGATGTCGGCGAATCGCTGCGCGGCGAGATTCGGGAGCGCCTGGATGGCGCCCTGGCGAAATATTTCCGCGGCGGGTTCTCGGGCCATGTCACGCTGGCGCGTGAGGCGGCGCGGTTCCGCGCCGAATGCCGCCTGCATCTCGACACCGGCATGATGCTGCGTGCCGCCGGCGAGGCCGCCGACGCCTATCAGAGCTTCGACAAGGCCGCCGAGCGCATCGAGAAGCAGTTGCGCCGCTACGGACGGCGCCTCAACGACCACCGCGCCCGGGACATTCCCGAAAGCGGGATACTGGCCGCCGACTACACGCTCGCCGGCATCGGCGACGACGAGGAGGCGGAATCAGGCGACGGCGTTGCCAATCCGGCCGTCGTCGCGGAATCGCACATGCAGCTGAGATCGATGACCGTGGGCATGGCGGTGATGGCGCTCGATCTCGCCGACGAGCCGGTGATGCTGTTCACCAACGCCGCCAACGGCCGGCTCAACATTGTCTACCGTCGCAAGGACGGCAATATCGGCTGGGTCGATCCGCAGACCGCGGGCTGACGATCAAGGCGCGCCACGACGGGCGGAACCGGCCGGTCAGGAGAGAATCGAGATGGATTTGACCGATCTGATCGCATCCGATGCCATAATCGGTTCGCTGAAGGCGGTGAGCAAGAAGCAGGCGATCCAGGAGATGGCCGAGTTCGTCGCGCCGAGGACGAAGCTGCCGGCGCGCGAGATTTTCGACCAGCTGCTCCAGCGCGAGCGGCTGGGATCGACGGCGATCGGCCACGGCATCGCCATCCCGCATGCCCGGCTGCGCGGCATCGACCATATCGTCGGCGCCTTCGCGCGGCTCGAGAAGCCGATCGACTTCGACGCCATCGACGACGAACCCGTCGACCTGATCTTCCTGCTGCTGGCGCCCGAGGGCGAGGGGGCGGACCATCTGAAGGCGCTGGCCCGCCTGGCCCGCGCGCTCCGCAACCCGACGATCGCCGGCAAGCTGCGCGCCACGCGCGAGCCGGCGGCGCTCTACGCGGTCCTCAATTCACCCGCCGAATCCGACGCCGCCTGAGCGGTGTCCCCGCCGTTCAGTGCACCGTGACCGGCGCGAGCTGGCGCTCCATCGCGCCGGCGACCGCGAGGTCGAAGCTCTCCGCGACGAGCAGCGGCTCGCCATTGGCCTCGTGCACCGCGAATACCGTCTGGCCGGGCGTGGTGCCCATTTCGCGCTGGAAGTCGTCGGGCAGCGTCGTGGCGTCGATGCGCTTGACATAGGCGACCTCGCCGACGCCGAGCACGGCGAGCTGGGCCGGGGTGAGGACGATCGACGACTTCTTCGCCGCCGCGTGCCGGGCGTTGGAATTGGCGTGTTCAGCCATTGCGGCCTCCTTCGATTTCGACGCGGCGTACCGATGCGTCCGGCGCGCGTCGCTGCAGATCTATGGACAGAAGGCCGTTTTCCAGGCCGGCGCCGACGACCTCGATGCCGTCGGCAAGCAGGAACAGGCGCCGGAACTGGCGCGCCGCGATGCCGCGGTGGAGATAATCGCGCGCGTCGCTTTCCTGCTGCTTGCCGGAGATGACGAGCTGGTTGGCCTCCACGGTGACGTCGAGATCGCCCAGCGTGAAGCCGGCCACGGCCAGGGTGATCCGAAGCCGGTCGGTCCCGGCCTCGGCGTCCTTGAGCCGCTCGATATTGTAGGGCGGAAAGCCGTCGCCCGCGCTCTTCACGATCCGGTCGAGCATGCGCTCGATGCCGTCGAAGCCGAGCAGATACGGGCTGTTCAGTGTCAGTACGCGCGACATGTCTTCAAAGTCCTTCGAAAGCGACCTTGACCGGGCCCGTCATGGCGCCCGGCGCGGCCTTTGCGGCCGTGCAGCCAATATGGGGAGGCTGGTGGCGGGTCGCAAGCAGACGCGGAAGCCATGCGTCCCCGTCTGGGCTTCTTCCGCGTCATGCGTCGCAAGCGATTGATTTCGCGACCATTCGGGCGCATGGGTCATGGCAGCGATGCCGAGCCGGAAGGCCGACGGATCTGCGGGCGCAGACCATCCGTGATCGGCTGCTCAAGGATCGCGATAGCCTCTGAAGAGGTTCCCCGATGAAATCCCTGTTCTTTGCTCTTGCGGGCGCGATGGCGTTCGCCTCGGCCGCCTGTGCCGACGCCGTGACCTCGCGGGTCGTGTCCTGGGCGCCCGACATCGCCGGCAAGAAGGGCACGCTGACCTTCGCCGACGGCACCAAGGTCGAGCTGAAGACCGAGCAGGTCCCCGCCGACATCGCCCCCGGCCAGAACGTCCAGATCACCTATACCGGCTCCGACGACGGCATTCTCGCCATCACCCGGGTCGAGGTGCTTCGCTGAACGGGCGGGGCGCCCGGGCTCCGGGCGCCCGCTTCTCCGCCGCGCTTCGAAAAAAGCGACGGGCGCCAGCGGCTTTCAGACCGGGCGCCCGTTACCTGCGAGACCGCATCGGCGGTCGATTTTGGTGGAGCCAAGGGGAGTCGAACCCCTGACCTCTTGAATGCCATTCAAGCGCTCTCCCAACTGAGCTATGGCCCCTTGAAATCCTCGTATCCGGCCTTGGGGTGCCGGTGAACGCGCCGGTGCCGGCGCGCCAGCGATGTAAGCCATTCCGGTTGCCGTTGCAACCGGCGTCGCGGCTCAGTCGTCGTCCTGCTTGATGTCGCCGTCAAGGACGCCCGAAAGATCGTCGTCGTCCTCGTCGTCGGCGACGAAATCGTCATCGTCGTCGTCGCCGATATCCTCGTCGTCGTCATCGTCGAGGTCAGGCAGGTCGTCGTCATCCTCGTCGTCGGAATCGGCGCCGGCCCGGCCGGTGTCTTCTTCCTCCTCGTCGGCGTCCTCGAGGGAAACCAGCGAATCGTCCTCGTCCAGCTCGCCCTCGTCCTCCGCCTCCTCGGCCTCTTCGGCTTCCTCGGCTTCGTCCTCCTCGGGCTCGTCCTCTTCGTCCGCGGGCGGCGCCTTGCGCGCCGTCGACGGCTTGACCTTGGAGATTTCCGCGCTTTCCGGCGTGAACACGCTGCCGCATTTCGGGCAGACGATGGGATCGCGCCCGAGATCGTAGAATTTCGCCTCGCAGTTCACGCAGATGCGCTTGGTACCGAGTTCTGACTTGGCCACGTCGTTTATCCGTCGTTTGCTGGTCTGGTCGCCGCGTACCGGTCCCGCCGGCGCGGGCTGTCCCATAGACTGCGATCCGCAACCTTGTCAAAAGCAAAAATTCCCGCGCCGCCATATGGCCGGCGATGCCCCCGCCGGGATGCTATGGAAGCCCGTGCGGCCCTGTGCTATCGGGGCCCGGCCGCCCGGCGGGGAGGCTTACGCGCAGCGACGGGAAGAGACGGATGCACGATCATGTCAGGAAGCCGGCGAACGCCAGGCGCGGCGGTGCGCTTTCCGGCTCGGCGCCGATCCCCGGCGACAAGTCGATTTCCCACCGGGCGCTGATCCTCGGCGGGCTCGCCGCCGGCACGACGCGGATCAGCGGCCTCCTCGAGGGCGAGGACGTGCTCGCCACCGCGCGCATCATGGAACAGCTCGGCGCCCGCCTCGCCCGCACCGGCGAGGGCGCCTGGACGGTGACCGGCACCGGGCTCGGCTGCCTGCTCGATCCCGACGGCGATCTCGATTTCGGCAATTCGGGCACCGGCGCGCGCCTGATGATGGGCCTGATCGCCGGCCATGGTGTCACCGCCCGCATGGTCGGCGACGCCTCGCTCAGCCGCCGCCCGATGGGCCGCGTGCTGGAGCCGCTGGCGCTGGTCGGCGCGCGGGTCATCGAGGGCGGCGACCGGCTGCCGCTGACGCTCGCCGGGGCCGCCGATCCGATCCCCGTCACCTACCGCCTGCCGGTGCCCTCGGCGCAGGTCAAGTCTGCGATGCTGCTCGCCGGCCTCAATTCGCGCGGCGTCACTGCCGTCGTCGAGCCGGAGCGCACCCGCGACCACACCGAGCGCATGCTCGCCCATTTCGGCGTCACGGTGGAGATCGACGACGAGGCCGACGGCGCCCGCCGCATCTCGATCGCCGGCGGGCAGCCGCTTCGCGGCAACGATGTCGAGGTACCCGCGGACCCGAGCTCCGCCGCCTTCGCGCTGGTCGCCGCGGCGATCGTCCCCGGCTCGGCGGTGACGGTCCCCGGCATGATGACCAACCCGACCCGCACCGGGCTGCTGGAGACATTGCGCGAGATGGGCGCCGGCATCGCGCTGGAGAACGCCCGCATCGCCGGCGGCGAGCCCGTCGCCGACGTCGTGGTGACGGCGGCGCCGCTTACCGGCGTCGACGTCCCGGCCGCGCGCGCCCCCTCGATGATCGACGAGTATCCCGTGCTTGCCGTCGCCGCCGCCTTCGCGCAGGGGCCGACCCGCATGCGCGGCCTGTCCGAGCTGCGGGTCAAGGAAAGCGACCGGCTCGCCGCCGTCGCCGCCGGTCTCGAGGCGAACGGGGTGCGCTACGCGATCGAGGGCGACGACCTGATCGTCCACGGATGCGGCGAGGCCGAGGTTGCCGGCGGCGGCACGGTGGAGACCCATCTGGATCACCGCATCGCCATGGCCTTCCTGGTCATGGGGCTCGCCACCCGCGAGCCCGTCGCCATCGACGACGCGACGATGATCGCCACCAGCTTCCCCGAATTCCGCGCCGTGATGACGGGTCTCGGCGCCGATCTGAGCGGATGGGCATGATCGTCGCCATCGACGGTCCGGCGGCCTCCGGCAAGGGCACGCTGGCGAGGCTGCTGGCGGCGCATTTCGGTTATCACCACCTCGATTCCGGCCTGCTCTATCGCGCCGTCGGGCGCACGCTGGTGGAAGCCGGCGGCGATCTCGGCGACGCGGCGGCGGCCGAGAAGATCGCCCGCGATCTCGATCTCGGCGCCATCGAGCCGGAGAAGCTGCGCGGCGACGAGGTGGCGGCCGCCGCCTCGCGGGTCGCCGCCATGCCCGGCGTCCGCGCCGCCCTCGTCGATCTCCAGCGGGCCTTCGCCGAAAGCCCGCCGGGCGCGGTGATCGACGGCCGCGACATCGGCACCGTCATCTGTCCCGCCGCCGAGGTGAAGCTCTTCGTCACCGCGGCGCCCGAGGTTCGCGCCCGCCGCCGCCATGCCGAACTTACGGCGCGCGGCGAGACGGTCTCCTACGAAGAGGTGCTGGACGATCTGCGCGCCCGCGACCGCCGCGACGCCGAACGCGCCGTCTCGCCGCTGCGCGCGGGGGCCGATGCGCACTTGCTCGATACCAGCGATTTGTCTATAGAAGCCGCGTTCCGGGCGGCTGTGGATATCGTGCACGACGCCTTGCGGGCCCAGGGGCGGGACTGAATTTCCCGCCCTCTCCCGAACGGGAGATGGCCCGGTTTTCGACGAACCCGCCATTTTCGATGGAAAGACGGGCGCTTCGCCAGCCGGGCATCAGGGCATCGCGATCGGTTTCGCCGTGTTCACCGGCGCCATCCGGAACGCTTCGAGCCGTCCGCCGGCCAGTCCTGCGGGCAAGGTCAACCCCGAACCGGGGGTCCCTGTTCGAAAGCGGGCGCCTGTAGCCCCGCCGGGACCGCCGAAACCGAAAGAAGTACGCCCAGTGGCATCAACCTCCCAGAACAACCCCACCCGTGAAGATTTTGGCGCGCTGCTTGCCGAGAGCCTGTCGCTGCGCGCCCCCGATGAAGGCAGCGTCGTCAAGGGACGCGTCATCGCCATCGAGAAGGACATGGCGATCATCGATGTCGGCCTGAAGACCGAGGGCCGCGTCCCGCTCAAGGAATTCGGCGGCCACGGCCGCGAAAGCGCCCTCTCCGTCGGTGACGACGTCGAGGTCTATCTGGAGCGCGTCGAGAACGCGCTCGGCGAGGCCGTGCTGTCGCGCGACAAGGCGCGCCGCGAGGAGAGCTGGGTCAAGCTCGAGAAGGCGTTCGACGCCCAGGAAAAGGTCGAGGGCCAGATCTTCAACCAGGTCAAGGGCGGCTTTACCGTCGATCTCGACGGCGCCGTCGCCTTCCTGCCGCGCAGCCAGGTCGACATCCGCCCGATCCGCGACGTGACGCCGCTGATGCACACGCCGCAGCCCTTCCTGATCCTGAAGATGGACCGCCGCCGCGGCAACATCGTCGTCTCCCGCCGCTCGGTGCTTGAGGAGAGCCGCGCCGAGCAGCGTCATGAGCTCGTTCAGAGCCTCGAGGAAGGCCAGGTCATCGAGGGCGTGGTGAAGAACATCACCGATTACGGCGCCTTCGTCGATCTCGGCGGCATCGACGGCCTGCTGCACGTCACCGACATCGCCTGGCGTCGCGTCAACCACCCCTCCGAGGTTCTCAGCGTAGGCCAGACCGTCAAGGTCCGCGTCGTCAAGGTGAACCAGGAGACCCAGCGCATCAGCCTCGGCATGAAGCAGCTCGAGGCCGATCCGTGGGATGGCGTCGAGGCCAAGTATCCGGTCGGCACCAAGTTCAAGGGCCGGGTCACCAACATCACCGACTACGGCGCCTTCGTGGAACTGGAGCCGGGCGTCGAGGGCCTCATCCACGTCTCCGAGATGAGCTGGACCAAGAAGAACGTCCACCCGGGCAAGATCGTCGCCACCAGCCAGGAAGTCGAGGTCATGATCCTCGAGGTCGATCCGGTGAAGCGCCGCATCAGCCTCGGGCTCAAGCAGTGCTTGGAGAATCCGTGGGACGCCTTCGCGGCCGCCCATCCGATCGGCTCCGAGGTCGAGGGCGAGGTCAAGAACAAGACCGAGTTCGGTCTGTTCATCGGCCTCGACGGCGACGTCGACGGCATGGTCCATCTCTCCGACCTCGACTGGAACAAGCCGGGCGAGCAGGCGATCGAGGAATACAACCGCGGCGACGTCGTCAAGGCGAAGGTCCTCGACATCGACACCGCCAAGGAGCGCATCAGCCTCGGCATCAAGCAGCTCGGCTCGGATCCGTTCGAGACCGCCGGCGGCACCGACGGCGGCATCCGCAAGGGCCAGATCGTCACCTGCGAGGTCATCTCGGTGAAGGACGGCGGCCTCGACGTGCGGATCGCCGATACCGAGATGACGACGTTCATCCGCCGCGCCGACCTCGCCCGCGACCGCGCCGAGCAGCGGCCCGAGCGCTTCGCGCCGGGTGAGCGCATCGACGCCCGGGTGACGCAGTTCGACAAGAAGAACCACAAGATTTCCGTCTCCATCAAGGCGCTCGAGATCGCCGAGGAGAAGGAAGCGGTGGCCCAGTACGGCTCGTCGGACTCCGGCGCGTCCCTCGGCGACATCCTCGGCGCGGCGCTCTCCAAGGCCCAGACCAAGGAGCCGAAGGAGGCCAAGAAGTCGAAGTCGGCCAAGAAGGACGACGACGCCGAATAGCGCCGTCGCTGACGACATGCCGCCCCGCGGGCCGATCAGGGTCCGCGGGGCGATTTCCCGCCCGGTCTCGGATAGGGTCGTTCCGCGATGTCGCTTGATGCACACCAGATCGTCGACCGCCGCCGGCTCGCCCGCAAGCTGACGCGCTGGCGGGTCTTCGCCATCGTGTTGCTGGCCGCCCTGATCATCGGCGCCGGCTACGCGGTCTGGGGTTGGGTCACGCCTTCCGCCGGCGCCTATATCGCCCGCATGCCGGTCTCCGGCTTCATCACCGGCGACAAGGCGACCGTCGACCTGCTGGAGCGGATTTCCGAGGATTCGAACGCCAAGGCGCTGGTGCTGGCGATCGACAGCCCCGGCGGCACCACCACCGGCTCCGAGATCCTCTACGACGCGGTGCGCAAGGTCGCGGCCACCAAGCCGGTCGTCGCCGAGCTCGGCACGCTCGC
>JBFWXZ010000011.1:0-34640 GCA_050186955.1 Flavobacteriaceae bacterium
TGGACGCGGCGCCTCGACGTCCTCGAGGGGCTGCTGCGCGCCGAACGCGACGACGAGCGACCCGCAACAACGAAAAAGGGAGGCGCCAAATGAACGACCGCACGAAAATCGACGGCTTCGGCGAGCTGGTCGACACCAACACGCTGAGGATCACCCGCCGCCTGCCGGGGCCGGTCGACCGGGTCTGGGCCTACCTCACCGACAGCGACCTGCGCAGCAAATGGCTCGCCGCCGGCCGCATGGACCTCAAGGTCGGCGCGCCCTTCGAGTTCGTCTGGCGCAACAACGAGCTGACCGATCCGCCCGGCAAGCTGCCCGACGGCGCCTCGGAGGAGCATCGCCTCGAAAGCCGCATCACCGAGGTCGACCCTCAGCGCAGCCTGTCCTTCACCTGGGGCGGCACCGGCGGCGTCACCTTCGAGCTGGAGCCCGACGGCGACGAGGTGGTGCTCACCGTCATCCATCGCCGGGTCACAGAGCTCTCGACGCTGCGCGGCGTCAGCACCGGCTGGCACGTCCATCTCGACATGCTGGTGGCCCGTCTGCGCGAGGAGGAGCCCGAGCCCTTCTGGAACCGCTTCGCCCGCCTCAAGAAGGAATACGAGAAGCGCATCCCCTCGTGAGAAAGCCGAAATCCGGGCGGCGCACGGTAGCGCCGCCCGGCTCGCCTTATCCGCAGCGCTCGATCAGCGCCATCGCCGCCTGCGGATTGCGCTCCTTGAAGCCGCTGATCACGTAGAGATAGACGTCGCGCGGGGCTTTCGCCGGCGGGTCGCCGGCCTGTTCGAGGCCCTCGGGCGTCCCGCCCGCCGCCCAGACCTTGGCGCGCTCCGCCCACCGGTCGAGGCCGGCCGGCGAATAGCCGTTCTTCTCGCCCTCGCCGGTGCCCATGATGCGCGCATAGACGAAGTCGGCGGTGACGTCGGCGATCTGCGGGAATTTGGAGTCGCCGGCGACGATGATGGCGACGCCGCGCTCGCGGCACATCGCGACGAAGTCCCGGTCGCGGAAACTGTCGTGCCTGACCTCGACCGCGTGGCGCAGCCTCAGCCCGTCGACGGAGGAGGGCAGCAACTTCAGGAACGCCGCGAAGTCCTCCGGATCGAACTTCTTGGTCTCCATGAACTGCCAGTTGATCGGCCCGAGCTTGCCTTTCAGCTCGGCGATCCCGCCGTTGACGAAGCGGTCGATGGAGTCGCCGCCCTCCGCCAGCACCCGCCGGTTGGTGGCGAAACGCGGGGCCTTCAGCGAGAACACGAAGTCCTCCGGCGTCTCGTCGTGCCACTTGGCGAAGGTCGCCGGCTTCTGCGCGCCGTAATAGGTGCCGTTGATCTCGATGGAGGTCAGCTTGCCGGCGGCGTAGGAGAGCTCGTCCTTCTGCGTCAGCCTGTCGGGATAGAAGCTTCCCCGCCACGGCGCGTAGGTCCAGCCGCCGATGCCGATCCGTATCCTGCCCGTCTGAGCCATTGCCGCGCCTTTCATCGATGTGGGGTTTTGCGGAACCGTAATCCCTGAATGATAGTTGCACGAGTCGGCAGGCTGTTGGGGACAGGGCGATCTCGAAGAAGACGAAGGACATGACTTCCCGCGGACGCGAGGCGCAGTCGCCGTCGGAGATTCCGGCGCGTGGCTGGCTGGATATCGCCGCGCGCATCTGGCAGCACCTGCTCGCCGACCGCGCAGGCCTCGCCGCCGCCGCCGTCACCTTCTACCTGTTCCTCGCCATCGTCCCGGCGCTCGCCATCCTCGTCTCCGTCTACGGTCTCTACACCGACCCGTCGGCCATCGAGGACCAGGTGAACCTGCTGACCGGCTTCCTGCCGCAGGCGGGGCTCGACCTCATCCACCGCGAGCTGGAGCGCATCACCGGCGCGCGCACGGGCACGCTCAGCCTCTCGCTCATCGTTTCCTTCCTGATCTCGCTGTGGAGCGCCAACAACGCGGTGCGGGCGCTCTTCCAGGCGATGAACGTCGCCTACAAGGAGCAGGAGAAGCGCAACTTCTTCTCGCTGCTCGGCCTCTCGCTCAGCTTCACCTTCTCCGCCGTCTTCGTCGCCATCTTCGTCATCAACCTCGTCGTCGTGGCGCCGATTGCGCTGTCCTTCTTCGGCCTGTCGAGCACGCCGGCCTATCTCGGCGCCGTCGCCTCGCCGCTGCTGCTCTTCGTCATCGTCAACATCGCCATCGCCTCGCTCTATCGCTGGGGGCCGAGCCGCAAGCCGGCGAAGTGGCGCTGGATCACCTGGGGCTCCTTCTTGGCCTCGCTCGCCTGGATGGCCGTCGCCGCCGGCTTCGCCGGCTACCTCGCCAACTGGGCGAATTACGGCGCGACCTACGGTTCGCTCGGCACCATCATCGGCCTGATGTTCTGGATCTACTTCTCCGCCTATGTCGTCATCGTCGGCGCCGAGATCGACGCCGAGATCGAGCACCAGACCTCGCGCGATTCGACGGTCGGCCCCGACCGTCCGATGGGCAGCCGGGGCGCCGTCATGGCCGATACGATAGGCGAGCCGCGCGACGATTGAGCGGCCCCGGGATGGTTCAGGCCCGCGCGCCCTTGGGGCCGGCGAGGAACCAGACCACCGCGCCGACAACCGGGAAGATCAGGATCGCCAGCGTCCAGAGGATCTTGGCGCCGTTCGACGCGTTGCTGGTGAGCGTGTGGTAGATCGCATAGATGTCCGCGATCAGCACGATCAGTCCGACCAGTCCATATTCCATGTCGTTGCCTCTCTCTTTCCCGTTGCCGCAGGCATGCGAAAGGCGCGCCGCGAAAGCGCGCGCTCTCCTGCCAACGCGAAGCGGCCCGGGCGGTTCCGGTGCTTGCGCGCCGCTGCGGCTGCGCGCAGGATCGGCTGTACGCTACGTTCAGCAAGGCAGGTGCGCCATGACGCGACGAATCCTTTCCGCCGCCGCGGCCTTCGCCGCTCTCTGCACGGCGGCTTCCGCCGAGCCCGAGATCCTGATGACGCCGCAATATTTCACCGTGACCGGCGTCGCCGCCAACGACGTGCTCAACATCCGCGCCGAAGCCTCCGGCTCGGCGGAGATCGTCGGCGCGCTCGCGCCCGGCGCCGGCCCGGTCGAGGTGGTGATGACCGATGGCGACTGGGGCCGGGTCAGCGCCGGCGACCAGTCGGGCTGGGTGTCGATGAAGTTCCTGGAGCCGCGGGCCATGGAGACGCTGCCCGAGACGCCGATCCCGGCGGGGCTCAGATGCCTCGGCACCGAGCCGTTCTGGAGCCTGACGCTCGACGCCGGCTCGCTGCGCTACAGCGATCCCGAGGGGGCCGCGCTGTCGCTGCCGCTCAGCGCGTCCGGCTCCTTCGTCGCCCGGCCGCACCGCTTCTATGTCGAGGCGGGCGAGGGCGGCGGCACCATCTCGGCGATCATCTCCTCCGCCGAGCTGTGCAGCGACGGGATGAGCGACCGCGACTATGGCTGGGCCGTCGATTTCCTGCGCCGCGACGCGGACGGCATATCCGGCCTGACCGGGTGCTGCATGCGCCCGCTCGACTGAGCCCGCCTACTTGCCGGTCGCCTGGTCGGTGAACTTGTCGAGCGCACCTGCCAGCTTGGCGATGGAATCGTGTTCTGGGTCGATCCCGTATTCCAGCGCGAGCTGCCTCGGATCGACATAGCCGACGAGGGTGTGGCCGCCATTGTCGTAGACCAGGATCTTCGCCGGCAGCTCCAGGCCGATGGCCGGCTCCTCGCGCATCAGCGGCGTGCCGATCACCGGGTTGCCGAAGACGAACAGCACGCTGTCGCCCATCTCGAGGTCGTTCTGGCGCGCCGCCGCGGCGTGGTCGATCTTCGCGACCAGCTCAGCCGGCGACGCCTCTATGACCGTCTCGAGCAGCGCCGCTGTGTCGGCGACGGGCAGCGCGCTCGACTTGATGATCCAGCGCTCGCTCTCGGCGTGAACCGGAATCGAAATCGCAATCAGCGCGCATAAGGCAATGAAAAACCGCATCTTCTCCTCCGCTTGCTTGTAAGGTTAGCTAGCGCGCGGAGGGAAGGCGGCAAGCGTTCAGCGGACGAATTTCTCCGCCATCAGGCAGAGGATCTCGTAGGCCACCGTCGCCCCGTGCAGCGCGGTCAGGCCCGACACGTCGAAGGGCGGCGACACCTCGACCATGTCGGCGCCGACGAAATCGAGCCCGCGAAGCCCGCGCAGCAGTTGTAGCGCCTCGCGCGTCGTCAGCCCGCCGGCCTCCGGCGTCCCGGTGCCCGGCGCGTAGACTGGGTCGAGGCTGTCGATGTCGAAGCTCAGATAGACCGGCGCGTTGCCGACGATCCGCCGCGCCTCGTCCACCGTGCGCGCGATGCCGGCCTCCGCCACCTCGTCCATGAACATCACGCGCATGCCGCTGTCGCGCGAGTAGTCCCAGCCCTCGGTCGAGTTCTGGCCGCCGCGGATGCCGATCTGGATCGTCCGCTTCGGGTCAATGGCGCCGGCCTCCACGGCGCGGCGGAACGGCGTGCCGTGCATGAACTTGCTGCCAGCGAAGCTGTCCCAGGTGTCGGTATGGGCGTCGACATGGATGAGCGCGAAGGGCCCGTCCTTCGCCAGCGCCTTGAGGATCGGATAGCTGATGCAGTGATCGCCGCCGATGGTCAGGGGCAGGGCGCCGCTTTCGCGCACCCGGTCGTAGAAGGCCTCGATGCGGCCGATGCAGGCCTCGAGATCGTAGAGCTCGGGAAACGCCACGTCGCCGATGTCGGCGATCCGCGCGTGGTCGTAGGGGTTGATGCGCATCGTCTGGTGGATCGTGCGCATCAGCGACGACTGGTTGCGCACCTCGCGGGGGCCGTGGCGGGCACCCGGCCGGTTGGTCACCGCGCCGTCGAAGGGAACGCCGATCATGGCGATGTCGAGCCCCTCGGGGCTCTCGGCGAACGGCGCGCGCATGAGGGTGGCGATGCCGGTGAAACGCGGCTCGAGCATCGCTTTCTGGTCGGTTTTCATGATTTGCCTTCCGGTCGGGTCGGGATTCGGCCGGAAAGCCTACTCGCTGCGCTGCTTGCAGTCGACGCAAAGCGTCGCCGCCGGATCGATTTCCATGCGCCCTCGAGGAATGTCGCGACCGCATTCCTCGCAGACGCCCCATTCCCCCTCGTCGATGCGGCGCAGCGCCATCTCGATGCGGGTCCGCTCGGCGTGGCGCTGGCGCTCCTGCGCCGCCGCCATTTCCTGCCGCTGCAGGGCGTCGACGCGGCTGACCCGGCCGACGGATTGCTGGTCCAGGGAGACCGCGGCACGTTCCGCCGCGCTTTCCTCGCTCAGGCGGTCGAGCTCGTCGCGGCGCGCCAGCAGCCTGCGGCGCGCCTCGTCGTGACGGCTTCGCTGGGTCAGTGGCTGATCTCGATCCGCGTCGAGCCGGACCCGTGCTGCTTGACGAGCTGGAAGAGGGTCTTGGCGTTCTTGGGATCGAGCCGCACGCAGCCATGGCTGGCCGGGCGGCCGAGATTGCGAATCTCGTTGGTGCCGTGGATCGCGTAGCCGCCCTTGAAGAAGATCGAATAGGGCATCGGCGACATGTGGTATTTGCGCGAATACCACATCGTATGCATCCGCGTCGGACGGTAGCTGCCGGTCGGCGTGCGGTAGCCGCGCCGCGCCGTCGAGATCGCCCAGCTATG
This sequence comes from Flavobacteriaceae bacterium, assembly GCA_050186955.1. Lineage (GTDB taxonomy): Bacteria > Pseudomonadota > Alphaproteobacteria > Rhizobiales > Tepidamorphaceae > JACKJP01. The sequence continues at coordinate 5,650 of JBFWXZ010000011.1, forward strand.
GCGCTGGAAGCCGTTCACATAGACCCGCATGCGCTGCTCGGACAGGTCGATGCGCGCGACGATGGTCGAGGCCGCCGCCGGCATCGCGGCGAAGACGGCGATGGCCGAGAGGAATGCGGCGGTGAAAAGCGCCGCGGTGGAATTCTTGCTCATCAGGTCAGCCCTCCGAACCGGAAGTCCGGACCGGACTTCCGCTGCCCCTGCGGAAATACAGGATAGCCCGTTGCCATTGTCAGTAAAGCAGCTTTGCATCAAACCGTTAAGGTCGGGTTGCCTCGCGGCCGCCCGCAAGCCGTTGACGGGATTGGCCTTCCCGCCCTAGCGTCGGGCAACGGCGGACAGGGGAGATATCCGATGATCGTGTTGCTGATCGGCATGGCGGTATTCGTCGGCATCCATTCGGTGCCGATGCTGCCGGCTCTGCGGGCGCGGCTGGTGAAGCGGCTCGGCGCCGGCGGCTGGCGCGGCGTCTTCTCGCTCGCCTCGCTCGCCGGGCTGGTTCTGATCGTCGTCGGCTACGGCATGGCGCGCGCCGACCCGGTCGTCGTCTACGACCCGCCGGCGGCGATGCGCCACGTCGCGCTGCTGATGGTCCCGCTCGCCTTCGTCCTCGTCGTCTCCGCCTACATTCCCGGACGCATCAAGGCGACGCTGCGCCATCCGATGCTGGCCGGCATCAAGCTGTGGGCCTTCGCCCATCTGCTCGCCAACGGCACGCTGGCCGACATCGTGCTGTTCGGCAGCATTCTCGCCTGGGCCGTCGTCGACCGCATCTCCCTCAAGCGGCGCGAGCGCGCGGGGCTTGTTAATGTCTCCGGCCGCCCGGCGCGCAACGACGCGGTCGCGGTCGTCGCCGGCCTCGCCGCGGCGGCGGTATTCGCGCTCTGGCTGCATCCGCTGCTGATCGGCGTGCCCGTCGTCTGAATCGCCCTTCCGCAAGGGGTTGGCGGCGCAGGCGGAACCGTTTAAGCATCCGCCGCAACGCTCCGCTTGCCCTTTGTGCGCCATGATTTGAGGCGATACACTCGGCCCTGAGGCGGCGGCGGCAATAAACGCGGCGCCGAGGGGGCCGCCGGCTGGAGTGACATGTCCGATATTTTCCGCGAAGTCGACGAAGACATTCGTCGCGACCAGTTAGAACAGCTCTGGAAGCGCTACGGCGGGGTGATCATCGCCGCCGCGGTGGTGATCGTCGTCGCCACCGGCGGCTACCGCGCCTGGACATGGTACCAGAACAAGCAGGCCGCCGACGCCGGCGAGCGCTATCACGCGGCCGTCGCGCTTGCCGGCGAGGGCAAGCAGGACGAGGCGATCGCCGCCTTCGCGGAAATCGCCGGCGGCAGCAGCGGCTATGCCTCGCTCGCGCGCATGCGCGCCGCCGCCGCGATGGCCGCCGACGGCGACAAGGCCGGCGCCGGCGAGGCCTACGAGGCGATTGCCGGCGACGGTTCCGTCGATCCGCTGATCCGCGACGCGGCCTCAGTGCGCGCCGCCTATCTCGCCATCGGCGACACCCCGCTGGCGGCCATGCAGGCCCGGCTCGCCGGGCAGCTCGCCGACGACAACCAGTTCCGCCATTCGGCGCGCGAGGTCATGGCGCTGACCGCCTATCGCGAGGGCAACGTCGCCGAGACGGCGCGCTGGGCCGAAACCGCGCTCGCCGACGCCGCTGTGCCGCAGAACCTGCGCCAGCGCCTCGAACTCATCCTGCAGGTCATCGCCGCTCAGCGCGCGCCCAAGGCCTGACCAGATACCGACGAGAGACCGACAATGCGCAGACTTGCAGCCGTCCTCTTCATCGCCGCGATCTCCGGCGGCCTCGCGGGTTGCGACGCCGTCACCGGCGCCGCCTCCAAGCTCAACGTCTTCAGCAAGGAAGAGCGGATGCCGGGCGAGCGCCGCCCCGCCTTCGAGACCAACGCCGCTGACGAGGCGGACACCAACGCCTCCTCCACCCCGGTCAGCATCCCGCCGGCGACCGCCGCCTATGACTGGTCGCAGCCGGGCGGCACGCCGAGCAACGCGCCGGGCAACCGCACGCTGGGCGGCCAGCGCTTCTCGACCTCGATCGGCGCCAGCAGCGGCTCCGGCAGCATCCGCGACTTCTCCTTCGGCGGCGATTCCGGCCGCAAGCTGGTGGCCTCGCCCATCGTCTACAACGGCGCCATCTTCACCATCGACGGCTTCGCCAATGTCCGCGCCATGGGCGGCGGCGGCGGCACGAGCTGGACCGCGGCGCTCAAGCCCGACGGCGAGCGCGGCGCCGGCGGCTATGGCGGTGGCATCGCCGCCGACAGCGGCCGCATCGTCGCCGCCACCGGCTACGGCAAGGTGCACGGCCTCGACGCTGCCACCGGCGCGGTGCTGTGGACCCAGGATCTCGAATCGCCGGCGCGCAGCGCGCCGACGGCGGTCGGCGGCAAGGTCTATTTCGTCAGCGCCGACAACGTCGTGCACTGCCTTGCCATCGAGGACGGGGCCGAGCAGTGGACCTATCGCGGCATTCCCTCGACCGCCGGCCTGCTGTCGACGTCGAGCCCGGCTGTATCCGGAGACCGCGTCGTCGTCCCCTACAGCTCGGGCGAGATCATCGCCTTCAGCGCCAAGGACGGCAGCCCGCTGTGGGGCGACCAGCTCGCCGGCGCCAGCCGCTTCTCCGCGGTGTCCGGCCTGCGCGACGTCGCCGGCTCGCCGGTCATTGACAACGGCGTCGTCTACGCCGTCGGCGTCGGCGGCCGCATGATCGCCGTCGCTGCCAAGGACGGCGAGCGCCTGTGGGCGCGCAACATCGCCAGCGCCCAGACCCCGGTCGTCGCCGGCAACTCGATCTTCGTCGTCTCGCTGAGCGGCGAGGTCGAGGCGCTCGACCGCTCGAACGGCGGACGCCGCTGGAAGACCGATCTGCCCGGCGGCGCGAATGTGAGCTGGGCCGGCCCGGTACTTGCCGGCAGCCGGCTTTGGCTCGCCAGCTCCGACGGCCGCATCGTCACCGTCGACCCGGTCTCGGGCACGGTGTCGAGCGACCAGAAAACCGCCGGTCCGGTCTACATCCCGCCGATCGCCGCCGCCGGAAGCGTGATCGTGCTCGACGACACGGGCCGGCTCAGCGCCTACAACTGATCCCCGGGCGCCGATGGACCGGCTCCGGGTCGCGATCGTCGGCCGTCCCAATGTCGGCAAGTCGACGCTGTTCAACCGCCTCGTCGGGCGGCGGCTGGCGCTTGTCGACGACCGTCCGGGCGTCACCCGCGACCGCCGCGAGGGCGAGGCCGATCTCGGCGACCTGAGGCTCACCGTCATCGACACCGCCGGTTTCGAGGAGGCGGGAGAGGGCACGCTGGAGCGCCGCATGCGCCAGCAGACCGAGGCGGCCATCGCGGAAGCGGAAATCTCGCTCCTGATGTACGACGCGCGCGCCGGGCTGACGCCGCTCGACCGCGCCTTCGCGGCGCTGCTGCGCAAGGCCGGAAAGCCGGTCGTCGTCGTCGCCAACAAGGCCGAGGGGCGCGCCGGCGAGGCCGGCATCTACGAGGCCTACGAGCTCGGCCTCGGCGATCCCGTGCCGCTGTCGGCCGAGCACGGCGAGGGCATCTCCGACCTCTACCGCGCGCTCGCCGACGCCGCCGATCTCGTGAAGTCCACCGAGCCCGACGACGACGGCGGCGAGGAGGAGACGGAGCGCCCGCTGCGCATCGCCGTCATCGGCCAGCCCAACGCCGGCAAGTCGACGCTGATCAACCGCATGGTCGGCGCCGACCGCCTGCTCACCGGGCCGGAGGCCGGCATCACCCGCGATTCGATCACGCTGGAATGGCGCTGGAAGGGTCGCGACGTCGCCCTGATCGACACCGCCGGCATGCGCCGCAAGGCGAAGGTGCAGGACAAGCTGGAGCGGCTCTCGGTCTCCGACGCGCTCAACTCGATCCGCTTCGCCGAGGTCGTGGTGCTGCTGATGGACGCCACCGCTCCATTCGAGAAGCAGGATCTGACGCTCGCCGACCTTGCCGCCCGCGAGGGCAGGGCGCTGGTCATCGGGCTTTCCAAATGGGATCTCGTCGAGGCGCCCGACGCCGCCATGCGGGAAGTCCGCGAGCGCACCGAGCGGTTGCTGCCGCAGGTCTCGGGGGTTTCTATCGTGCCGGTCTCGGGGCTCACCGGGCGCGGCATCGACAAGCTGATGGAGGCCGCGTTCCGCGCAGAGCGCGTCTGGAACACCCGCGTCCCCACCGCCAGGCTCAACAAGTGGTTCGGCGAATGGATCGAGCAGCACACGCCGCCGGCGGTTTCCGGGCGGCGCATCAAGCTGCGCTACATCACCCAGTCGAAGGCGCGCCCGCCGACCTTCGTCGTCTTCGGCAACCAGGTCGACGCCCTGCCGGAATCCTACAAGCGCTACGTGATCAACGGCCTGCGCGAGGTCTTCAGGCTGGACGGCACGCCGATCCGGCTGCTGCTGCGCCAGCCCGACAACCCCTACGATCCTTGAGGTGGAGGGTTCAGGCGTCTTCCGGCAGCAGCTTGCGCAACTGCCCGGTCGGCACCTCGAACAGCGCCCCGTTCGCCTTGAAGGCGGGCTCGACCATGCGCAGGATCTCGTCGACGAGCTCGGCGGGCTTCTTCAGCGTTTCCGGGTCCTCGCCCGGCATCGCCTGCGCCCGCATCGCGGTGCGGATCGGCCCCGGATTGATCAGATTCGCCGTGGCGCTGGAGATCGCTAGTTCCGCCGCCCAGGTCGCGACCAGCGCCTCGAGCGCCGCCTTGCTGACCGCGTAGGGCCCCCAATAGGGCCGGATGCGCCGCGCCGCGCCCGAGGAGAGGAACAGCGCGCGGCCGGCGTCGGACTGGCGGATAAGCGGGTCGAGCGAGCGGATCAGCCGCCAGTTGGCGGTCACGTTGACGGCGAGGACCTTGTCCCAGTCCTTCGGCTTGACGTGGCCGAGCGGCGACAGCGGCCCGAGCATGCCGGCATTGCCGATCAGGATGTCGAGCTTCTTCCAGCGTTCGAAGATCGCCGCGCCGAGACGGTCGATGGCGTCGAAATCGGTGAGGTCGGCGGGCACCAGCGTGGCGCTGCCGCCGGCCGCCTGGATCTCGTCGTCGAGTTCCTCCAGCCCGCCCACGGTGCGCGCCACGGCGATGACATGGGCGCCGGCGCGCGCCAGCCCGAGCGCCGTCTGGTAGCCGATGCCGCGGGAGGCGCCGGTGACCAGCGCGATGCGTCCTTCGAGGTTAGACATGCGCTCAGGCGGTCTCGGCGAGAAGGTTCAGCTGGCGCACATTGCCGGTCGAATCGCGGTCGGTCAGCCGGGTCGGATACTCGCCGGTGAAGCAGGCGTCGCAATATTGCGGCAGGTCGTTGTTGCGCCGCGCCTCGCCGACGGCGCGGTAGAGCCCGTCGATGGTCAGGAAGGCGAGGCTGTCGACCTTTATGTAGCGCGCCATCTCCTCGACGCTCATCCGCGAGGCCAGCAGTTTGGCCTTTTCCGGCGTGTCGACGCCGTAGAAGCAGGGATCGGTGGTCGGCGGGCTGGCGATGCGCATATGCACCTCGCTGGCGCCGGCGTCGCGCACCATCTGCACGATCTTCACCGAGGTCGTGCCGCGGACGATCGAATCGTCGATCAGCACCACGCGCTTGCCCTTGAGCACCGCCGGGTTGGCGTTGTGCTTGAGCTTGACGCCCATGTGGCGGATGGCGTCCGACGGCTCGATGAAGGTGCGGCCGACATAGTGGTTGCGGATGATGCCGAGGTCGAAGGGCAGGCCGCTCTCCTGCGCGAAGCCGATGGCCGCCGGCGTGCCGGAATCGGGCACCGGCACCACCACGTCGGCCTCGACGCGCGATTCGCGAGCCAGCTCGCGGCCGATATGTTTGCGGATGTCGTAGACCCCCTTGCCGCCGATGACCGAGTCGGGGCGGGCGAAATAGACGTGCTCGAAGATGCAGAAGCGCGGCGGCGTGCGCGAGAAGATGCGCCGGCTCTCCATGCCGTCCTCGGTGATGACGAGCATCTCGCCGGGCTCGACGTCGCGGATCAGCTTGGCGCCGATGATGTCGAGCGCGCAGGTCTCCGAGGCCAGCACCGGCGAGCCGTCGAGGTCGCCGAGCACCAGCGGCCTGACGCCGAGCGCGTCGCGGCAGCCGATCAGCTTCTTCGCCGACAGCGCGACGAGCGAGAAGGCGCCCTCGATCTGCGCCAGCGCGTCGGTCAGCTTGGCGAGGATGTCCTTCTTCTCGCTGGTCGCGATGAGGTGGATGATCGCCTCGGTGTCGGAGGTCGACTGGAAGATCGAGCCGCGCCGCTGCAGCTGTTTCTGCAGGGTGCGGGCGTTGGTGATGTTGCCGTTGTGGGCGACCGCGAAGCCGCCGCCCTCGAACTCGGCGAACAGCGGCTGCACGTTGCGCAGCACCGGTGCGCCGGTCGTCGAATAGCGGTTGTGGCCGATCGCCCGGTCGCCCTTCAGCCGGTCGATGACCGCCGGCTTGGTGAAGTTGTCGCCGACATGGCCGATATGCCGCTCGGAATAGAACTGCCGCCCGTCGAAGGAGACGATGCCGGCGGCCTCCTGTCCGCGGTGCTGCAGCGCGTGCAGGCCGAGCGCCGTCAGCGCCGAGGCGTCGGGGTGGCCGAAGATGCCGAACACCCCGCACTCGTCGTGGAAATGGTCGTCTGCCAGCCGGTCGTTGCCGCTCTGATCGTCGTCCATCGGGCTCGCTTCCCTTCCTGGGCGTGGCGGAATGCCGCCTATATGGGAGCCGTTATTGCGCCTGTCCATTGCTGCCCGCCTTGCCGGCGCCCTCGAGCAACTGGTTGAGGCCGTTGCGCTGGCTCTCCTGGTAGCCGGGCTCGCCGGGCTTCGGCTCGGCGTCCGGGTCGGTCGGCGTCGCCTCGGGCTCGTCGCCGCCGACGCGCTCCTTCAAGCGCTTCAATATGGCGCTTTCGGGGTCGTCGGGCAGCATGGCGATGATCTTGTCGCCGGCGTCGCGCAGCATCGGCGCCGAGCGCGCGTCGCGGATCCAGCCGGGCTGGTTGGCCGGCGGCACCAGCCAGTCGAAGAAGACGAAGGCGATGATAACCAGCAGCAGGCCGCGCCCGAGGCCGAAGAAGAAGCCCAGCGTGCGGTCGAGCGGGCCGATGCGGCTGTCGAGGATGAAGTCGGAGATGCGCATCGTGATGAACGACACGATCATCAGCGTGACGATGAAGATGCCGAGCGCCAGCACGATGTCGGCGAGCCAGTTCGGCTGCAGGATGTCGCGCACCGAATCCCGGAACATCGGGAAGAAGTAGATGGTCGCGACGGCGCCGGCGACCCAGGAGGCGATGGACAACACCTCGCGCGTCATGCCGCGCACCATGGCGAGCAGCGCGGAGAGCAGCATGACGATGATCAGGATGACGTCGAGACCCGTCAGATACATGCTTTCTGCCACCTTGTTCAGGCGCGTCCGCTGCGCTGCGGCATGCGCGGTCTCGCAATAGCGCGAATCGCCGCGCAATCATAGCCCGCGCCGCCATGCCGCATCATCGCTCGCCGCCCTCGCGCGGGGCGGAAGCGAGGATGCGCGAGACGAGTTCGTCGAGATTGGCGATGGCGTCGCGCGCCCGACCGGCTTCCCTGCCTGCTTCCCCGCCGCCTGCCTCCTCGACGGAGGCCGCCGGCATGACGGCGCGCGGGAAGCCGAGCTTGCGCGCCTCCTTGAGCCGCGCGCCGGGAAAGCTCACCGGCCGCACCGCGCCGGAAAGCCCGATCTCGCCGAAATGCACCGTCTCGGCGTCGAGCGGCGCCCGGCACATCGAGGAGACGAGCGCCGCCGCGACCGCGAGGTCGGCCGCCGGCTCGACGATGCGCATGCCGCCGGCGACCGTCAGATAGACGTCGTGGCCGGCGAGCTTCAGCCCGCAATGGGCGTCGAGCACGGCGAGCACCATGGCGAGCCGGTTCGGCTCCCAGCCGACGACGGCGCGCCGCGGCGTGCCGAGCGGCGAGGGGGCGACCAGCGCCTGTATCTCCACCAGGATCGGCCGCGAGCCCTCCATGCCGGCGAACACCGCCATGCCCGGACTCTGGCGCTCGCCGGTGCCGAGGAAGAGCTGCGAGGGGTTCTCGACCCCCTCCAGCCCCTTGTCGGACATCGAGAACACGCCGATCTCGTCTGTCGGCCCGAAGCGGTTCTTGACCGCCCGCAGGATGCGGAAGCGGTGCGCGCCCTCGCCCTCGAAATAGAGCACCGCGTCGACCATGTGCTCGACGACGCGGGGGCCGGCGATCTGGCCGTCCTTGGTGACGTGGCCGACGAGGATGATCGCCGCGCCGGTCTTCTTGGCGTGGCGGATGAAGAGCTGCGAGGCGGCGCGCACCTGGCCGACCGAGCCGGGCGCCGCGTCCAGCGTGTCGGTCCACATGGTCTGGATGGAGTCGATGACCACCAGGTCGTTGCGCCCCGCCGCCTCCAGCGCCGCGATGATGTCCTCGACGCGGGTCTCCGCCGCCAGCCGCACCGGCGCCGCCGAAAGGCCGAGCCGGGCGGCGCGCAGCCGCACCTGGCCGATCGATTCCTCGCCCGAGACATAGGCGACGGAACGCCCGCTCCCGGCGAGCGCCGCGCAGGCCTGCAGCAGCAGCGTCGACTTGCCGATGCCGGGATCGCCGCCGACCAGCAGCGCCGAGCCGGTGACGAAGCCGCCGCCGGTGACGCGGTCGAGCTCGCCGATGCCGGTGGCGACCCTCGGCGCCTCGTCGCGCGGCCCCTCCAGCGTCTCGAACTGGATCGTCCGCGCCCGTCCCGCCGGCCGGCTGGCGCCGGCGACCGGCGCGCTGGTCGCCTCCTCGACGATGCTGTTCCATTCGCCGCAGGCGTCGCAGCGCCCCGACCATTGCGAATGGGTGGCCCCGCAGGCCTGGCAGACATACTGGATGCGCGCCTTCGCCAAGGTCAGCCCTCCGTCCCGCCGCCGGCGACGCGCTGGAAGCGGCGGCTGAGCGAGGTCAGCAGCTCGTAGCCGATGGTCCCGGCGGCGCGCGCCACCTCGTCGACCGGGATATGCGGGCCGAACAGCTCGATGCGGTCGCCCTGCCGCAGCGCGCCTTCCGGCACGTCGCTGACGTCGAATGCGGAAAGGTCCATGGAGACGCGGCCGGCCAGCGGCACGCGGCGTCCGGCCGCGTGGCCGAAGGCCTGCGGCTCCAGTCCGCGCATCGGCACGCCGCCGCCGGCGGCGCGCATGTAGCCGTCGGCGTAGCCCGCCGCGACGATGGCGATGCGCCCGGGCTTTTCGACCGTGAAGGCCGCGCCGTAGCCGACCTCGTCGCCGGGCGAGACGTCGCGGATCTGCACGATGCGCGCCTCGCAGGTGACGACGGTCTGAAGCACCGGCGCGCCGGTGAGCGCCTCCGCCCCGTAGAGCGCGATGCCGGGGCGGGCGAGGTCGTGGCAGAGATCCTGGCGCCGCAGCACGGCGGCCGAATTGGCGAGCGAGCGGGGGACGCCGGGAAAGCGCGCGGCGATTTCGGCGAATCTCGCGTTCTGCCGCGCCGGACGGGGATCGGCGGGGTCGTCGGCGGAGGCGAGGTGGCTCATCACCAGCTGAAGATCGATCTCCGCCGGCATTGCGTCGAGCCTGTCGAGATCCCCGATGCCCAGGCCGAGCCGGGTCATGCCGGTGTCGACATGCAGCGCTGCCGGCAGGCGCCGCCCGGCGCGCGCGGCCGTGTCGCGCCACAGCGCCACGTCCTCAAGCGTGTTGAGGACCGGCGTCAGGCCGTTTTCGAGGATGAAGGCGGCGGAATCGGCGAAGAGGCCGCTGAGCAGGAATATCCGCGCCCGCGGCGCGGCGGCGCGGGCCCTCGCGCCTTCCTCCGGCGTCGCGACGAAGAAGGTCGTGCAGCCGGCGGCGGCGAGGGCCGGCACCGCGACCGCGATCCCCGTGCCGTAGGCATCGGCCTTGACGACGGCCGCCGTGTCGGTACCCGCTATGCCGCGAAGCGTCTCCCAGTTGCGCCTGAGCGCCCCGGTATCGACCGTGATGCGTCCGCCGGGCCGCTCCTCACGTCGCGCCACGTCGTCAGCCCGCATGGGACGGCAGGTGGTCTTCCGGCGCGAAATTGTCGAAGCGGGTCAGCTCGGCCTGGAAGTGCAGGCGCACCGTGCCGGTCGGCCCGTGGCGCTGCTTGCCGATGATGACCTCGGCGACACCGTGCATCTCGTCCATATCGGCCTGCCACTTGATGAACTCGTCGGTGCCTTCCTTGGGCTTGCGGTTCTTCAGGTAATACTCGTCGCGATAGACGAACAGCACCACGTCGGCGTCCTGCTCGATGGAGCCGGATTCGCGCAGGTCGGCGAGCTGCGGGCGCTTGTCCTCGCGCGACTCGACCTGGCGCGAGAGCTGCGACAGGGCCAGAATCGGAACATTCAGTTCCTTGGCCAAGGCCTTGAGGCTGGTGGTGATTTCGGTGATCTCCTGCACCCGGCTGTCGGACGAGCGCTTGCTCGATCCGGCGAGAAGCTGGAGATAGTCGATGACCAGCATGTCGAGGCCGCGCTGGCGCTTCAGCCGCCGCGCGCGGGCGGCGAGCTGGGCGACGGTGAGGCCGCCGGTGGCGTCGATATAGAGCGGCACCGACTGTAGCCGCTGCGCCGCGTCGACGATCTTCTCGAATTCGAGCTGGGTGGTCTTGCCGCGGCGGATGGTCTCCGAGGGCACGCCCGCCTGCTCGGAGATGATGCGGGTGGCGAGCTGCTCGGCCGACATTTCCAGCGAGAAGAAGCCGACGATGCCGCCGTCGGCGGTCTCGTCGATGCCCTGCGCGTTGGTCTCGCTGCGATGCGACTGCGCCACCGAGAAGGCGATATTGGTGGCGAGCGCCGTCTTGCCCATGGCCGGACGCCCGGCGAGGATCACCAGGTCGGAGGGCTGCAACCCGCCCATCATCTCGTCGAGGTCGCGCAGGTTGGTGGCGATGCCCGACAGGTGCCCGTCGCGCTGATAGGCCTTGCTGGCCATCTCGACGGCGTCCTTGAGCGCCTCGGCGAAGCGCAGGAAGCCGCCGCCGTATTTCCCCGTCTCGGCGATCTGGAAGAGCTGCTGCTCGGCGCGCTCGATCTGCAGCCGCGGCGGCATGTCGACCGGCGCGTCATAGGCGAGGTTGACCATCTCCTCGCCGACCGAGATCAGGCCGCGCCGCGTCGCCAGGTCGTAGATCGTGCGGCCGTAGTCCTCGGCGTTGATGACCGTCGTCGCCTCCGCCGCGAGCCGGGCGAGATATTGCGGCACGGTGAGGTCGCCGACCGGCTCGTCGCGGTCGAGGAAGGTCTTCAGCGTCACCGGCGTGGCGGTGCGGTTGGCGCGGATCAGGCTCGAGACGATGTCGTAGACGCGCCCGTGCAGCGGCTCGTGGAAATGCTCCGGCAGCAGGAAGTCCGACACCCGGTAGAAGGCGTCGTTATTGACCAGGATGGCGCCGATCAGCGCCTGCTCCGCATCGAGATTGTGCGGGGCGAGGCGATAGTCGGCGTCGTCGGCGCCGGTGTCGGCGCCAGTGTAGTCGCGATGGGCGAGGCTGGGCGGATTCATGGTGCGTCGTAGTATGCCCCAACGGGCGATTCGCACACCAGCGAGCGGTTGTAATTTTCGATTGCCGCGGCTTCTTAACTATATCCACAGGAGCGCGCGCGATAGCGCCGAAGCCGGCCGAAGCCCCTTGACGCGAAAAGGCCGGCGCGGGGTTTCCGCGCCGGCCCTCGGTTTCCGGTCGGGTTCTTCGCGCAACGCGATCAGGCGTCCTCGTCGTCGTCGCGCGGGGCCGGGCCCTCGTCGCCTTCCAGTTCCGCCTGGCCGGCGGCGACACCCTCGAAGAACTCCTCCGCCGCCGCGCGGTCCTCGTCGCGCTCGGTCTGGGTCACGTCCTCGCCGCGCGCCTGGCGCTCGGCCTCGTCCTGGCTGCGCGCCACATTGACGCTGATCGCCGCCTCGACCTCCGGGTGCAGGCGGATGGTCAGCTCGGCGACGCCCAGCGACTTGATCGGCTGGTTGAGCACGACCTGGCCGCGATTGACGCTGAAGCCGTCGGCGGTGAGCTGCTCGGCGATGTCGCGCGCCGAGACCGAGCCGTAGAGCTGGCCGTTCTCGCCGGCCTGGCGGATCAGCACGATGGCGGTGCCGTCGAGCTTCCCGGAAACCTGCTCGGCCTCCTTGCGCTGCTCGAGGTTGCGGGCCTCGAGCTGGGCGCGCTCGGCCTCGAAGCGCTTCTTGTTGGCGTCCGTCGCGCGCAGCGCCTTGCCCTGCGGCAGCAGGAAGTTGCGGGCGTAGCCGTCCTTGACGCGGACGGTGTCGCCCATCTGGCCGAGGCGCGGGATGCGTTCGAGAAGGATGAGTTCCATTTTCAGTCTCCTTGGTTGTCGTTCGTGTCGTCGTCGCGGCCGGGCGGTCGCCGGCCGGAAGGGTTGGAAGGGGGGGACGGGTTGCGGCCGGCGCGGCGGCGCAGGCCGAAGGCGGATTCGGCGAGGCCGAGCACGGCGAGCGGGATCGCCATCCACGCCGTCAGCAGGATGAGGAAGGCGTAGATGGAAACGAGGACGAAGACGCGCAGCGGCTGGCCGAGCGTCACCGCGTGCAGGACGCTGAGGCCGACCAGCGCGTAGATCGTGATGACCGCCGCCGCGACCACGTCGCCCGCGATGCCGAGGGCGCCGCCGGCGAGCCCGGTCACCACCGCCGCCGCAAGCACCGCCCCGCCGGCGGCGGGCAGCGTCAGGGCGTGCATGTCGGGCATCGGCCGCGTCAGCCGGCCGGACGCCTGGTTGATGCGGGCGGCCAGCCACAGATTGAAGGCGGTGGAGGCCGTCCACAGCGCCGCGACCGCCTTCGGCACCATGTCGGCGAGCACCGCGGCGACGCGGTCGATCTCGCCGCCCTCGGGCATCGAGGGAACGCTGCCGCCGCTCTCGTTCACCGCCTCGATCATCTTCTCGAACATCGTCGCGATGCGCTCGGGGTCGAAGCCGAGGAAGCCGACCAGCAGCAGGGCGAGGGCGATGCCGAAGCCGGCGCACCAGATCAGGATGCGGCCTTCCGGATACCACTCGATGTCGCTGGCGCCCGGCGCGGCGGGCCGGCCGAGCATGGCGAGACGGGTCAGGAAGGCGGCCGGGAAACCGCAGGCGAGGCCGTAGACGACGCCGATCATCGGCCCGAGCACGATGCCCGCCGTCAGCGTGCCGATAGCGGCCGCGCCCCAGCTCGAGGCGGTGCCCCAGCCGAGGCCGGCGACCATCACCGGCAGCGCGGCGAGATAGAAGAGGGGAATGGCCAGCAGCGTCCCGGCGGTCACCGCCAGGTAGAGCAGGGCGGAGGCTAGTCCGGCCCCGAACGCTATGCCGATCGTCTGTAGCATCTCAAGCTGTCCCGCTCCGTCACCGGGCGGTTAGAGACGGATCGGCGCCCGATTGCGCCGTCCGCCCCAACCATTGTCGTCAATGTCGGTGCGCGGCGCCGAAAGCCCCGCGCGAAAGGTCACTTCACCGCGTAGGGCAGCAGGCCGATGAAGCGGGCGCGCTTGATGGCGCGGGCCAGCTCACGCTGCTTCTTCGCCGAGACGGCGGTGATCCGGCTCGGCACGATCTTGCCGCGCTCGGACATGTAGCGCTGCAGGAGCTTCGGGTCCTTGTAGTCGATCTTCGGCGCGTTGGCGCCGGAGAACGGGCAGGACTTGCGCCGGCGGAAGAAGGGCCGGCGAACGGGAAGCTGGGCGATATCCGGCGTGCTCATTCGCTGTCTCCTTCGTTGCTGCTGTCGGAGGCGCGCGGCGAACGGCGCTCGCCGTCGCCGTCGCGGTCACCGCGCGGGGGGCGGTCGCCCCGGTCGCCGCGATCTCCACGGTCGCCGCGATCACCGCGCGGGCCGCGGCCCGGACGGTCGTCGCGGTCGCGACGGGTGAGGATCGCCGACTGGCCTTCCTCGTGTTCCTCGACGCGGATCGTCATGAAGCGGATGACGTCCTCGTTGATGCGCATCTGGCGCTCCATCTCGGCGATCGCCGCGGGCGCCGCCTCGATGTTCATCAGCGTGTAGTGCGCCTTGCGGTTCTTGCGGACCCGGAAGGCCAGCGACCGCAGGCCCCAGGATTCGGTCTTGGCGACCTTGCCGCCATTGCCGGTGATGATGTTCTGGAACTGCTCGCACAGGGAATCGACCTGCTGCGAGGATACGTCCTGGCGCGCCAGGAAGACGTGCTCGTACAAGGGCATGGATATGCCTTTCCTCTATCGTTTCGCTGTCGCCATGCCCGGCGCCGAGCCTCGTCGAAGCCTTCAACGGGAAAGGCTTTGTCGGTACTGCTTCAAGAGCGGGGACACGGGAAGCCGGACCTCACCGAGATCCTGCCGGCGTCGCCGCCGGCCTTCCGTTCAGCCCCCGGCCTGAGCACGGGCGACTTCTTCAAACGCGGCGTCCTATATTCTTTTGCGCCCGCGAAGGCAAGGGCCGAGGGCGGCGGTGGGGCGCGGGAGCCGTGCCTTCCGCACTTGACAATCCGCGGGCCCCGCGTGTTTCTCCCGCCGAACGGGCCGCGGCGGCCCCAAAGGCATTTCACGGACGGCGAGGAACGAATGGCGCGGGCATTGGTGTTTCCGGGGCAGGGCAGCCAGAAGGCGGGCATGGGCCGCGATCTCTACGACGCCCACGCCTCGGCGCGCGCCGTCTTCGACGAGGTCGACGAGGCGCTCGGCGAGAAGCTCTCCGCCCTCATCTTCGACGGCCCCGACGACAAGCTGACGCTGACCGCCAACGCCCAGCCGGCGCTGATGGCCGTCTCCATGGCCGTCATCCGCGTGCTCGAGGAGCAGGGCTTCGACATGGCCAGCCACGCGAAATACGTCGCCGGCCACTCGCTCGGCGAATATTCCGCGCTCGCCGCCGCCGGCACCTTCTCGGTCGGCGACGCGGCGCGCCTGCTGCGCACCCGCGGCGAGGCGATGCAGAAGGCGGTTCCGGTCGGCGCCGGCGCCATGGCGGCGCTGCTCGGCCTCGATCTCGACAAGGCCCGCGAGGTGGCCGCCGAGGCGGCCGTCGCCGGCGGCGTCTGCGAGGCCGCCAACGACAACGCGCCCGGCCAGGTCGTCGTCTCCGGCGACAAGGCCGCCGTCGAGCGCGCGGTGGAGCTCGCGCCGGCCGCCGGCGCCATGAAGGCGATCCTGCTGCCGGTCAGCGCCCCCTTCCATTGCGCGCTGATGCAGCCGGCCGCCGACGTCATGGCCGAGGCGCTGTCCAGCGTCGCCATGAACGCGCCGAAGGTGCCGCTGGTCGCCAATGTGCGCGCCGCCGCCGTCAGCGACCCGGAGGAGATCCGCAAGGGGCTGGTGGAGCAGGTGACCGGCGCCGTGCGCTGGCGCGAATCCGTCCTCTATATGGCGGCCAACGGCGTCGACGACTTCGTCGAGATCGGCGCCGGCAAGGTCCTGACCGGGCTGGCGCGCCGCATCGACCGGGCGCTTTCCGGGCAGGCCGTCGGCACCGCCGCCGACGCGGCCGCCTTCGCCGCTACCCTTTAAAGGAGTTTCCATGTTCGACCTCACCGGCAAGATCGCACTCGTCACCGGCGCCACAGGCGGCATCGGCGGCGATGTCGCCCGCGCGCTGCACGGGCAGGGCGCGACGGTGGCGCTTTCCGGCACCCGCGCCGAGGTGCTGCAGGAACTCGCCGGCGAGCTCGGCGAGCGCGCCCACGTCTTCGCCTGCAACCTCTCCGACAAGGAAGCCGTTGACGGGCTGGTGGAGAAGGTCGAGGAGGCGCTCGGGCCGCTCGACATCCTCGTCAACAATGCCGGCATCACCCGCGACAACATCTTCCTGCGCATGCGCGACGAGGAATGGGACGACGTGCTGGCGGTGAACCTGTCGGCGGTGTTCCGCCTCTCGCGCGCCGCCATCCGCACCATGATGCGCCGCCGCACCGGCCGCATCATCCAGATCACCAGCGTCGTCGGCACCACCGGCAATCCGGGGCAGGCCAACTACACCGCCGCCAAGGCCGGCGTCGCCGCGATGTCGAAATCGATCGCCGCCGAGGTCGCCAGCCGCGGCGTCACCGTCAACTGCGTCGCCCCCGGCTTCATCGCCACCGCGATGACCGACAAGCTGAACGACAAGCAGAAGGAGGCGATCCTCGCGCGCGTCCCCGCCAAGGCGCTCGGCAGCGGCGCCGACGTCGCCGCGGCATGCGTCTATCTGGCCAGCGACGAGGCCGCCTACGTGACCGGACAGACCCTCCACGTCAACGGCGGAATGGCCATGATATGAGGGGTTTCGGGCGGCCCGGAAGCCTGTGAAAAGGGGGCTTTCGCAATTCTGGCCAAGCCCGGTAAAGTGTGTTACTTGCAGCGCGCGACAGGGACGGTGACAAACGACTTTCCGCCGCCGAGAACGCCGCAGAATCTGTCACCGCGTGCCAACTGGTTTCGTTCCTGATCGACGGTTATTTCAACCGGCCCTATAGAGGCCAAAAGCGTGAGAGCACGGGGTAGAAAAGAATGAGCGACATTGCGGATCGTGTGAAGAAAATCGTGATCGAGCACCTGGGCGTGGATGACGACAAGGTCACGATGGAAGCGAGCTTCATCGACGATCTGGGCGCCGACAGCCTCGATACGGTCGAACTCGTCATGGCCTTCGAGGAAGAGTTCGGCTGCGAGATCCCCGACGATGCGGCCGAGACGATTCTCACCGTCGGCGACGCCGTGAAGTTCCTCGAAAAGAACGCCGCCTGATCGGGAACCCGGCAGCGGGCCCGGCGGCCAGGCCGTCAGGCCCGGGGCTTCCCTCCAAGCATCACTGAAGATCGGCAATGCGTCGCGTCGTCATCACCGGCCTCGGCATCGTTTCGCCTCTCGCCTGCGGGGTCGAGGAGACGTGGTCGCGTCTGCTCGCCGGCCAGAGCGGCGCCGGGCCCATCACCAATTTCAAGGTCGACGACCTGCCGTGCCGCATCGCCTGCCAGGTGCCGCTGGGCGACGGCAGCAACGGTTCCTTCAATCCCGACGACTGGATGGAGCCGAAGGAAGCGCGCAAGGTCGACCCCTTCATCCTCTACGCCATGGCCGCCGCCGACCAGGCGCTCGACGATGCCGGCTGGCATCCCGAGTCCTATGAGGACCAGTGCGCCAGCGGCGTCATTATCGGTTCCGGCATCGGCGGCCTCGACGGCATCGTCGAGGGCGGCCTGCTGGTCGCCGAGCGCGGGCCCCGCCGACTCTCGCCCTTCTTCATTCCCGGCCGCCTGATCAATCTGGCGAGCGGCCAGATCTCGATCCGCCACGGCCTCAAGGGGCCCAACCACGCCGTCGTCACAGCCTGTTCTAGCGGTTCGCACGCCATCGGCGACGCCTCCCGCATGATCATGCTCGGCGATGCCGACGTGATGGTCGCCGGCGGCACCGAATCCGCCGTCTGCCGCATCGGCATGGCCGGCTTCGCCGCCTGCCGGGCGCTGTCGACGGGCTACAACGACACGCCGGAGAAGGCGTCGCGCCCCTATGACGCGGGCCGCGACGGCTTCGTCATGGGCGAGGGCGCGGGCGTCCTCGTGCTCGAGGAATACGAGCACGCCAAGGCGCGCGGCGCCAGGATCTACGCCGAAATCATCGGCTACGGCATGTCGGGCGACGCCTACCACATCACCGCCCCGGCCGAGGACGGCGACGGCGCCTATCGCTGCATGAAGGCGGCGGTGAAGCGCGCCGGCATCGCCGTCTCCGACATCGACTACGTCAACGCCCACGGCACCTCGACGCCGCTCGGCGACGAGATCGAGCTGCGCGCCTTCACCCGGCTGATCGGCAACGACTGCGAGAACGTCTCGATGTCGTCGACCAAGAGCGCGGTCGGCCATCTGCTCGGCGCCGCCGGCGCCGTCGAGGCGATCTTCACCGTCCTGGCGATCCGCGACCAGATCGCGCCGCCGACGATCAATCTCGAGAATCCGTCGGTCGAGACGCCGATAGACCTGGTGCCGCTGGTCGCCAGGGAGCGCAAGATCGACACCGCACTGTCCAACAGCTTCGGCTTCGGCGGCACCAACGCCTCGCTGGTGTTCCGGCGCGTCGACTGACGCCACCGGCAACATGGTTTCGCCATGTTGTCCGATAGCTTGGATGGCCCGCGGGCAGCACGGACGATGGGGAGGGAGTCGTGCAGGACGACAATGCACGCGACGGCCACGGGCATGACCCGGACGGACATTTCGTGCGCGTCGCGCCGAAAAGCCCGAGCGAGGCGCTGATGCCGGAGCCGGTGCCGCCGCCGACGCGCTCCACCAAGGCGCGCGGCGGGCTGGTGACCTTCCTGTCGGGAATCTTCACCTTCCTCGTTCTCGTCTGCATCGCCGGCGGCGCGGCGCTCTATCTCGGCAATGTCGAGTTCGAGGCGCCCGGGCCGCTGGACCGCGCCCGCGCCGTCGTCGTCCCCAAGGGGCAGGGCGTGCAGGCGATCGCCGACGCGCTGGAGCGCGACGGCATCATCTCCAAGGCCTGGCTCTTCGTCGCCGGCGCCACCCTCTACAACACCAGCCGCGACCTCAAGGCGGGCGAGTATCTGTTCCCCGAGCGCGTCAGCATGCGCGGCGTCATGGACATCCTGCGCGAGGGCCGCGGCATCTCGCACCAGATCACCATCCCCGAGGGCCTGACCAGCGAGCAGATCGTCGCCCGGCTGATGGAGGACGACGTTCTCGAGGGCCCGGTCGGCGACATTCCCGCCGAGGGCACGCTGCTGCCGGAGACCTACAAGTTCGATCGCGGCACCAGCCGCATCCAGCTTCTCGATCGCATGAAGAAGGCGCATGACCGCGCGCTCGCCGACGTCTGGGCGCGCCGGTCGCCGGACGTGCCTCTGCAATCGCCGCTGGAGCTGGTCATCCTGGCCTCCATCGTCGAGAAGGAGACCGGCCGCGCCGACGAGCGCCCGCGCGTCGCCGGCGTCTTCATCAACCGCCTGAAGAAGAACATGCGCCTGCAGTCCGACCCGACGATCATCTACGGCCTCGTCGGCGGCAAGGGCAGCCTCGGGCGGCCGATCCTGCGTTCGGAGATCGACAGGCCGACCGCCTACAATACCTACCAGATCAACGGCCTGCCGCCGACGCCGATCGCCAATCCGGGCTTCGACGCGCTGGAGGCGGTCGCCAATCCGTCGCGCACCAAGGAACTCTACTTCGTCGCCGACGGCACCGGCGGGCACATATTCGCCGCCTCGCTGGAGGAGCATAACCGCAACGTCGCCCGCTGGCGCGATATCGCGGCAAGGCGCGCCGAGGAGGCGGAGAAGGCCAAGGCCGCGGCGGAGCAGGCGGCCAAGGAAGCGGCCGCCAATGGCGGCGGCAAGAACGGTGGCAAGAACGGCGCCAAGAACGGCTCGATAAACGGCATGGATACGTCGACGCCGCAATAGCCTTGCACCGGGACGAATCCGGCGGCACATCAGGGCTCGGATTCCGCCGCACGAACCGGGGGTGGTCGTGATTTCCAGCATGACGGGCTTCGCCTTGCAGGAAGGCGCCGGCGACGGCGCCCGCTGGCGCTGGGAGATCCGCTCCGTGAACGGACGCGGGCTCGACGTGCGCCTGCGCCTGCCGCCGGGCTTCGAGCGCCTCGACGGCGAATTCCGCCGCCGGATCGCCGCGGCCGTCTCGCGCGGCAATGTCAGCGCCACGCTGAGCGTCGAGCGCGACGCCTCGCAACTCTCCGTCAGCGTCAACCGCGCGGTCCTCGACGTCTACTACGAGGCGGCGCGCGCGCTGCGCGAGCGCGACGACCGGGTCTCGATCTCCGCCGACGGCCTGCTGTCGCTGCGCGGCGTCGTCGAGGCGGCGGACGAGGTCTCGGGCGCCGACGAGGCCCTCGGCGAGGCCGTCGCCGACGGCCTCGACGCCGCCCTCGGATCGCTGCGCGACAACCGCCGCGCCGAGGGCGAGCGCATTGGCGTCGCCCTCGCCGCCCTCGTCGACCGCATCGAGGCGCTTGCCGGCGAGGCCGAGGCGAACCCGTCGCGCACGCCGGAGGCGATCTCCCGCCGCATCGCCGCCCAGGTGGCGCAGCTCACCGACGCCTCGCCGGCGCTCGATCCCGACCGGCTGCACCAGGAGGCGGTGCTCGCCGCCGCCCGCGCCGACATCCGCGAGGAGCTCGACCGTCTGCAGGCGCATGTCGCCGCCGCCCGCGACCTTTTGAAGACGAGCGGGCCGGTCGGCCGCAAGCTGGATTTCCTGACCCAGGAGTTCAACCGCGAGACCAACACGCTGTGCTCCAAGTCCAACGATACGTCGCTGACCCGCACCGGCCTCGAGATGAAGGCGGTGGTCGACCAGCTTCGCGAGCAGGTGCAGAACATTGAGTGAGCCGCGGGAAACGGCCGTCGCCCGGCGCGGCCTCGTCCTCATCCTTTCCTCGCCCTCGGGGGCGGGCAAGACGACCATCGCCCGCAATCTGCGCGAGCAGGCGCCGGAACTGGAACTCTCCATCTCGGTGACGACGCGCGGCCGCCGCCCCAGCGAGATCGACGGCACCCACTACCACTTCATCTCCCGCGAGCGCTTCATCAAGATGCGCGACGGCGGCGAGCTGCTGGAATGGGCGGAGGTCCACGGCAATTTCTACGCCACCCCGCGCGAGCCCGTGGAGCAGGCGCTCGCCGCCGGGCGCGACATGCTCTTCGACATCGACTGGCAGGGCACGCTGCAGGTCTACGAGGCGATGCGCCCCGACGTCGTGTCGGTCTTCATCCTGCCGCCCTCGGTTGCCGAGCTGCGCAGCCGCCTCGAGCGCCGCGCCGAGGATTCGCCGGAGGTCATCGCCCGCCGCCTCGCCAACGCCAGGGTCGAGATCGCGCACTGGAAGGAATACGACTACGTCATCGTCAATTCCGACCTCGAGGAGAGCGTGCGCAGGGTGCGCGCGATCCTCAACGCCGAGCGCGCCCGCCGCGAGCGCCAGACGGGCATGACCGGCTTCGCCGACGGCCTCATCGCCGAGCTCTGAATCGGTTTCTCAACCGCCGGGCTCCAGGCCCGCGAAAAGACTCGGGAATCCGCGCTGCCGCACCGATCCGCGAAGCTTCAGGTGCGGGAGTCTCCAACAGCCATCCTTCTGGATTCTCATCGTCATTTCCGGATGTCATTGCCGGACTTGATCCGGCAATCCATGCCAGCGGCGTTGCGAACCTTCGCTCCCGCCGCGTTTGTCGCGGCGGTAGAGGCATGGATCACCGGGGCGGGCCCGGTGACGACGGATGGGGCGGGGAACGCGAAACATCTCATCGCCGCAGTTCGCCATGGTCATCGTTCTTGCCCCTCGTCACCGCGCCAGTGAGGCCAGCCGCAGGAAGCCGGGAATGTCGATCTCCTCGGCGCGCCGGGTCGGCTCGATGCCGGCCTGCTCGAGCAGCGCGATCGGGTCGCGGCTGATGGGTTTCAGGCTCTGGCGCAGCATCTTGCGGCGCTGGCCGAAGGCGGCGGCGGTGACGCGGGCGAGCGCCGCCGGCGACACCCCGTCGTCGACGGCGAAGGGCTCGATGCGCACCACCGAGGAGGTAACCTTCGGCGGCGGCGTGAAGGCCTGGCGCGGGACGTCGAAGAGGATACGCGCCTTCGAGCGCCAGCCGGTCAGCACGGCGAGGCGGCCATAGTGCCGGTCGCCGGCGGCGGCGACGATGCGCTCGGCCACCTCGCGCTGGAACATCAGCGTCAGGCTTGCAAACCACGGCGGCCAGCGCTCCTGCGACAGCCAGCCGGTGAGCAGCGCGGTGCCGACATTGTAGGGCAGGTTGGCGACCACCCGCGCGCCGTCCCCGGCGAGGCCCGCGAGGTCGGTCTCCAGCGCGTCGCCCTCGACGATCGTCAGCCGGCCCGGCCAGCGGGCGGCGATCTCCTCCAGCGCCGCGATGCAGCGCCGGTCCTTCTCGACCGCCACCACATGGCCGGCGCCTTCCGCGAGCAGCGCCCGCGTCAGCCCGCCGGGGCCGGGGCCGATCTCGACCACGCGGGTATTTTCCAGCGGCCCGCCGGCGCGCGCGATGCGGCCGGTCAGATTGAGGTCGAGGAGGAAGTTCTGGCCGAGCGACTTGCGCGCGTCGAGCCCGTGCTCGCGGATGACCTCGCGCAGCGGCGGCAGGCCGTCGGCAGCGCTCACCCGCCGCTCCGCTCCGCCATGGCCGCGGCCATGCGGATCGCCGCGATCAGGCTGTCGGGCCGGGCGATCCCCTTGCCGGCGATGTCGAAGGCGGTTCCGTGGTCGGGCGAGGTGCGGATGAAGGGCAGGCCGAGCGTGACGTTGACGGCGCTGTCGAAGGCGATGGTCTTCACCGGGATCAGCGCCTGGTCGTGATACATGGTGATCGCCACGTCGTAGGAGGCGCGCGCCCGCGCGTGGAACATCGTGTCGGCGGGCAGCGGGCCGGTGACGTCGAACCCCTTGCGGCGCAGGTCGGCGAGCGCCGGCGCGATGATGTCGGCTTCCTCCCGGCCCATGGCGCCGCCTTCGCCGGCATGCGGGTTGAGCCCGGCGACGGCGATGCGCGGCCGCTCGATGCCGAAGCGCGCGCGCAGGTCCTCCGCCGTCACGCAGACGACGAGGAAGATGCGCGCCGCGTCCAGCGAGCCGGCGACGTCGCGCAGCGGGATGTGGATCGTCACCGGCACCACGCGCAGATCGTCGCTCGCCAGCATCATCACCGGCATCGCGGGTGTCCCCCACAGCTCGCCGGCGAGATGGCCGAGATACTCCGTGTGCCCGGGATAGGCGAAGCCGTAGTCGTAGAGCACGTGCTTGGCGATCGGGCAGGTGACCATCGCTGAGGTCGTGCCCTCGCGGATGCGCCGGGCGGCGAGGTCGATGGCGCCGATCACCGCCGGCGCGTTGGCGCTGTCGGGCAGGCCGGCGACGACCCGGGCGGTGCGCGCCTCGGGCGCGTCGACGGGCAGGGCGCCGGCATCCGTGCCGCCGACGGCGACGTCGAGCTCGCACTGGTCGAAGCGCTCGCGCAGCAGCTCGGGATCGGCGAGCGCGGTGAAGCGCGGGCAGTCGCCCTCGAGCGCGGCCAGCCAGGCGCGGCCGATCAGCTCCGGCCCGATGCCGGCCGGATCGCCCATCGTGACGACGATTGGCCGGTCGCCCATGGCCGGCGGTCAGCGGTTTTCGATGACGGCGCTCTGCCGCAGGTCGATGAGAAGACGGCGGGCGAGGATGCCGCCCTGTTCCTGCATCATCTCGTTGCGCACCTCGCGCCGCTCCACCGAGTCGTCCTGGACTTCCTGGCGGTCGCAGATCGCGAACATCTGCACGGCGTTGGTGGCCGTGAAGGGCGGCGACATGGTGCCCGGGCCGAGCGTCTCCATGGCGCTTCGGACCTCTTCCGGCAGCTCGCCGATGACGCGGCGGCCGATCTTCTTGTAGACGACGTCGCGATGGCCCTCGATGGCGCCGCGCATGTCGTCGCAGCTCCTGAACTGGGTGCGGATCTGCTCGGCCTCGCGCTTGCGCGTGGCGATGGCCGAGGCGTTGGCGCCCTTGGGCAGGATCAGCACCACCTGCTGGAGCTCGAACTCGATGGTCTTCTTGTCGTTCTCCTCGTCCTTCTTGGCGAGCATCGCCTGCTGGACGTCCTGGTCCTGCACCCGGACCTCGGAGCGGAAGCGCTGGCGCACCACGTCGCGCCACAGCAGGTCGGATTCGATGCGCCTCTTCAGCGTCTCGACATTGACGCCGACGCTGGCGAAGGCCTTGGAAAGCTGCGCCGGGCTCATCTTCACGCGCTGGGCGATGTCGGCGTAGCGCGCCTCGACCTCCGACGGGTCGGCGGAGATGCCGAGCCGCTTGGCCTCCTGCCGCTTCAGCGCCTCGTCGGTCAGTTCCTCGAGCGCTTCCGACTTCAGCGACTTGGTGACGCCCTTGCGCTGCGTCACCGAGACGAACTTGGCGCGCTGCTCGACGTCGAAGGAGGTGATCGGCTCGTCGTTGACGAGGCGCAGGATGCTGCTGGCCCCGGCGCCGTGATTGGCCAGCGCGGCGACCGCGAGAACCGCGCAGGCGATCAGGGCCGCGCGTAGGGCAGGGAGGCTGTTGCGGAGCGGTCGGGGCATCAATTTCCCATATCTTTCGGTCGGTTCCGGCGAGCGGCCCTTATACCACATTGAATCGGGCTACAGCATGGCCGCCGCCGTGGGGCGGCCTGGCGCTCAATCCTCGTTGATCGAGGTGCCGAATTCCTGCTCGCCGAGGGTCCGGAAGGTGAAGCGCAGATAGATCGTCTCGTCCGGCAGGATGTCGCCGTCGCGGACATATTGCCTGTCATAGGTCAGGGCGATGCCGAAGCAGTCATTGTCGTAGCCGATGCCGAGGCTGTTGGAGACCCACTGGGTTCCCGTCAGGTCGTAGCGGGCGTGGCCGAACACCGACCAGCCATGCGTCAGCAGCAGCTTGCCGGCGGCGCGCACTTCCTCGCGCCGGCTCGTATAGCCGATCTGCGGGACCGGCGAGATGTTGGCGTAGGTCAGCGTCGCGGTGACGCTCTCGCCGTTGTAGCTGGCGCCGAGCTCGTGGCGCTGCAGCTTGAAGTTATCCTCGTCGAGGCGGAAGCGGGTTGCCAGCGTCACCCGGTTGGTCACGTCGTAATAGGTCGCCGCGACATAGTCCGAGCGGTCCGTCTCCAGCCCCGAGCCGACCGGGAAGGGATTGTTCCCGGCGAGGTGGAAGGACTGGCCGAAGACGCCGCGCACGCGGTGCCCGCTCTTCGTCTGCAGCGTGTATTTGAAGCCGACATTGGCCCGGGTGCCGACCTCGATGCGGTCGTAGCCGGAGAACTTGTCGTAGTCGAACAGCGTGGTGTCGTCGAAGACCACGCTCTGCGCGTCCTCGTTGGGCACGTACCAGGCGTCCGGCTCGCTGCCCGGGCGGGCGATGACCTGGACGATCGGCTCGATGATCTGGAAGCCCCAGCTGTCGGAGATCACGAACGGCCAGCGCCACTCGACCGCCGCCGTCGCCATGCCGCGGGTGACGGTGCGGTCGCCGGTGCCGATGAAGTTGTTCAGCGCCACGCCGCCATAGGTCGTGCTGTCGATGTCGAGCGTGTAGACGTCGCCGCGCGCCGCCAGGTAGGGGGTGATGACCTGGCCGTTATTGGTGGTGAAGGAGCGCCGCCAGCTCACCGTCGTGGTGAAGCGGTTGTACTCGCCCGGCGCGCCGATCAGCATGCAGTTCGTCGGGTCGGGGTTGTTGAGGTTGCAGGCGGTGTTGAGCCGGTCGAAATCGGCGGCCTCGCGCGACAGGCTGGTGACGTTGCTGTCGAAGCGCAGCTCACCGCCGAAGACCGGGTCGGCGAAGAGATAGTTGTAGTCGACGACCGGGTGGACGACGGGGATCTGGTCCTGCAGGTCCTGCGCGGCCGGATTGTAGTAGGTCATCAGCTTGTAGTAGCTGGCCTGGGCGTTGAAGTAGCTGCGCTCGCCCAACCCCGTCAGGAAGACGCGCGAGCGCCGCTCCGTCGAGTCGTTGAGCTTGTACTGGCGCATATAGGTCTCGTCGCTGACCAGTATCGCGTCCCAGCCCCAGCTCCACATCTTGTTGATGTCGAAGCGGCCGGTGGATTCGAACGAGCCGCGCCAGTCGCGGTTTCCCGGTGCGGTGAAGCGCCACGGATCCTGCTGGTTGATGCCGGTGAAGCGCAGATTGTACCAGCCGTGCTCCAGCCGGTGGCGCCATTCGGCCTTGCCGAGCAGGCCCTGGTGCGACAGCGGCACCGCGCTCAGCGTCAGGTCGTAGTTCGGCGCCAGCGCGAAGAAGTAGGGGATCTCGACGCCGTAGCCGAGATTGTCGGAGACGATGATGCTGGGGGTCAGGAAGCCGGACTTGCGTTTCACCGAGGGGTCGGCGTGGGAGAAGTAGGGCAGGCCGGCGATCGGCACGCCCAGGAACTCGAAGCGCGGCTTCTCGTAATAGACCACCTTCTCCTTCTGGTCGTGGATGATCCGCGAGGCGGATATGCGCCATGTCGGCGGCTTCTCGGGGTTCTCCTGGCAGGGCCGGCAGGCCGTGTAGGAACCCTTGTTGAAGATCGTGATGTTGCCGTCCTGGCGCTCGGCGTTGGCGGCGACGAAGCGCGCGTCCTCCGGCGTCACCACGGTCAGGCTGCGCACGAAGCCGTCGCGCAGGTCGTCGGTGAACTTGAAGTCGTCGGCGTAGATGATGTTGCCGGTCGGCTCTGTGATCTTGACCTTGCCGCGCGCGACCACTGTGCGATCGCTCTGGTAGTAGGTGACCTCGTCGGCCTCGATCGTCTTGCCGTCGTAGTAGATCTGGACGTTGCCGCGCGCGGTCACCGACTCGTTGTCGTAGTCGTAGACCATCTGCTCGGCCTCGACGAACATCTGCGCGTTCGGATCGGAGACGAGGCGGTTGGAGAGCAGGGCGTTGTCGCCGGAGGGCTGCTGGGCCTGGGAGGCGGCCGGCGTCAGGCAAAGCAGCAGCGCCGCTGCAGCCACCTGGCTCAGCGCGCAGAGTTTCAGCCTGCGGCCTTCCGGTCGGGTATCTTCCAAACCCACGTCCTCAGCCGTCTTCCTGCACCAACAACATGCGCGTTCCCAATAGCAACGCGATCAGGATCGGACCCCATGCCGACAGTGCCGGATTGAGTACCCCCACGGACCCGAGATCCCCCACGATTTTCAGTGTCACATAAAACACGAAGCCCGCGCCAATGCCACTGATAATCATCCTTCCGATCTGCCCGGAACGGAAGATTCCCAGCGATACCGTCGCAGCGATCACCACCATTACCGTGAACAGGATCGGTCGCGCCAGCAGAGACTGGTACTCGTAACGCAGCTTTTCCGTCGAAAGCCCGGATTTTTCATTGATTTCTATGGTTTCGCCGAGGTCCCAGAAGGACACGCTATCGGCCGACGTGGTTAACGTTTTCGTCTGCTCCGGCGTCAGGTAGGTGCTGAGAAAATAGGTCGGCGATTTCTGCATCTGCTGGTTGGGCCGGAAGGTCGAGGCGTCCTCGAGCACCCAGCGGCCTGATTCGAGGCGCGCGGAGGGCGCCTCGACGCGCTCCACGAAGCTCTCGTCGGGGGCGTAGACATAGGCGGTGACGTTGCGCAGCCGCGTCCCGCCCTCCGCCGAATCGTCGGCATGGATCACCGCCGGCCCGTCGACGCTCTGCTGGCGCAGCCAGACCGGCTTGCTGACGGTGCGCCCGCCCGAGCCGATGAAGGCGTCGAAGGACATCGTCTCGTGCTCGCGGCTGAGCACCGCCGCCACCGGGTTGTAGACGCAGGCCGAGAACACCCCGAGCACCGCCGCGATGACCAGCGCCGGCAGCAGGAACTGCCAGGCCGACATGCCGGCGGCGCGCGCCACCGCCAGCTCGGAGCTTCGCGACAGCATCAGATAGGTGAGGATGGCGCCGATCAGCACCGAGAACGGCAGCACCTGCTCGGCGAGCACCGGCGTGCGGTAGAGCGCCAGCGTGAAGACGATGTCGGCGCCGACGTCGCGCACGCTGGCGCGCCGCAGGTTCTCGATCGATTCGACGACGAAGATCAGCCCCGCGCAGACGAAATAGACGCCGATCACGTTGCGCAGGAAGCGCAGGCCGATATAGCGCATGATGATCGTGCCGTTCACGCCGGGTCCCTCACGCGCCGAGCCGCTGCAGCCGCTCGCGCAGCGGCGCCGTGTAGGGCTCCAGCCGCTCGCCGAGCGCGTTCGCCCAGTCCGCCGCCCGCCGTCCGCCGTGGCGCATGATGAGGGGCACGAGCCGGCGCCCGTAGCCGAGCGCGAAGACGCCGGCGACGATCATCGCGACCACCGGCACGGCGTAGTTGAGGACCGAGACGGCGGCGTATTTCACGGTCAGCTTGTCGAACACGAACCCCAGCGCGCGCACCGTCACCAGCGTGCCGACCGCCATCATCACGCCGGTCACGCGGTTCTGCCTCGTGGTGCGGGCGAAGCCGACGAAGGCGAGCGCGATGAACACCGACGCCAGCGGGTAGAAGGCGGCCGCGAAGCGGCGGTGCAGCTCGCCGCGGAAGCGCCCCTCCATGTAGCGGTAGAAGCGCTCCTTCCGGTTGGGGAAGATGAGGTCGATGGTGTCGCGCTCGCGCGGGTGCAGGGTGCCGATCTCGGTGCGGCCCTTGAGGTTCGACAGATCGATCATGTAGCGGCTGAAGGCGACGAAGTTGGAGCTTTCGCCGGTGCGCCGCTGCAGCGAGCCGTCCTCGAGGATGAGGAAGGAGCTGTCGCCCTCGCGGGCGATGCGGCCGCGGTCGGCGATATAGGTCAGGTGGTCGCCTTCGTTGCGGTCGTCGCTGACCAGCACGCCGATCAGCGTGCCGTCGCGCTCGCGCTCGCGGATGTGGAAGGTCATGCCCTGCTCGACGGTGGTGAACTCGCCCGGCTCGATGATGTTGGCGAGCACGTCGGCGCGCACGTCGGTGAGCAGCTGCCTGAGCGCGCGGGCGCTTTCCGGCATCATCCAGATGCTGAGCCAGGCGGTCAGCGCGGTGACGATCAGCCCGAGCGCGACGAAGGGCGCGATGACGGTCCAGCGGCTCGCCCCCGCGGCGTTGACGACGACCAGCTCGCTGTCGGCGTTGAGGCGGTTCAGCGTGTGCACGCAGGCGCCGAACAGCGCCATCGGGGCGATCACCGCGACCAGCGTCGGCAGCGCGTAGAGCGTGATCTTCATGAACAGCACCGCCGTCTGTCCCTGGTCGACGACGAGGGTGATCTTGGCCAGCGCCTGGGTCAGCCACAGGATGCCGATCAGCGTGCCGAGCACCATCGCGAAGGCGACGAAGGCCTGCCGGAAGATGTAGATGCCGATCCGGTCCATCATGACGCCAGTATGAGCGGATTCCCGTTGCCGCGCCGCATTTTATCCCGATTGATGGTCAATTTCTGTCCGCGCCGGCCGGCGCTTTCCTCCCTTTGGCGG
>JBFWXZ010000012.1:0-33999 GCA_050186955.1 Flavobacteriaceae bacterium
CGGCGCGCCGCCGGCAGCGGCGGGGCGGCGGCCAGCGCCATCTCGCCGGACGCCTTGTCGACGGCGGCGAGGAAGGCCTCGCGCGTGGATTCCACGATGTCGATGCCGAGGCGCGCCGGCTGGTCCTCGACCGGTTCGAGGATGAACGCCTTGTCGATGCGCCCGGGGCCGGCGAGATCCATGACGATGCGGCTGCGCCCGGTGAAGATCAGCCCGTAGCGGAAGGCGGTGACGAAGCCCCTGCCCTTGGCGCCGGTCCTGTCGTCGAGGCGGAAATCGACCTGCGGCAGGTCGACGATGAGGCGGTAGGGGTCGGCGAGCGGGAACACCCGGAAATCGACCATGCGGTCGAGATCGACGATGAGGCGGGTGCGCTTGAGGTCGCCGGCGAGGCGCGCGTCGAGCGCGACGGCGACCGCAGGCGTCGCAGCCTGCGATCCGGCCGCATCCGTCGCGGACTCGGCCGCGGCGGCGGGCGCGGCGAAGGCCAGCAGCGCCGCGACGGTCAGCAGGATGTGGATCAGTCTCGTCACGAATCGCCCTTCACGCGTCCCGGCGTCCGGCCGAATGCCCGGCGCGACTATACAGGATTCCCGCAAGGCGCGGCGAGGCCGTTCGCCGCTTCGGCCGCAAGCAGAACCTAATGTCGGCTTGGTTAACCATGCGTTGACCGCGGCGTGACTGTTTTCGTCATCGTCACGGGGACTTGCAAAATACCGGGTGACGTAAGTATGTAAGTTTCGTGGAATTCGGCACCCTGCCGCCACGGCGACCCTGCCCCGCAGCCAGCACGCAAGAATCGTGCGCAAGGCGGCCGCTAGAAGGCATCAAGGTCGGCAAGGCAAAAGGCTCCGGTCATCGGGCCCGGGCGGACGGGGTTTCGTGTTTGATGCCTGCAGACCGTGCGATGCGACGCAGGGTGTCTTCAACGGACCACA
The DNA here is from genome assembly GCA_050186955.1 of Flavobacteriaceae bacterium. Taxonomy (GTDB): domain Bacteria; phylum Pseudomonadota; class Alphaproteobacteria; order Rhizobiales; family Tepidamorphaceae; genus JACKJP01. The sequence continues at coordinate 939 of JBFWXZ010000012.1, forward strand.
GGGAAACGCGGCGGAAATCCGCCCCCCGAGGGTCCAAAATGCGCGGCTCCCCCCATCATGGCGCCGCGCGAGGGCCGGCGGAAACGCCGGTCGATTGTGTGCAATGAACCTGAGCGGCGGCGCAAATCATTCGACCCGTAGCGGCCCGCCGGGAGCCTCGGCTTCCGGTGCGTCGGCTGGTCGGCCCGCGACCCTTGCGGTCGCGGCGCGCCGCGGCGGGTCACCCATCGGAGCAGTGCGGACGGACAGCCCGACGGCGGCGGACAGCCGACCGGCGGGAAATGCCCTGCGCTGCCGGAAAGCTAAAAAATGGCCAACAACCAGATGCTTATCGACGCGGCCCATCCGGAAGAGACCCGGGTCGTCGTCCTGCGCGGCTCGAAGGTCGAGGAATTCGATTTCGAGTCGGCAACCCGCCGCCAGCTTCGCGGCAATATCTATCTAGCCAAGGTCACCAGGGTCGAGCCGTCGCTGCAGGCGGCGTTCGTCGACTATGGCGGCAATCGCCACGGCTTCCTCGCCTTCAGCGAAATCCATCCCGACTACTACCAGATCCCCGTCGCCGATCGCGAGAAGCTGATCGCCGAGGAGGAAGAGGAGGAGACGCGGGAGCGCCACGCCGAGGAGAAGAAGGCCGAGGAGGCGGATACCGTCGAGGACGCCGACGAGGATTCCGAGGCCGGCGATGACGCGGAGGCCGGCGCGATCGAGGAAGTCGTCGGCGAAGGCGACAATTCGGTTGAATCCGTCGGCAACGAGGACGCGCTGGAAGAAGTGCCGCAGCGCCGCAACCGGCAGCGCCGCCACTACAAGATCCAGGAAGTCATCAAGCGCCGCCAGATCCTGCTGGTGCAGGTGGTCAAGGAGGAGCGCGGCAACAAGGGCGCGGCGCTCACCACCTATCTGTCGCTGGCCGGGCGCTACTGCGTGCTGATGCCGAACACGGCGCGCGGCGGCGGCATCAGCCGCAAGATCACCAATTCGGCCGACCGCAAGCGGCTCAAGGAGGTCGCCGGCGATCTGGAGATCGGCGAAGGCATGGGCGTGATCCTGCGCACCGCCGGCGCCAGCCGCACCAAGACCGAGATCAAGCGCGACTTCGAATATCTGCTGCGGCTCTGGGAGAATGTGCGCGAACTGACGCTGAAGTCGGTCGCCCCCGCCCTCGTCTACGAGGAAGGCAGCCTGGTCAAGCGGGCGATCCGCGACCTCTATTCCAAGGAGATCGACGAGATCCTGGTCGCCGGCGACGGCGGCTACAAGGACGCCAAGGACTTCATGCGGATGCTGATGCCGAGCCACGCCCGGCACGTGAAGGCCTACAAGGACCCGATGCCGCTGTTCGCGCGCGACGGGGTCGAGGCGCAGCTCGACGCGATGTTCAACCCGCAGGTGACGCTGAAGTCCGGCGGCTACCTGGTCATCAACCAGACCGAGGCGCTGGTCTCCATCGACGTGAACTCGGGCCGCTCGACGCGCGAGCACAATATCGAGGACACCGCGCTCAGGACCAATCTGGAGGCCGCCGACGAGGTGGCGCGGCAATTGCGGCTGCGCGATCTCGCCGGGCTGATCGTCATCGACTTCATCGACATGGAGGAGAAGCGCAACAACCGGTCGGTCGAGCGCCGGCTGAAGGACGCGCTGAAGAACGACCGCGCCCGCATCCAGGTCGGACGCATCTCGCCCTTCGGCCTGCTGGAGATGTCGCGCCAGCGCATCCGCTCCGGCCTGCTGGAAGGCAGCCTAAAGCCCTGCCCGCACTGCCACGGCACCGGCTCGATCCGCTCCACCGAGTCGACGGCGCTGCACATCCTGCGCTCCATCGAGGCGGAGCTGATCCGCAAGGCGACGGACCTCACCGTGCAGACGGCGACGGCGGCGGCGCTCTACATCCTCAACCAGAAGCGGCAGTCGCTGCAGGATTTGGAGGCGCGGTTCGGCGCCACCATCCTGATCGAGGCGAATGACGATCTCGGCGTGCAGATCTACAGGTCCGAGCGCGGCGAGCCGGCGCGCGGGCCGCAGGTGCAGCCGCCGGTGACGGTCGACGACGCCGATCCCGACGAGGACCTCGTGGACGAGGCCTTCGACGAGGAGATCGAGGAGGAAGCCGCCGAGCGCGGCCGCGACGACGACCGCGAGGATCGCGACGATCGTCACGACGAGCGCGGCGAAGGCGGCGGCCGCAGGCGCCGGCGCCGTCGGCGGCGGGGCGGCGGCGAACGCCGCGACGAGGAGCAGCGGGCCGATTCCGACGCCGGCGACGGCGAGGAAGCCGACTCCGCCGAGCACGACTCCGCCGAGCGCGATTCCGGCGACGAGGACGGCGACCAGCCCAAGCGCTCGCGCCGGCGCGGACGGCGCGGCGGCAGGCGCCGCCGCGAGCGCCGCGAGATGATGGAGGCGCAGGGCGGCGACGAGGCGGCGGAAACGCCGGCCGATGAAGGCGATGAAGGCGACAGCGAACCGAGCGCCGAGACCGTGGCGGAAGCCGCCGAGAACGTCGCCGAGGCGGCGCCCGAGCCCATCGAGGCCGAAGCCGAGGTCGAGGCCGCGCCGGAACCCGAGGCGAAGCCGAAGCGCCGCAGCCGCGCCAAAAAGAAGGACGCCGAGGCGGAGACGGCCGAAGCGGCCGGGGATGCCGACGCCGCCGAGCCCAAGGAGAAGGCGAAGCCGGCCCGCAAGCCGCGCAGCCGCTCCAAGAAGGCCGAGGCCGCGAAGGCGGACGACGCCAATGGCGCCGACACCGAGCCGGTGCAGGAAGCGGTCGTAGAGGAAGCGGTTGTGGAAGAAGCAGCGGTCGAGGAACCCGCGGCGGCGGAAGAGCCGGCCGAGCAGCCTCAGGCCGCCCGCGAGGCCGTCGACGATACGCCGCCCTCCCCGCCGCGCCGCGGCTGGTGGCAGCGGCGGGCTACCTGACGCCCATATTCTGGCGGTGATCGCCGGCGGCCGTTCCGATCGGTTCTACTGACGGGGCAGCCAGCCGGCGAGCCGCGAGACCGCGTCCTCGATGTCCTCGGTCTTGCCGGCGAAGGACAGGCGCAGGAAGCGGTTGCCCCTCTCGGGATCGAAGTCGAGGCCGGGCGTCGTCGCGACGCCGGTCTCGCGCAGCATGCGGCGGGAGAACTCGGCGCTGTCATTGGTCAGATGGCCGATGTCGGTATAGATGTAGAAGGCGCCGTCGGCGGGCAGGAAATCCCCCAGGCCGAGCTCGGGCAGCGCGTCGAGCAGCAGCCGGCGGTTGGCCGCGTAGATCTCCCTGATCTCCTCGAGCTCGGCGGTCGCGTCGAAGACGGCGGCGGCGGCGACCTGGGAGACGGCGGGCGGGCAGATATAGACGTTCTGGGCGAGCCGCTCGATGGGCCGCACCAGATCCTCCGGCACCACCATCCAGCCGATGCGCCAGCCGGTCATGCAGTAATATTTCGAGAAGCTGTTGACGACGATGGCCTCGGGATCGATGGCCAGCGCGGTCTGCGCCTCCATGCCGTAGGTCAGCCGGTGATAGATCTCGTCGCTGATCAGCTCGACGCCGAGGCGGCGGCACTCGCCGGCGATCTCTGCGAGGCGGGCCTGCGGGACGATGGTGCCGGCCGGATTGGACGGGCTGGCGAGCAGCAGCGCGCGCACGGGCTTGTCGGCGGACTGCACGGCGGCGCGGATGCCCTCGACCGTGGGAAGCCAGCCGTCGGCGGCGCGCAGCGGCAGGATGACCGGCTCGAGATCGAGCGATTTCAATACGTTGCGGTAGGCGGGATAATGCGGCGTCGGCAGGATGACGCCGGCGCCCGGCTCGAGTGTCGCGAGGAAGGCGAGGACGAAGCCGGCCGACGAGCCGGTCGTGACGACGACGCGGGAGGCCGGAACGTCGACGCCATAGACGGTGTCGTAATGGCCGGCGATGGCGTTGCGCAGCGAGGCCATGCCGAGCGCCTCGGTGTAGCCGAGCACCTCGGCCTCGATGGCGCGCGTCGCCGCCTCGCGGGCGACCATGGGGGCGGAGAAGCCGGGCTGGCCGACCTCGAGGTGGATGACGGACTTGCCGGAGGCCTCCAGCGCCCTCGCCTCCGCCAGCATGTCCATCGCGATAAAGGGATCGACTTGGCCGCGGCTGGCCAGGTTGTGCGTCGGGAGTGTGGTCATCGAGGAAAAGTTCCGTTCGGGTGCCGGTCGGGGCCGCCGTATCCGCCCATACAATTGCCCACTTTGCGGCGATCATGACGCCTTGCCGTCATTGTTTCAAAATCGCGCCCGGCAGTCGCGCCGTTGTGATCATGGCAGCCATGCCGAAAAGTTGATCCGGTATGGGGGTTCCAATAGGTTGCCGGGAGCGAACGGGGCGGTATCGAAGCCGCTTGGCCAAGGACCACGGAATGACCTCTTGTGACTACCGACACCGGGCGACCGGCAACGGGGGCAGCGCGATCCGCGACCACGCCGTGCGGGCGGTCGCGGTCCTCGCCGCGCTCTGCCTGTTCGTGCAGGCCTCGGCGCTGCCGGCGCTCGCCCAGAGCCGCGGCGGCTTCCTGCGCGACGCGGAGACCGAGGAACTGCTGCGCGACTATGTGCGGCCGATCTTCCGCGCCGCCGGCATCTCGACCTCGAAGATCAACATCTACCTGATCAACGACAAGCGCTTCAACGCCTTCGTCGCCAACGGCCAGCGCATCTTCATCAATGTCGGCGTGCTGCTCGACGCGCCGCGTCCCAACAACGTCATCGGCGTGCTGGCGCACGAATCCGGCCACATCGCCGGCGGCCATCTGGCGCGCCTGCAGGCGGAGCTGGCGAACGCCCAGGCGATGGCCATCCTGTCGGTGCTGCTCGCCGTCGGCGCCGCCGCCGCCGGGGCCGGCCAGGCGAGCCAGGCGCTGCTGCTCGGCGGCCAGCAGGTGGCGACGCGCGGCGTCCTCAAATACCAGCGCAGCGAGGAGCAGACCGCCGACCGGGCGGCGCTGACCTATCTCGACGCGACCGGCCAGTCGGCCCGCGGGATGATCGAGACGTTCCAGAAATTCGCCGACCAGGACCTGTTCGGGGCGCGCTACGCCGACCCCTACGCGCAGAGCCACCCGATGCCGCGCGAGCGCATCGCGGCGATCTCGGCGCTGGCCGAGAAGAGCCGGTTCTACAACGTCAAGGACCCGCCGCAGCTGCAGTTCCGCCACGACATGATGCGGGCCAAGATCGTCGGCTACCTGGAAGCGCCGGGAACGGTGATGCGGCGCTACCCGAAATCCGACAAGAGCCTGCCGGCGCAGTATGCGCGCACCGTCATGCAGATGCGCCAGGGCAACTACCGCGCCGCGATCGGCGACGCCGACCGGCTGCTCTCGCAGATGCAGTCTAACCCCTATCTGCACGAGCTGAAGGGCGACATCCTGATCCAGGCCGGGCGCCCGCGCGACGCCATCGCGCCTTATCGCCGCGCCGTCGAGCTCAATCCCGACGCGCCGCTGCTCAGGGCGAGCTACGCCAAGGCGCTGGTGACGGCGAACGACGCCAAGCTGCTGCCGTCGGCGATCACCGAGCTCAACCGGGCGCTGCGCTCCGAGCCCGACCACACCGAGGGCTGGATGCAGCTCGCCATCGCCTATGGCCGTTCCGGCCAGAACGGCGAGGCCGACCTCGCCAGCGCCCAGGCGTCGCTGGCGCGCGGCGACATCGACACCGCCCAGCAGCTCGCCGAGCGGGCCAAGAAGCGGCTGAAGACCGGCTCGCCGGGCTGGCTGCGCGCCGACGACATCACCAAGATCAAGAAGCCCCGCAGGGGCTGACCAGGGGCTGACAATGAAAGGCAACGCTCACATGAAACGCATCGTCCTGGCCGCGCTCGCGCTCGCCTGCACCCTCGTCTTCCTGCCGGCGGCGGGCATGGCCGGCGCCAAGCCGCTCGACGACGCCGGCAAGGCGGAGATCGAGAAGGTCGTCCGCGACTACCTGCTGAAGAACCCCGAGGTCATCGAGGAGGCGCTGCAGGAGCTGGAGAAGCGCAAGCAGGAGAAGGAAGTCGCCGAGACCAAGGACAAGCTGCGCGACAACCGCGACGCGCTGGAGAACTCGCCGCTGTCCTATGTCGCCGGCAACCCGGACGGCGACGTCACCATCGTCGAGTTCTTCGACTACAATTGCGGCTACTGCCGGCGCGCCATGGCCGATCTGCAGAAGTTGATGGAGAACGACCCGAAGCTGCGGGTGGTGTTCAAGGAATTCCCTATCCTGCGCGAGGAATCGCTCGACGCCGCCAAGGTCTCGGTCGCCGCCATGCTGCAGGGCAAGTACCTGCAGTTCCACTTCGCGATGATGGAATCGCCCGGCCTCGCCGACATGGACCGGGCGATGCAGGTGGCGGAGAAGATCGGCCTCGACATGGACAGGGTGAAGCGCGACATCGCCTCCGACGATATCCTGGCGCCGATCCGCGAGTCGCACCGCCTCGCCGACGCCTTCGGGCTGCAGGGAACGCCGTCCTACTTCGTCGGCGACGAGGTGGTGATGGGCGCGGTCGGCTATGACGAGCTGAAGGCGAAGATCGACAGCGCGCGCAGCAATGGCTGCCTCACCTGTTGAAGAGCTTTGCCTGCTGAAGAGCTTTGTCCGCCGCGGGCTTGATCCCAAACAGGGCAACGTGTAACCGCAGGGGCTGCGGGCTTCACACGTTCGTTTTCGCCCTGTTTCTGGTATCGGTCGCGTCATGACGGTCACCGTTCACATTCTCAACGGCCCGAATCTCAACCTGCTCGGCACGCGCGAGCCGGAGACCTATGGCAGCGTGACGCTCGCCGACATCGAGAGGCGCTGCGCCGACAGGGCGGCGGCGCACGGGCTGGCGACGGTGTTCCGCCAGAGCAATCACGAGGGCGACCTCGTCACCTGGATACAGGAGGCCGGCGCGGCGAAATGCCCGGTGATCCTCAACGCCGGCGCCTACACCCACACCTCGGTCGCCATCCACGACGCCATACGCGCCGTCGGCGCGCAGGTGATCGAGGTGCATCTGTCGAACACCTATGCGCGCGAGGAATTCCGTCATCGCTCCCATGTTTCCCCAGTCGCGCGCGGCATCATTTGCGGTTTCGGCGCGGCGGGCTATGAATTGGCACTGGACGCCATAGCCGCGATGCACTGAACCGCCGGCACCAAGCCGGGCCACAACGAAACACCGAAAAGAAGCGGAGGCCGCCCTCGATGGCGAAGGCACCCAAGGCAATCGACAAGGATCTGATCCGCGAGCTGGCGTCGCTGCTCGGCGAGACCGACCTGAGCGAGATCGAGATCGAACAGGAAGGCCTCAGGGTCCGCGTCGCGCGGACGATGACGGTCCAGGCCTCGGCGCCGGCGCTCGCCGCCCCCGCGCCGGCGGCGCAGCCGGCAGCCGCCCCCGCGGCCGCCGCCGCCAAGCCCGGCGGCAACGCCGTCACCTCGCCGATGGTCGGCACCGCCTACCGCTCGCCGGAGCCAGGCGCGCCCGCCTTCATCGAGGTCGGCAAGACGGTCAAGACCGGCGAGACGCTGCTGATCGTCGAGGCGATGAAGACGATGAACCCGATCCCCTCGCCGCGCGCGGGCACGGTGAAGGAAATTCTCTTCGAGGACGGGCAGCCGGTCGAGTTCGGCGAACCCCTCGTCGTCATCGAATAGCGGCGGGGCCCGCCGATGTTCGACAAGATCCTGATCGCCAATCGCGGGGAGATCGCGCTGCGCATCCTGCGGGCGGCGCGCGAACTCGGCATCTCCACGGTCGCCGTCCATTCGACCGCCGACAGCGACGCGATGCATGTGCGGCTCGCCGACGAGAGCGTGTGCATCGGCCCGCCGCCGGCGCGCGAGAGCTACCTGAACATCCCGGCGATCCTCGCCGCCTGCGAGATCACCGGCGCCGACGCGGTGCATCCCGGCTACGGCTTCCTGTCGGAGAACGCCCGCTTCGCGGAGATTCTCACCGAGCACGGCGTCACCTTCATCGGCCCGAGCGCCGAGCACATCCGCATCATGGGCGACAAGATCGAGGCCAAGCGCACCGCCAAGCGGCTCGGCATCCCGGTCGTCCCCGGCTCGGAAGGCGCGATCACCGATGACCGGCAGGCGACACGGATCGCCGACGAGATCGGCTATCCGGTGCTCGTCAAGGCGGCGGCCGGCGGCGGCGGGCGCGGCATGAAGATCGCCCACAACCGCGAGGAGCTGCCGACGGCGCTGTCGACGGCGCGGGCGGAGGCGCGGGCCGCCTTCGGCGACGACGCGCTCTACATGGAGAAATATCTCGGCCAGCCGCGCCACATCGAGGTGCAGGTTATGGGCGACGGCCGCGGCAAGGCGGTGCATCTGGGCGAGCGCGACTGCTCGTTGCAGCGCCGCCACCAGAAGGTGTGGGAGGAGAGCCCCTCCCCCGGCCTCAACGACGAGGGCCGCCTGGCGATCGGCGAGCGCGTCGCCAGCGCCATCGCCGAGCTCGGCTATTCGGGCGCGGGAACCGTCGAATTCCTCTACGAGAACGGCGAGTTCTTCTTCATCGAGATGAACACCCGGCTCCAGGTCGAGCACCCGGTGACCGAGATGGTCACCGGCATCGACCTCGTCAACGAGCAGATCCGCGTCGCGTCGGGCGGCGGCCTGTCCTTCACGCAGGAAGACGTGCGCTTCCACGGCCACGCCATCGAATGCCGCATCAACGCCGAGAACCCGCAGACCTTCCGGCCCTCGCCGGGCCGCATCGCCTACTATCACCCGCCGGGGGGACTGGGCATCCGCGTCGATTCGGCGGTCTATCAGGGCTATTCGATCCCGCCGCACTACGACAGCCTGATCGGCAAGCTGATCGTCCACGGCAACAACCGCAACGAGTGCCTGATGCGGCTTAAGCGGGCGCTCGCGGAGTTCGTCGTCGACGGCATCGAGACGACGATCCCGCTGTTCAACGAGCTGATCTCCAATCCGGACATCGTGAACGGCGACTACGACATCCACTGGCTCGAGAAGTTCCTCGCCGACAAGCCGCAGGAGTAGGGTCGGGAGGGTCAGGACCAATGCGGGAAGACGACGACCGCATCACCCCGGAACTGCTGATCGCCGCCTATGAGTGCGGCATCTTCCCGATGGCCGAGAGCGCCAGCTCCAGCGGGCTGATGTGGTTCGACCCGCAGCGCCGCGGCATCCTGCCGCTCGACGCTTTCCACATGCCGCGCCGGCTCCGACGGACGATGCGCTCGCTGCATCTGGAGATCGTCGTCGACCGCGACTTCGAGGCGGTGATCGACGCCTGCGCGCGGCCCTCATCGGGGCGCGAGGGCACCTGGATAAACCGCGAGATCCGCGACCTCTACCACGCCCTCTTCCGGCGCGGCCTGTGCCACACGGTGGAGGTGCGCGAGGACGGGGCGCTGGTCGGCGGGCTCTACGGGGTGTCGATCGGCGCGGCGTTCTTCGGCGAGAGCATGTTCCACAGCCGCCGCGACGCCAGCAAGATCGCCCTGGTGCATCTCGTGCAGCGCCTCAAGGCCGGCGGCTACACCCTGCTCGACACCCAGTTCGTGACCGAGCACCTGACGCAGTTCGGGGCGCACGAGATCCCGCGCTCGTCCTACAAGCGCATGCTCGAGCAGGCGGTGGCCCGCGAGGCGGATTTCTACTGCTTGCCGACCTCGACCTGGTCGGACGACTGCTTGCAGTCGGTCAGCCAGACGTCATAGATCGGGTGCTCGACGGCGTTGAGCGCCGGGCTGTCGGCGAACATCCAGCCGCTGAAGATGCGGCGGATGGAGTTGTCGAGGGTGATCTCGTCGACCTCGATGAAGGCGGTGGTCTGCGGCGGCTCGGTGGGCGGGCGCGAATAGCACACGCGCGGCGTCACCTGCAGGGCGCCGAACTGCACCGTCTCGTCGATCAGCACGTCGAAGACGATGATCTGGCCGGTGATCTTGTCGAGGCCGGTGAACTCGGCGACCGGGTTCTGGATCGGCTCGGCGGCGGCCAGGGAAACCGCCAGCGGCAGCGCGGCGGCGGCCACGGCCGCGCGGGCCGCAAAGCGCTTCGCATTCGCCAGCGCGGGCTCGGCGAATTCCCTCATCGGTGGCCTCCTGTCAGATCCGGCGCGCCCGATTAACACCGCTCGGCGCGGTCGCGCAATGCGAAGCGAAAAGATTCCGCGAATGTGACGCCTTTGCGGCGTTTCAGACAGGCCGCGCGGCGTGGACGCGGATACGCATGTAGTCGGCGCTCCAGACGCCGCCGCGGTCGCGCAGCACCGGCTCCAGCACCGCCTCGATCTCGTCGAGGACGCCGGCCCGCACGGCCGGCTCGTATTGCTCGAAATAGGCGCGGCGGAAGGTCGACAGCCAGCCCTTGAGGCCGGTCGGCAGCGGCGTCGGGCGCGCATGCAGCGACGTCGAGATGGCGGTGAAGCCGTGGCGCTCCAGCATGGCGGCATATTCGGCCGCCGTCGGATAGAACCACGGCCCGGCCAGCCTCTCGTCGCCGCCATGCAGGCGGGCGCTGTAGCGGATGGCGGCGATGATGGCTGCAAGATTGCCGTGGCCGCCGAACTCGGCGACGAACCGCCCGCCGGGCTTCAGCGCCGCGAAGACGCCGTCGAGCACCGCGTCGGCGCGCAGCATCCAGTGCAGCGCGGCGTTGGAGAACACCGCGTCGAATTCGCGGTCGAAGGCGAGGTTCTCGCCGTCGCCCAGACGGGCGTCGAGGCCGAGCTCGCGGGCGCGCTCGAGAAGCTCGGGGCTGGTATCGACGCCGACGACATCGGCCCCGGCGGCGGCGATGCGCGCCGTCAGCCGGCCGTCGCCGCAGCCGAGATCGAGAATGCGCTCGCCGGCGCGCGGATCGAGCATGTCGAGGGCACCGGCGCCGAGATCGGCGACGAATCCGCCGTCGCGCCGATAGGTGTCGGCGCTCCATTGCTGTCTTCTGGTCGGGTCCATAGGTTGTAGTGACGAATTAGCGATTGGCCGCGCCGCAGCGGAAATCCGTCAGTTCAAGGCGCGAGGAGGAAGGACATGCCGGGCATATTCGACGACGAGCGCTGTGGAAATGGCGGATTTCAGCGCGGCCCCTTCGGGGTTGGGCCGAAATCGCCCCCGAAGGCGTCGAAAATGCTCGACGGTGGCCAACACCGCCTTGCGCTTTTCTCCTGTTCAGGAACGATTTCGGACACCAACGCGGCAAACCGTTAATCCGTCACTACAACCTAGGCCCCGTCCGCGAGTCGGGATCAGGGGGTCCAGGCGTCGTAGTCGCCGGTCGCGCGCGGCCGGCTCTCGGGCGTCAGGATCGATCCCGGCGGGCGATAGGCGTAGGGCGTGCCCGTCATGTTGGGCTGGTAGGGCTTCTCCCACGAATGCGCCTCGTAGGTCTCCTCGGTCGGCGGCACGTCCACCGTGTAGTGGAGCCAGCCGTGCCAGGACGGCGGCACCGCGGAGGCCTCGGCGACGCCGTTGTAGATGACCCAGCGGCGGTCGCCGCCGCGCTGGCGGTAGTAGACGTTGCCGAACTCGTCCTCGCCCACCCGCTCGCCGGCGCGCCAGGTGAAGAAGCGCGTGCCAAGCGTCTGGCCGTTCCACCAGGTAAAGAACTGGAGCAGGAAATTCTTCATCGATTCAGCGCTCGCCGGGTTGCCGAAGCCGGGCGGACTATGTGCCGAGCGGGCGTCCTTGTCCACCCGCCAGCCGGCGCGGCCGACGCAATTTTTCGCTCCTCAGATGCGCCAGCCGTGCCAGCTCGACTGCTTGCGGCGGGCGACCTTGACGCGCGGGGCCGGCTGGAGCGGCGTGCGCGGCAGCGCGAGGCGGTCGGCGCGCTCCGGCGCCGCCTGCTCCGGCGTCGCGGCGGCGGCGATGCTCTCGGCGAGCTCCTCGGCGTCGGCCTGCTCGGCCTCCACCGCCTGCGGGCGGCGATTGGCGGTCATGATCATGCTGGAGAGCCGCAGCGTCTGGATGCGCTTCTCGATAACGTCGTCGACGCCGGCGATCTGCCAGCGCTCGCCCTCCAGCCGCATCTGGCGGCTGTCGCGCGTCACCCAGGCGATGCGCGAGAACAGGCGCGCCGGCGACACCGGCTTGACCAGCATGTGGTGGACGCCGGCGGCGAAGGCCTTCTCGACGACCCCGACGGTGGCGTGGCCGGTGACCATGATGATGGGCACGAAGCAGAGCGGCTCCATGCGCTCGTGACGCATCAGGCGGACGAGCTGGCTGCCGCTCATCGGCGACATCTCCCAGTCGGTGAGCACCAGCGAGGGCGGATCGACGGTCATCGAGCGCAGCGCCTCGCCGGCATTGTCGAAGGCGCGCACGCGGTTGACCCTGAGCGCCGACAGCATCGAGCGCAGCAGGGTCTGCGTGCCGCGATGATCGTCGACGAGAACGATGTCGAGCGCCTCGACGGGCAGCCCGTATGCAAGATTGTGCGCCATGTCTTTTCGGAAAAGCCCCCGCCTCCTGATGTCGAGGGAGCCTAGCCGAGCCGCCTTAAGCCGGCGCTTCGCATTCCATGAAAATTTGAGTCGATTGCGATGCTTGGCACAGGAAGCCAAAGACGATTCGGCAATAGGCGCGAATCGCGGCATCCTTTTCGCCGTCGCGGCCTGACGGGTCGCCCGAGCCGACACGAATTCTCCCCGGTTTTCCCTGGAATTCACAGGGCCGAGCGCTATATTTAGGGGTTCGTTAAGGCGGTCATACTAATTCTTGACGGGCGAAAACGAGTCAGGTTAGGTCGCAACAGTGCCCCGCGTCGTTGGCGTAACTTCAGTAGCGAGCAGCGCATTCCGATCCCCGGCGACCGCCGTTCACGCGGTTTCCGGACGGGATGAATTGCCTCGGCACGGGACATTTCGGACCGATGAAACGGCATGAAAAGCCGTTCGCGGACCGGCCGCGGCGCGACAGGCGCGGCGGTTGTACGGGGGTATACGGCGTTATACCGGGTTGGGATTTGGACAGGCGGCGCGACGAGCATGTCGGCCCCGCGCAAGCTATATTGCGCTCCTGAGAAGACGAGGATGAACTGAAAATGCGGATTGAGCGCCGTTACACCAAGGAAGGCCAGTCGCCCTACGCGGAGATCGAGTTTCGCACCACGACGAGCGAGATCCGCAACCCGGACGGCTCGATCGTGTTCAAGCTCGACGACATCCTGGTGCCGGCGACTTGGTCGCAGGTCGCCAGCGACATCCTCGCGCAGAAATATTTCCGCAAGGCCGGCGTTCCCGCGGCGCTGAAGCGCGTCGAGGAGGAGACCGTCCCCTCGTGGCTGTGGCGCTCGGCGGAGGACGCCAAGGCGCTCAAGAAGCTTTCCGACGAGGAGCGCTACGGGCCGGAGCGCGACGCCCGCCAGGTCTTCGACCGGCTCGCCGGCACCTGGACCTACTGGGGCTGGAAGGGCGGCTATTTCGACACCGAGGAGGACGCGCACGCCTTCTTCGACGAGATCGCCTACATGCTGGCGACGCAGAAATGCGCGCCCAACAGCCCGCAGTGGTTCAACACCGGCCTGCACTGGGCCTATGGCATCGACGGCCCGAGCCAGGGCCACTACTACGTGGATTTCGCCACCGGCGAGATGACCCGCTCGGCGACCGCCTACGAGCATCCGCAGCCGCATGCCTGCTTCATCCAGTCGATCGAGGACGATCTCGTCAACGAGAACGGCATCATGGATCTGTGGGTGCGCGAGGCGCGGCTGTTCAAATACGGCTCGGGCACCGGCACCAACTTCTCCAAGCTGCGCGGCGAGGGCGAGCGGCTGTCGGGCGGCGGCAAGTCGTCGGGGCTGATGAGCTTCCTGAAGATCGGCGACCGCGCGGCCGGCGCCATCAAGTCGGGCGGCACGACGCGGCGCGCCGCCAAGATGGTCGTCGTCGACGTCGACCATCCCGACATCGAGGAATACATCAACTGGAAGGTGAAGGAGGAGCAGAAGGTCGCCGCCATGGTGGCGGGCTCGAAGATCTGCGCCCAGCACCTCAACGCGGTGATGAAGGCCTGCGTCAATTGCGAGGGGCCCGACGGCGACTGCTTCGACGCCGCCAAGAACCCGGCGCTGAAGCGCGAGATCCGCGCCGCCAAGAAGGCGATGATCCCGGAGAGCTACATCCGCCGGGTGATCCAGTTCGCGCAGCAGGGCTACACCCGCATCGACTTCACCACCTACAACACCGACTGGGACTCCGAGGCCTATCTGACCGTCTCCGGCCAGAACTCCAACAACTCGGTGCGCGTCGACGACGCCTTCCTCGAGGCGGTGGTCGGCGACGGCGACTGGAACCTGACGCACCGCAAGAACGGCAAGGTCTCCAAGACGCTCAAGGCCAAGGAGCTGTGGGAGAAGATCGGCTATGCGGCCTGGGCCTCGGCCGATCCGGGCATCCAGTTCCACACCACCATCAACGACTGGCACACCTGCAAGGCGTCGGGCGACATCCGCGCGTCCAACCCGTGCTCGGAATACATGTTCCTCGACGACACGGCGTGCAACCTCGCCTCGCTGAACCTGCTGCAGTTCCGCGGCGGCGACCGCAAGTTCGACATCCACGCCTTCGAGCACGCGACGCGGCTGTGGACCATCGTGCTGGAGATCTCGGTGCTGATGGCGCAGTTCCCATCGCGCCAGATCGCCGAGCTTTCCTACCGCTACCGCACGCTCGGCCTCGGCTACGCCAATATCGGCGGCCTGCTGATGACCTCCGGCCTGCCCTACGACTCCGACGAGGGCCGCGCCATCGCCGGCGCGATCACCGCGATCATGACCGGCACGTCTTACGCGACGAGCGCCGAGATGGCCGGCGAGCTCGGCGCCTTCCCCGGCTACGAGCCGAACCGCGAGCACATGCTGCGGGTGATCCGCAACCACACCCGCGCGGCGCGCGGCGAGGCCGACGGCTATGAGGGGCTGAACACCGCCCCCGTCCCGCTCGACCACGCCTCCTGCCCGGACAAGCACCTCGTCTCGCACGCGGTCGCCGCCTGGGAGCGGGCGCTGGAGCTCGGCGAGAAGCACGGCTACCGCAACGCTCAGTCCACGGTCATCGCGCCGACCGGCACGATCGGCCTGGTGATGGACTGCGACACCACCGGCATCGAGCCCGACTTCGCGCTGGTGAAGTTCAAGAAGCTGGCCGGCGGCGGCTACTTCAAGATCATCAACCGCGCGGTGCCGGAGGCGCTGCGCACGCTCGGCTACGACGACGGCGAGATCCAGGACATCGCCGACTACGCGGTCGGCCACGGCACGCTGAAGGGCGCGCCGGGCGTCAACCACGAGACGCTGAAGGCCAAGGGCTTCACCGACAAGAAGATCGAGGCGGTGGAGAAGTCGCTGGCGACCGCCTTCGACATCAAGTTCGCCTTCAACCGCTGGTCGCTCGGCGACGATTTCTGCAAGGACGTCCTCAAGCTCACCGACGAGCAGCTCGCCGACGCCGGCCTCGACCTGCTGGCGGCCATCGGCTTCTCGAAGAAGGACCTCGAGGCGGCCAACATCTTCTGCTGCGGCGCCATGACGCTGGAAGGCGCGCCGCATGTGAAGGAGGAGCACCTCGCCGTCTTCGACTGCGCCAATCCGTGCGGCCGCATCGGCAAGCGGGCGCTGTCGACGGAGAGCCACATCCGCATGATGGCGGCGGCCCAGCCCTTCATCTCGGGCGCCATCTCCAAGACCATCAACATGCCCAACGACGCGACGGTGGACGACTGCAAGGACGCCTACATGCTGTCGTGGAAGCTGGCGCTGAAGGCCAACGCGCTCTACCGCGACGGCTCCAAGCTGTCGCAGCCGCTCAACGCCCAGCTCCTCTCCGAGGACGAGGACGACGAGGAGGCGCTGGAGGAGGTGCTGGCCGAGAAGGCCGTGCAGCCGAAGGCGGCGGCGATCGCCGAGCGCATCGTCGAGCGGGTCGTCGAGCAGATCCGCGAGCGCGAGCGCGAGAAGCTGCCGCACCGGCGCAAGGGCTATACCCAGAAGGCCATCGTCGGCGGCCACAAGGTCTATCTCAGGACCGGCGAATACGAGGACGGGCGGCTCGGCGAGATCTTCATCGACATGCACAAGGAAGGCGCCGCCTTCCGCAGCCTGATGAACAACTTCGCCATCGCCATCTCGCTCGGCCTGCAATACGGCGTGCCGCTGGAGGAATATGTCGAGGCCTTCACCTTCACCCGCTTCGAGCCGGCGGGCATGGTGCAGGGCAACGACACGATCAAGAACGCGACCTCGATCCTCGACTACATCTTCCGCGAACTGGCGGTGTCCTATCTCAGCCGCTACGACCTCGCCCATGTGCAGCCCGAGGAAGGCGGCTCGACCGGCATCGGCGCCGGCGTCGACGAGGGCCGCAGCGCGCCGGAGGCGGCGAAATACGTCTCCACCGGCCTGGTGCGCGGCAAGGTCAACGACAAGCTGACCGTCGTCCATGGCGGCGCCTCGGGCGACACCCAGCGCACCGGCGTCGTCAAGGCGAGCGCGGCGGCAAGTTCGTCGGCCGCCTCCCCCGTCGGGTCGCTGCAGGCACGCGCCCAGGCGCTGGCGGGACGCGGCGCCACGGCGCTCAAGGCTGACGCCCAGCCGGAAGCCGGCAAGGCGGAGACCGCGCCGCAGGCGGAAGTCGCCCAGCGCATGGCCGAGGCCCGGATGAAGGGCTATGAGGGCGAATCCTGCGGCGAATGCGGAAACTTCACGATGGTGCGTAACGGCACCTGCCTGAAATGCGACACCTGCGGGGCCACGAGCGGGTGTTCGTAGATCGCGAGCGGCGGCGCGACAAGCGCTGTTTCGCCCGCCCAGCCGTCCCAGCGTATCGGGAGCCCGGGCGTATGATCGGGGGAAGTAACGAGCGTTGATGTAACCTCCCTCCGTTGGCGAACTGGCGGCCTCTGATCGAAGAGGCCGCCATTTTCTTTTCGCGGGCCCTCTCGCCTCCTCACAAACCGATTCAACGGGCGGAAAATCCCGAATCGGATGAATCGGTTGCGCCGGGGTTTCATGCGGGTGGGTGCGCACCAACGCGCCACTGGATGAGCGCGGCGCCCGTCCCATTCTCTGCGTCATCACCGGGCTCGACCCGGTGATCCATTCCGGTAGTCTCCCGACCAACGTGGCGGCGGATTTGCCGAGACGCTCACGGAATGGATTGCCGGATCAAGTCCGGCAATGACGGGTAGTAGCGAGGCATCAGCCCCAATCGTCATTCCGGCGAAGGCTAAGAATCCAGCAGAGGCGGCTGCCCGCGCACTCCGACGGTGCGAGGGTCCCGCGCCCTCCTTTCACCTTCCTCACGGGTACGCGGCCGGCAATGCAGCTATGCCCTGCCCCGGCGGCGCGATTGCTGTAATCATGGCGCCATGGTCCAGGCATTCGCGTTGCTGTTGTTCTGCCAGCTCGCCGGCGAGGCGGCGGTGCGCGCGGCCGGCGCCCCCCTGCCCGGCCCGGTGCTTGGCTGCATCCTGCTGGTCGCGGCGCTCGCCCTGCTGCCGCGGCTGCGCGACAAGCTCGACCCCGTCGCCGACACCATCCTGAGGAGCCTGTCGCTGTTCTTCGTGCCGGCCGGCGTCGGCATCGCCCATTACGGGCCGGCGCTCGCCGCCGACCTGCTGCCGGTGGCGACCGTGCTCGTCGCCACGACGGCGCTGACGCTGGCCGTCACGGCGGGGGTCTACCTGCTGGTGAAGCGGGCTTTCGGGCGCGCCGGGGGTGCGCCCGAATGAGCGACGCGCCGCTGCTCTGGGTCTATCTGGCGCGCGAGCCGCTGACCTGGCTGGCGCTGACGCTGATCGTCTATGTCGCCGCCGACTGGCTGTCGGCGAGGAGCGGCCGCCATCCGCTGGTCAACCCGGTGGCCATCGCCATCGCCGCGATGGTGGCGATCCTGAAGCTGACGGGAACCGATTTCCGCACCTATTTCGAGGGCGCGCAGTTCATCCATTTCATGCTCGGGCCGGCAACCGTCGCGCTCGCCGTGCCGCTCGTGCGCCACTGGCGGGAGATCCGGCGCGACCTCGCCGCGATCAGCGCCGCGCTGGCGGCGGGAACGCTGACCGCGCTCGCCTCGACCGTGCTGCTGGCGCGCGGCTTCGGGCTCGACGCCTCCCTCGTCGCCTCGCTGGCGCCGAAATCGGTGACGACGCCGATCGCCATGGGCATCTCCGAGAAGCTCGGCGGCGTGGCGGCCGTCTCGGCTGTCTGCGTGATCGCCACCGGCATCATCGGCGCGACCATGGGCCTGCCGCTGCTCAGGGCGCTGCGGATAAATGACAGGGCCGCCCAGGGCTTCGCGCTCGGGCTTTCCGCGCACGGGATCGGCACCGCGCGGGCCTTCCAGCGCGACAGCCTGACCGGCACCTTCTCCGGTATCGGCATGGCGCTCGCCGGCCTCGTCGCGGCCTTCGCCGCGCCGGCCGTCTACTACCTGCTGGCGGGATGATCAGGCGGCGCCAGCGGCGATGGCGCCGCCGGTAGCGTTCCCGGTTTTAGCGCTTCCGGCACGGGCGCCAGCCCTCGTCCGGCGGCTCGACGCGGGCGCCATGGCGCGGGCGAGATCGCGGATGGCGCCGACGGTGAGCGGCGGCGCGAAGAGGTAGCCCTGCATGAAGCGGACGCCGCGCGAGCGCAGATACTCGACCTGCGTCGTCGATTCGACGCCCTCGGCGAGCACCGTCATGCCGAGCTTGCGGCCGAGCGAGGCGAGCGTGTCGATGATCGGCGACTCGGAGTGCTCGGAATAGATGCTGTCGATGAAGACCTTGTCGATCTTGATGATGTCGAAGGGGATCGACTGCACCACCGCGAGGCCGGCGTGACCGGTGCCGGCATCGTCGAGGGCGACGCGGCAGCCGGCGCGCTGGAGCTTGCGGACGGTGGCGCGGACCTTGTCGAGGTCCTCCAGCGGCTGGCGCTCGGTGATCTCGAAGACGATGCGGTCCATGGCGATGCAGCTCTCGCGGAAGATCTCCATGGCGTCGTCGACGATGACGTCGTCCTCGAAATGGCGCGAGCACAGATTGAAGGCGATGTGGAAGTTCGGATCGTCGCGGCAGACCTCCTCGAGGTCGGCGCGGACATCGGCCATGAGCTTGCGGGTGGCGTCGATGATGAGCCCCGAACGCTCCATCTGGTCGATGAAGTCGAGCGGGCCGATTATCGTCCCGTTCGGCAGCCGGCGGCGCATCAGCACCTCGCAGCCCTCGATGCAGCCGCGCTTCATGTCGATGATCGGCTGGTAAAGGGGAACGAACTCGCCGTTGCGGAAGCCGACGCGCAGCTCGTCCTCGACGGACATGCCGCGCCTCAGCATGAAGGCGGCGAAGATCGACATGGCGGTGGAGAAGATGCCGATGGCGATGGTGCCGTTGCGGATGAGCCCCTCGAAATCGCCGGTGGCGACCTTGATCGGAACGACGATCTGCGCCTTCACCGGGTAGCGGTCGGAGCGCACCTCGCCGACCACCGACCTGTTCTCGTCCGGCAGCGAGCCGGAGAAGGAGCGCGGCCGGGGGATCGTCTGGAACTCCGTCCCGTCGGCGAGCTTGAGACGCACGAGGCCCGAGGCGCGCCAGCGCTCGGGCAGGATGTCGAGGCCGAAGACCTCCGGGGCGAAGACGAGCATCAGCACGCTCTCCTCGCCGTCGCGCCGGCGAAGGCCGATGGAGCGCTGCAGCGTCTCGCGGTCGATGACGACGCCGAGGCCGATCAGGCGATTCATGGGGTTCTCGTGGGAGAAATATCCCGGCGGCCGGTCGACAAGCGCGGCGCTGCATCGCATCTTGCCGCTCAGTTCGAGAACGGCCACCTGGCTGGCATAGGGAAAGCGGTCGAGTTCACCGATCATCTCGCCGCGGGCGAACTCGCCGCAGCCCGCGACATCGCGCTCGGCGAGCGTCGCCAGCGCGCTCATCCCGGTGTCGAGGATACGTTCGGCGTTCTCCACGATGCGCGCGCCGTACTGGTGAATCTGGCTGCGCGTCGCGGAGATCGCGTAGTCGTTTACGTAACGGTAGAAGATGAAGGTGGGGACACCGGCGATAAGGACCATGATGGCCACGAGCCAGTATTTGTTGACATACATCTTCAATCGCCGGCTCCCGGTAGCATGCCCAGAGTAGTTTTTCTGGGTTAACCATCGCTAAACAAAAGATGAATTCGGGTGGAGGCACTTTTCATCGGCCAGGCCTATATTGACGTAACGTTTGTCGCCGACCGGCTGCCGCGCGGAGACGAGAAGACCGTGGCCGAGGCCTATGCGGTAAGCTTCGGCGGCAACGCGGTGACCGCCGCCTTCTGCTGCGCCAATCTGGGCCTCCGCCCGGACCTGCTTTGCACGCTGGCCGACGACTGGCTCGGACGCATGTTCATGGACATGGCGGCGCGCTACCGGGTGACCATCCACATGCGCAAGGTGCGTTCCTCGGCGCTGTCCTTCGTCATGCCGCGCGGCATGAAGCGCGCCATCGTGCGCTGCCGCGACGACGACTACCTGCACCCCTTTCCGGCACTCAGCCTCGACGGCTGCCGGGCGCTGCATATCGACGGCCACCAGCCGGACGCCGCCCTGCACTACGCCAAGGCGTGCCGCAAGCGCGGCATCCTCACCTCGCTGGACGGCGGCTCGATGCGCAGCAACACCGACGAGGTGCTGAAATCCGTCGACGTCGCCGTGGTCTCGGAGGATTTCTGCCGCCAGCGCGGCGAACGCCCGGCGGAAACGATCCGCCACATCCTGTCGAAAGGCGCCGACGTCGCGGGTGTCACACTCGGCGCTTCTGGTATGATATGGCAGGAGCAGGGGGATACATTGCAGCACATGCCGGCACTCGCCGTACCGCGCGCGCGCATCGTCGACACCAATGGTGCCGGCGACATCTTCCATGGCGCCTATGTCTACAAGGCGGTGAAGGAGCCCGGCAGCAGCTGGCGGGAGCGCTTCGAGTTCGCGCGCGCCGCCTCCGCCCACGCCATCCAGCATCTCGGCAACGAGGCGAGCCTGCCCTCGCTTGACGCTGTGGAAACCGCGCAGTTAGAGTTTCGCGCCTCCAGGAAGCGTGCGAGTCTGACAACATGACGGTCGCCTCCCGCCAAGCACGCAAGCCCGCGAAGACCTTGCCGGCAGGCAGCATCAGCGCAATCGTCATCACGTTCAACGAGGCCGGAAACATCGCCGACTGCCTGGCGCGGCTGAAGTTCTGCGACGAGGTCATCGTCGTCGATTCCGGCAGCAGCGACGACACCGTCGCTATCGCCAGGAAGGCGGGTGCGAAGGTCCATCACCGCGACTGGACCGGATTCGGCGCGCAGAAGGCCCATGCGCTGTCGCTGGCGCGCGGCGAATGGGTGCTTTCCGTCGACGCCGACGAGCGGATTCCCGACGATCTGGCGACCGAGATCCTGGCCGTCGTGCGCGGCGGCGAGTTCGACGGTTACGAGATCGCCCGCAAGGCCTTCTTCCTCGACCGCTGGATGCGCCATTCCGGCTGGTGGCCGGACTACGTGCTGCGGCTGGTCAGGCGCGGGACGGCGGTGTTCTCCGACGACATCGTGCACGAGCGGATGATCCCCGACGGGCGGGTCGGGCGCCTCAGGGAGGCGCTGCTGCACTACACCATGCCGACGCTCGGCGACGCCTACACCAAGGCGGACCGCTATGCGGAGGCCGGCGCGGTCAAGCTGGTGGCGGCGGGCCGCCGGCCGAGCGTGGCGATGGCGTTCGCGCGCGGCGGCTGGTCATTCTTCGCGACCTACATCATCAAGCTCGGGATACTCGACGGGCGCGAGGGCCTCATAAACGCCTCGATCATCGCCCAGCAAACCCTGCGCCGCTACCTGCTCGCCTGGGAAATGACCCACCGCAAGCCATGAAATCCAAAACCCTGGTCGCCGGCCTGATCGCAGCGATCCTCGGCCTCGCATCGCTCGGTGCCGAAAACGCGTTCTACGGCTATATCGACGCCGATGGCGTGCTGCGCGAAAGCGCCTTCCTGCCCATCGGGATGCTGCTGATACTCGTGGGCGCCGGCCTTCTCGTAGTGGGAACGGTGCTGATTTTCCTGCGGCGAAAATGACAGCCGCGCCCCGGCTACCTGCCGGAAGTTTAACGGAAACAGTAACCCTACGCGCTGAGCCGGCTTGCCCTCTCCTGCGCTTCGCCGGCCATATCGGCGTAGATCGCCGCGTAGCGTCGCGCCGCGTCGGCGGCGTCGAAGAGCCGCCGGGCGCGCGGCGGCCCGGCCTTCGACAGGGCGGCGCACAGCCCGTCGTCGCGCATCAGCCGCAGCAGGGCGGCGGCCAGCCCCTCCGCGTCGCCGGGTTCGGCCAGCAGGCCGGTCACCCCCTCCTCGACCACCTCCGGGATGCCGCCGGCGCGGGTGGCGACGACGGGAACGCCCATGCCTTGCGCGAGGCAGAGCGAGGAGCCGAGCCCCTCCTCCACCGAGGTCAGGACGGCGATCCCGGCATCGCGATACTGCTCGAGCAGGTCGCCGGTCGGCTCGATGGAGACGCGCTTCAGGCCTAGTTCGCCGGCGAGCGCCACGATCCGCTCCTGCAGCGAGCCCTCGCCGACCAGGCGCAGCCGCGCCGCCGGCTCCTCGCGCTCGACGGCGCTCCAGGCGGCGAGCAGCGTCGCGTGGTCCTTCTCCGCCTCGAAGGCGGCGACGCAGACCACGCTCATCGGATCGGGCCGCACGTCCGGGCGCGCCGGCAGCTCGACCGCGCAATGGATGATCGAGATACGCGACCGCTCGACGCCGGCGTCGGCGATACGGTCGGCGGAGGCGCGGGAGATCGCGACGAAGCGCTCGGGGCCGCGATATTTCAGCCCGCCGGAGGCGACGAAGGCGTTGCGCCGCGACACCAGCATCGGCATCGACAGGCCGATGCGCGCCATCATGGCGACCTCGTGGGCGCGGCTGGTATGGGCGTGGATCAGGCGGAAGCGGCCGGACCGCAGGAGCTGGCGCACCATGAGGATCGAGCGGATATCGGCGAAGCCGGCATTCGCCGCCTCGACGACGGGCATGTGGGCGGCGAGCCTCGCGGCGACCTCCGAGCCCGGCGGCGCGACGAGCTCGCCCCGCCATTCGTCGGGCAGGTTGCGCACCAGCGTGAAGAGCTGGTTCTCACCGCCGCGCCACCGCGTCGCATGGGTGAGATGAAGGACGCTCATCCGCGTTTCGCGACCCCCTGCGCCTCGACGACGGCGAGCGCCGTCATGTTGATGACGCCGCGCGCGGTCACCGAGGGGGTGAGGATATGCGCCGGTTTCGCCGCGCCGACCAGGATCGGGCCGACGGGCAGCCCGTCGCCGATCGTCTTGATCAGCTCGTAGGCGATGTTGGCGGCGTCGAGATTGGGCATGATGAGGACGTTCGCCTCGCCGGTGAGCCGCGACTTCGGCATCACGCGGTCGCGGATCGCCTCCGACAGCGCGGCGTCGCCATGCATCTCGCCGTCGACCTCGAGGTCGGGCGCCTCCGCCTGGAGGATCGCCAGCGCATCGCGCATCTTGCGGGCGCTCGGCGAGTTGGCGCTGCCGAAATTGGAGTGCGACAGCAACGCGATCTTCGGCTCGATGCCGAAGCGGCGCACCTGCGTCGCCGCCAGCATCGACATCTCGGCGACCTCGCGGGCGTCGGGATCGGGGGTGATGTAGGTGTCGGCGATGAAATAGGCGCCGCGCGACAGGATAACCAGGCTCAGCGCGGAGAAGTCGCGCACCCCCGGCTGCAGGCCGATGCAGTCGCCGATGGCGCGCTGGTGACGCTCGAAACGGCCCTCGAGGCCGCAGATCATGGCGTCGGCGTCGCCGCGATGGACGGCGATGGCCGAGATCACCGAATTGTTGGTGCGCACGATGGTTCGCGCCGCGTCGGGCGTGATGCCCTTGCGGCCGGTGAGGTCCAGATAGGTGTCCACATAGTCCCGGTAGCGGCGGTCATCCTCGGGGTTCACCAGCTCGAAGTCGGTGCCCGGACGAATGGTCAGGCCGAAGCGCGTGATGCGGCTCTCGACGACGGAGGGGCGGCCGATGAGGATCGGCTTGGCGATCCCCTCCTCGAGCGCGATCTGGGCGGCGCGCAGGATGCGCTCGTCCTCGCCCTCGGCGTAGATGACGCGCACCGGCGCCGTCTTGGCGCGGGCGAAGACCGGCTTCATGATCAGCCCGGAGCGGAAGGCGAAGCGGTTCAGCTCCTCGCCATAGGCGTCGAAATTGGCGATCGGCCGCGTCGCCACGCCGCTCTCCATCGCCGCGCGGGCGACCGCCGGGGCGATCCACAGGATCAGCCGCGGATCGAAGGTGCTGGGAATGAGGTAGTCGGGCCCGAACAGCCGCGCGTCGCCGCCATAGGCCTTGGCCGCGACATCCGAGGGGGCGGCGCGGGCGAGCTTGGCGATGGCCTCGACGGCGGCGAGCTTCATCGCCTCGTTGATGCCGGTCGCGCCGACATCCAGGGCGCCCCTGAAGATGTAGGGGAAGCACAGCACATTGTTGACCTGATTAGGGAAATCGGAGCGCCCGGTGCAGATCATGGCGTCGGGCCGGGCCTCGCGGGCGGCGTCCGGCATGATTTCCGGCACCGGGTTGGCGAGCGCCAGGATCAGCGGGTGCGGCGCCATGCGGGCGAGCATCTCGGGCTTGAGCACGCCGGCGGCGGAAAGCCCGAGGAAGATATCGGCGCCGTCGATGATCTCCGAAAGCGCCCGCTTGTCGGTGTCCTGGGCGAAGGCCTCCTTCCAGCGGTCCATGAGGCTCTCGCGGCCCTTGTAGACGACGCCCTCGATGTCGGTGACCCAGATGTTCTCGCGCTTCGCGCCGAGCGCCACCAGCAGGTTGAGGCAGGCGATGGCGGCGGCGCCGGCGCCGGAGGTGACGATCTTGACGTCGGCGATGTCCTTCCCGGCGAGCTTCAGCGCGTTTGTCACCGCCGAGCCGACGATGATGGCGGTTCCGTGCTGATCGTCGTGGAAGACCGGGATGTTCATCCGCTTGCGCAGCCGCTCCTCGATCTCGAAGCATTCCGGCGCCTTGATGTCCTCGAGATTGATACCGCCGAAGGTCGGCTCCAGCGCCGCGACCACGTCGACGATGCGGTCGGTCTCCATGGCGTCGATCTCGATGTCGAAGACGTCGACGCCGGCGAATTTCTTGAACAGGACGGCCTTGCCCTCCATCACCGGCTTGGAGGCCAGCGGGCCGATCGAGCCGAGGCCGAGGACGGCGGTGCCGTTGGAGACGACGGCGACGAGGTTGCCGCGTCCGGTATAGAGCGCCGCCTTGGCGGGGTCCTCGGCGATCTCCAGGCAGGGCGCGGCGACGCCGGGCGAATAGGCGAGCGCGAGGTCGCGCTGGTTGCCGAGCGGCTTGGTCGCCCGGATCTCGAGTTTTCC
Source organism: Flavobacteriaceae bacterium (assembly GCA_050186955.1). Taxonomy (GTDB): domain Bacteria; phylum Pseudomonadota; class Alphaproteobacteria; order Rhizobiales; family Tepidamorphaceae; genus JACKJP01. Next base: position 26,322 of record JBFWXZ010000012.1, read on the forward strand.
CGGCCGGGGCTGGCGGTGATAGACCAGCGCCCCGCTCATCAGATCGTCGGAAATCGAACCTGCCACGCTGAAGTGCCCCCAAACATACGCTGTCGAATCGGATCGCCGGAAAGACGCCTGAGTCGCGCCGCGGCGGATATGCGCACTCTAGAGCCTTTCACGGCCTGCTGGAATCATTCCGGCGGCGCTAATTTGCCCCGCGATCAGGCAAGGCAGGCGGCGGCGGCGCGCAGCGCGGCGGCGTCGAGACGCGCGGCGCCCTGGCGGATGTCGGCGTAGTCGCCGCGCTCTATCCTCTCCGCGGTGTCGTCCAGCAGCCAATGGGCGGTGCGACGGATCTTGTCGTCGCGGCCCGCCGCCTTGCGCCGCGCCCGCAAGCCGCCGCCGAGCATGCGCTTCACGCGCTCGGCCCGGCTCTCCGGCAGCGCCCGGTAGCGGAACAGCGGGTCCGGCCAGCCGGCGGCGGCATGGATCGCCGCCATGTCGAGGGCGGCGACCGCGTCGTCGGCGGAGCGCGGCCCGTCCCACGGCTTGCGGCCGCAATAATGCAGGAGAGCGGGATCGATGAGGCTGCCGATGCCGGCGATCATGTAGACGTTCTCGAAATTCCACACCGGCGACAGCCGGGTCCACGCGCCGTCGAGCACGGCGCTCAGGCAGTCCTGATCGGGCCAGGCGAATTTTTCGCCGGCGCGCGCGAAGGCTTCCGAAACGCGGCCCGGCATGTCGGAAGCGCTCCACGCCGCGCAGTCGACGAGCATCACGCCGGCGTTGAGATAGTCGTCGGTCCGCCGCACGCCGAGGCCGAGCACGCGCTCGACCATCGCGCCGTGGAGACGGCTCGCCGGCTCGAACATCGGCGCGTCCCAGGCGGCCGCCAGCACGTTGCCCTCCAGGTCGAGATCGAACAGCGGCGCCGGCGAGCGCCGCGCGGCGACGTCGAAATCGACGATGAGCAGCCGGTCGTAGCGCCCGGCGAGCCTGACGGGGGCGACGAGCCGCCAGTTGGTCCAGGGGCCGACGCCGGAGATCGGCGCGCCCTCGGGCTGGAACGAGGCGGGATCGTCGACGACGATCTCCATATTGGAGGGCGGCTGAACCGGCAGGGAGCGCAGGTCGGCGCAACCCTCGGTGGCGACGACGACGTCGTAGCACCCGGCGGCGAGATGCGCGAGGCGCAGCGCCGCCGCGTAACCGACGCGGAAGCCCCTGGCGTCGAACGCCATGACGACGGCGTTGCGCGACGGCTGCGGCGCGCGCGCCATGGCCGGCTCAGTCCTTCGGCAGGTTGAGGCGTATGTGGAGCTCGCGGAGCTGCGTGGCGGAGACGTCGGAGGGGGCGCCCATCAGCAGGTCCTCGGCGCGCTGGTTCATCGGGAACAGCGTCACCTCGCGCAGGTTCTTCGCGCCGACCAGCAGCATGACGATGCGGTCGATGCCGGCGGCCATGCCGCCATGCGGCGGCGCGCCGTACTGAAAGGCGCGATAGAGGCCGCCGAAGCGCTCCTCGACGGTCGCGCGGTCGAGGCCGGCGATCTCGAAGGCCTTCACCATCAGCTCGGGGATGTGGTTGCGGATGCCGCCCGAGGCGATCTCGTAGCCGTTGCAGACGAGGTCGTACTGATAGGCCTTGATGGTCAGCGGATCCTGGCGCTGAAGCGCTTCCATGCCGCCCTGCGGCATCGAGAACGGGTTGTGCGAGAACTCGACCTTCTTCTCCTCCTCGTCCCACTCGTAGAACGGGAAGTCGACGATCCAGGCGAGATCGTAGCGGTTCTCGTCGATGAGACCGAGCTCCTCGGCGGCGCGGGTGCGCGCGTCGCCGGCGAAGGAGGCGAACTTCCGCGGGTCGCCGGCGGCGAAGAACGCCGCATCGCCGTCCTCAAGGCCGAGCTGCGCGCGAACGGCGTCGGTACGCTCCCCGCCGATGTTCTTGGCGATGGGGCCGGCGCCCTCGAGCCCCTCGCCTTCCTTGCGCCAGAAGATGTAGCCGAGGCCCGGCTGGCCCTCGCCCTGCGCCCAGGAATTCATGCGGTCGCAGAAGGCGCGGCTGCCGCCGCCCTTCACGGGGATCGCCCAGACGCGGTTCTTCTCGTCGGCGGCGAGGATGTTGGCGAAGACCTTGAAGCCGGAGCCGCGAAAATGCTCCGAGACGTCCTGCATGACGATCGGGTTGCGCAGGTCCGGCTTGTCGGTGCCGTAGCGGCGGATCGCCTCGTCATAGGCGATGCGCGGGAATTCCCTGGTCACCGGGCTGTCGCCGGCGAATTCCTCGAAGACGCCGCGCAGCACCGGCTCCATGGTCGCGAGAACATCGTCCTGCTCGACGAAGCTCATCTCCAGGTCGAGCTGGTAGAACTCGCCGGGCAGCCGGTCGGCGCGCGGATCCTCGTCGCGAAAGCACGGGGCGATCTGGAAGTAGCGGTCGAAGCCGGAGACCATCAGCAGTTGCTTGTACTGCTGCGGCGCCTGCGGCAGCGCGTAGAACTTGCCGGGATGGATGCGCGAGGGCACGAGGAAGTCGCGCGCGCCTTCCGGGGACGAGGCGGTGAGGATCGGCGTCGAATATTCGGTGAAGCCGGCCTCGGCCATGCGCGCGCGCATCGCCGCGACGACGCGGGTGCGCTGCATGATGTTGCGGTGGAGCGTCTCGCGCCGCAGGTCGAGGAAGCGGTATTTTAGGCGGATGTCCTCGGGATAGTCGGGCTCGCCGAAGACGGGCAGCGGCAGCTCGGCGGCCTGCGAGAGCACCTCGATCTCGCGCGCGAAGACCTCGACCTCGCCGGTCGGCAGCTGCGCGTTGATGGTCTCGTCGGTGCGCTTCTTGACCTCGCCGTCGACGCGGATGACCCATTCCGCGCGCACCTTCTCGGCGGTCCGGAAGGCGGCGCTGTCGGGATCGGCGACGACCTGGGTGATGCCGTAGTGGTCGCGCAGGTCGATGAACAGCAGCCCGCCGTGATCGCGCACGCGGTGCACCCAGCCCGAGAGGCGGGCCGTCGATCCGACATCCGACGCGCGCAAGGCGCCACAGGTCGACGAGCGGTAGCGGTGCATGAGGAATTCCCGGTGGATCGAGGCGTTGATTTTCGACGCGCGGGAAAAGCGCACGGGCACCCCGATTTGTCAAGAATCGCGGCCTAGCGCGGCGGCCAAGCGCTTGCTACAAGCCGCGGCATGGAACTGATCACCACGACCAAAGCGCTGAAGAGCGCCTGCGAGAGACTGCGCGACAACGACCACGTCGCCATCGACACCGAGTTCATGCGCGAATCGACCTACTGGTCGAAGCTCTGCCTCGTGCAGCTCGCCGGCCCCGACAAGGCGCCGGTCATCATCGACACGCTGGCCGACGGCATCGACCTCGAGCCGCTGGTCGGCCTGCTCGGCGACACCGGCGTGACCAAGGTGTTCCACGCGGCGCGGCAGGACATCGAGATATTCTTCCACATGACCGGCGAGGTGCCGGCGCCGATCTTCGACACCCAGGTGGCGGCTGCCGTCTGCGGCTATGGCGAGCAGATCGCCTACGACCAGCTGGTGCGGCGCACCACCGGCGCGCAGATCGACAAGACCCACCGCTTCACCGACTGGAGCCTGCGGCCGCTGAGCGAGAAGCAGGTGACCTACGCCGCCGCCGACGTCGAGCACCTTATCGACGTCTACGCGGCGATCCAGGCGGCGCTGAAGAAGCAGAGGCGCAGCGACTGGATCGGCGAGGAGATGGCGGTGCTGACCTCGCCGGACACCTACCGCGCGGAGCCCGACGACGCCTGGAAGCGGCTCAAGATGAAGGTCCGCAAGCCGCGCGAGCTGGCCGCCCTGCAGGCGCTGGCCGCCTGGCGCGAGCGCACCGCGCAGGGCCGCGACGTGCCGCGCAGCCGGGTCGTCAAGGACGACGTGATCTACGACGTGGCCACCCATCTGCCGAAGGACCGCGAGTCGCTCGGCAATCTGCGCAGCATTCCCAAGGGCTTCGAGCGCTCTCGCGCCGGCGAGGAGATCGTCGCGGTGGTGGCCGAGGTGCTGTCGCAGCCCAAGGAGACGCTGCCGGAGCTGCCGCGCAACCCGCGGCCCAACGGGCAGACCGGGGCGGTCACCGATCTGCTCAAGGTGCTGCTCAAGGCGGTCAGCGAGAAGCACGCCGTCGCCTCGAAGATGCTGGCGACGGTGGACGACATCGAGGCGATCGCGCTCGACGACAACGCCGACGTGCCGGCGCTGGAAGGCTGGCGGCGGGAGATCTTCGGCCGCCACGCCCTCGACCTCAAGCACGGCAGGCTGGCGCTGTCGATGAAGGGCAACTCGGTCGTCATCACCCCGGCGGACGGGGAGTAGGTTCGGCTCCGATCACGGCCAGGGCCGCATTGCGCCCCTCTTGCCGGACCGGAACGAGCACCTTGCACGCCCAGTTTGCTAATGCCGCCCCTGCTGGATTCCGGCCTTCGCCGGAATGACGGGTAGTACTCAGGCATCAGCCCCGATCGTCATTCCGGCGAAGGCCGGAATCCAGGAACGACAGCGCGGCTTTCTAGGGCCCATCCTTCAAGACGCGTTTTCAGCGCTCCTCAGAGGACGCCGCAAACTCTCCGCCTCATACTGAGGAGGCCCGAAGGGCCGTCTCGAAGCATGGGTCGAAGACTCCTTCGCCAGCCCCAATCGTCATTGCCCGGCTCGACCGGGCAATCCATTCCGCAAGCGCTTCAGCCGACCGGACGGCCGCGCTTGTCGAACGGACGGCGGAATGGATCACCGGATCAAGTCCGGTGATGACGCGGAGTATGGGGCTCCATCCTTCGAGACGGCCCTTCGGGCCTCCTCAGGATGAAGGCAGAGGGGATCGCAATTCTCAACCTCATCCTGAGGTGCGAGGCGAAGCCGAGCCTCGAAGGATGGGCCAAACACACTGCACTGTCGCAACTGGATTCTTAGCCTTCGCCGGAATGACGGGTAGTACTCAGGCATTAGTTCCAATCGTCATTCCGGCGAAGGCCGGAATCCAGAGCGGCGGTGCGGCGTGCACGGCCTATCCTTCGAGACGCGCTTTCAGCGCTCCTCAGGATGAGGGTGGAGGGCGCCGCAAACTCCCCGCCTCATGCTGAGGAGGCCCGAAGGGCCGTCTCGAAGCATGTCAGTTGCAGGCCTACACATCACCCTGAGGAGGGCCGGAACGGCCCGTCTCGAAGGGCGATTCCGCCCCCTACCCCGTCCTCACCGCCCATTTGCGGCCGATGAGGCGGGCGCACTGGCGCAGCCGCTTGCGCACCCGCTCGCCGTCGAGGATGCCGAGGTCGCCGGGAAGGCGCAGCACCAGCTCGTCGTCCTCGACGATCATCGGCGCCCGGGGCAGCAGGCCGGGCATCGAGGCGGAGATCATGTAGGCGACCCGGAAGGCGCCGCCGAGGATGCGGGCGCGGTCGAGCTTGCGCGCGGTGGTCAGCTCGCGCAGCCGCGACACCTCGGTGTCGTCCTCGCCGAGCCCCATGTGCCGGTAGTAGACGGAGAGCCCGACATAGGCGCGGTCGGGATGGTCGATGCCGGTGAAGTTGGCGTGGGTGATGATGTTGAGGCTCTGCTCGCCGCGATAGTCGGGATGGGCGCGCCAGCCGATATCGGCGAGCAGGCAGGCGGCGTGGCGCATGCGGCGTTCCTCCGGCGTCTCGCCGATGCCGGTCGAGGCCATGAAGGCGTCGGTCCACTCGCAGAGCTCGACGGCGTGACGGGGCGAGCGCGAGCGCAATTGCGCCATCTCCGACGCCGCGTCGATCAGCGGGTCCCTGCCCCGCATCGCCCTGTCGAGGCGGTCGTAGAGATAGCCCTCGCGCACGCCGAGCGAGGAGACGACGATTCGCGACGGCTTCTGCACCTCGACGATCTTCTCCAGCACGATGGCGCCGAGCGCCAGCAACTCGCGGCGGGCCGACGAGATCTGCTCGATGGAATCCAGCGTGTTGGCGTCGACGCGGCGCACGATGCGGGCGAAGTCCATCGCCTCGTCGCCGTTCATCGCGTAGTTGTGGAGGACGTGCAGCGGATAGTTGCACTGCGCCATGTGCAGCCTGGCGAGGGCGCGGAAGGTGCCGCCGACGGCGTAGAACTCGCGGCCCCTGCCGGCCTTGAGGATGGCGTTGCCGTCGAGCGCCTTGTCGACCACCGAGGCGGCCTGCTTGACCGAACCGCCGGTGACGTCCTTGAGCCGCAGGCCGCCGAGCGGCAGCGTCTCGCCGTTGCCGGCGGCGTCGCCGGCGATGTCGACGAGCTCGAGGCTGCCGCCGCCGAGGTCGCCGCAGATGCCGTCGGGCCGGTCGATGCCGGCGAGCACGCCGTAACCGGCGAGCTCGGCCTCGCGGCCGCCCGACAGCACGTCGATCTCGACGCCGAGGATCGCCGAGGCCGCGGCGACGAAACCGTCGCCGTTGCTGGCCTCGCGCACCGCCGCCGTCGCCAGCACGTGGCGGGCGCCGACCAGCATCTGGTCGCAGAGCAGCCGGAAGCGCTTGAGGCAGGCCAGCGCCGCCTCCACCGCCTCCGGATCGAGGATGCCCTTGGAGGCGACGGAGCGGCCGAGCCCGCAAAGCATCTTCTCGTTGAAGACCGGCGTCGGGGCGCGCGTCATCCCCTCGTAGACGACGAGGCGGACGGAGTTCGACCCGATGTCGATGACGGCGACCGGCTCGCGGCCGGGAATGCGCCCCAGCACCGAGGCGGACAGCAGCTCGCGCGCCTGCTCCAGCGTGTCGCGGGGGCGCTCGTCAGCTTCGGGCGAGGGTTTTCGGAGAATGTTGTCGTAGAGATTTGCCACGGCCCGACAGACTTGGGTTGGTCATGAAATAGCGATGGGCGTTGAACGCCTCATCGGGGCTCGCGGGGATGATGCGCCGAGCGGTACCGTCGGGCAAGAGGGACCAGCTCTGTTCGTTGTCCTTGAGATTGGCGACCATGATCTGGTCGAGAACCTGCTGGTGCACGGTCGGGGTGCGCAGCGGCGCCAGCACCTCGACGCGGCGGTCGAGATTGCGCGGCATGAGGTCGGCGGAGCCGATATAGATGACGGCCTCCTTGGAGGGCAGCCCCTTGCCGTTGCCGAAGCAGTAGATGCGCGAATGCTCGAGGAAGCGGCCGACGATGCTCTTCACGCGGATATTGTCGGAAAGTCCCTTGATGCCGGGGCGCAGGCAGCAGATGCCGCGCACCACGATGTCGATCTGCACGCCGTCGCCGCTCGCCCGGTAGAGCGCGTCGATGATCGCCGGATCGACCAGCGAGTTCATCTTCAGCCAGATCGCGGCGGGCCTTCCGGCCTTGGCGTGCTCGCGCTCGGCGTCGATCAGCGAGACGATCGTCTTGCGGATGGTGAAGGGCGAGACGGCGAGATTCTCGATCTCGGTCGGGTCGGCGTAGCCGGTGACGAAATTGAAGACGCGCGCGACGTCGCGGGCGATCTCGGGATCGCCGGTGAAATAGGAGAGATCGGTGTAGATGCGCGCGGTGATCGGGTGATAGTTGCCGGTGCCGATGTGGCAGTAGGAGGCGAGCTGGCCGGCCTCGCGGCGCACCACCAGAGACAGCTTGGCGTGGGTCTTGTGCTCGACGAAGCCGTAGACGACCTGGACGCCGGCGCGTTCCAGGTCGCGCGCCCAGCGGATGTTGGCCTCCTCGTCGAAGCGCGCCTTGAGCT
>JBFWXZ010000013.1:0-32509 GCA_050186955.1 Flavobacteriaceae bacterium
CCGGTCCGCCGCGGCCTCGCCGCGTCGCTGGCCGTGTTCGCGCTCATCGGCACCACCGGCGGAGCCGTCTACGCGCTCACCCGCTACGGCCCCGAGATCGCCGGGGACCCGAGCCTGATCGACCCGCCGCGGATCGTCTGCACCGGCGATTCCTGCAAGGTTCCCGGCCACATCCGCGGCGTGCTCTACGGCGATTCCCACGCCGACCGGCTGCGCGTGCCGACGATCCGCGAGGCCCAGGCCTTCGGCGTCGACCTCGTGCTGCCGCCCAAGGCCGATGACGGGCCACTCGACTTCGTCATCATCCATCGCCTGTGGGCGGGGCGGTTCCAGAATTTCTACCACCTCTACTACGACGTCGACGACACCACCGACTTCAAGGCGATCTGGGAGAAGAAGCTCGCCGGCTATTCCGACGGCGGCAAGCGCCGCCTGCTGGTCGTCGGGCCGGTGCCGGTCTTCGACAACTGGCAGGCCGACTGCATCTACCGCGCCTGGCGCTACGGGATCGACAAGGACCGGTGCTCGACCACCCGCGAGCGCTACGAGAGGCACGCCCGCCAGCAGATCGACGACCTGCGCGACATCGTCTCCCACCTGCCCAACGCCCGCTTCATCGACGTCACCGGCCTGTTCTGCGACGACAGGATGTGCCGCGCCTATATCGGCGACTCGCTGCTGATGCGCGACACCGACCATCTGAGCACCTTCGGCTCCGACTGGTTCTACTCCAAGATCCGCCATCACATGGTGTGGGCGATGACCGGAAAGGACGAATCCGCCGGGCTGGCGTTGCACTGACGCCCGCTGATCGCCTATATCGCCCGCGGACCCCTTCCGGTCCGCGGGAGATGGATTCCATGAGCAACAAGATGTGGGGCGGTCGGTTCGCGACCGGCGCCTCGGAGATCATGCAGGCGATCAACGCCTCCATCGACTTCGACCGCAAGCTGGCGGCCCAGGATATCGCCGGCTCCAGGGCCCATGTCGCCATGCTGGCGGCCGCCGGCATCGTCTCGAAGGACGACGCGGCGAAGATCGCCGCCGGCCTCGAGCGGATCGCCGGCGAGATCGAGCGCGGCGAGTTCGCCTTCTCCCGCGAGCTCGAGGACATCCACATGAATGTGGAATCTCGGCTCGCCGAGCTGATCGGCCCGGCCGCCGGCCGGCTCCACACGGCGCGCTCGCGCAACGACCAGGTGGCGACCGACTTCCGGCTCTATGTGCGCGACTTCCTCGACGCGCTGGACGAGGCGCTGGCCGCCCTGCAGCGCACGCTGGCGACCAAGGCGAAGGCGCATGCCGCGACCGTCATGCCGGGCTTCACCCATCTGCAGTCGGCCCAGCCGGTGACCTTCGGCCACCATCTGCTCGCCTATGTCGAGATGCTGGCGCGCGACCGCGGCCGCGTCGCCGACGCCCGTACGCGCATGAACCGGAGCCCGCTCGGCGCCGCCGCGCTGGCCGGCACCTCCTTCCCCATCGACCGCCACATGACCGCCGAGGCGCTAGGCTTCGACGCCCCGATTGCCAATTCGCTCGACGCCGTCTCCGACCGAGACTTCGCGCTGGAATCGCTGGCCCTCTGCGCCATCCTCGCCATGCACCTGTCGCGGCTCGCCGAGGAGATCGTCATCTGGTGCACGGCGCAGTTCGCCTTCGTGCGGCTGTCGGACGCCTGGTCGACCGGCTCCTCGATCATGCCGCAGAAGCGCAATCCCGACGCCGCCGAGCTGGTGCGCGCCAAGACCGGCCGCATCTACGGCGCGCTTCAGGCGCTGCTGACGGTGATGAAGGGCCTGCCGCTGACCTATTCGAAGGACATGCAGGAGGACAAGGAGCAGGCCTTCGACGCCTTCGAGGCGACCGCCCTGTGCGTCGCCGCCATGTCCGGCATGGTCGCCGACCTGACGCCGGACCCCGAGCGCATGCGCGCCGCCGCCGGCAGTGGCTACGCCACCGCCACCGACCTCGCGGACTGGCTCGTGCGCAGCCTCGGCATGCCGTTCCGCGAGGCCCATCACATCACCGGGCGCATCGTCTCGCTGGCGAGCGAGAAGGGCTGCGGGCTGGAGGAGCTGTCGCTCGCCGAGATGCAGGCCGTCGAGCCGCGCATCGTGGAAGGCGTCTTCGAGGTGCTCGGCGTCGACCGCTCGGTCGCCAGCCGCACCAGCTATGGCGGCACCGCGCCGGCCAATGTCGAGGCCGAGGCCGAGGCCTGGCTGGAGCGGTTGCGGTGATGACCCACACCGCGCGCCACGCGTTTTCTTCCGCGGGTTTTTCTGCTACCCGTTCATGCGCCGCCGCGACACGGCGGCGAACGGGCGGGATCATGCTTTGATGTTTGTGCGCAACCTCCTCGCAATTGCAGCCATCCTGGTTCTCGCGGCCGGCCTTTCGGCCTGCGGGCGCAAGGGCGCGCTGGAAGCTCCTCCCAACGCCACCGCGGGCGCCCCGACCGGCGATCAGCAGGCCGCGCCGGACGGCTCGGAGGACGAGAACAAGGGCGGCGCCAACGGCACCGGCAAACCCGAGCGCCCGTTCATCCTGGACGGCCTCCTGAGCTGAGCCGGCCATGCACCACTTCGCCTATCGCGACGGCGTGCTGCACGCCGAGGATGTGCCCCTGCCGGTCATCGCCGAGGCCGTGGGAACGCCCTTCTACTGCTATTCGTCGGCGACGCTGACGCGCCACTACCGCGTTTTCGAGGAGGCCTTCGCCGGCCTCGACACGCTGATCTGCTACGCCATGAAGGCGAACTCCAACCAGGCCGTCCTGGCGACGCTGGCGCGGCTCGGCGCCGGCGCCGACGTGGTCTCGGGCGGCGAGCTGAAGCGGGCGCTGGCCGCCGGCATCCCGCCGCAGCGCATCGTCTTCTCCGGCGTCGGCAAGACCGACGCCGAGCTCGGCGAGGCGCTCGACGCTGGGATTCTCTGCATCAACGTCGAATCCGAGCCCGAGCTGGAAGCGCTGAGCGCCGTCGCCGCGGCGCGCGGGAAGGTCGCCCGCGTCTCCTTCCGCATCAACCCCGACGTCGACGCCAGAACCCACGCCAAGATCGCCACCGGCAAGTCGGAGAACAAGTTCGGCATCCCGTGGCGGCAGGCGCGCGCCGTCTATGCCAAGGCCGCCGCGCTCCCGGCCATCGAGGTGACCGGCATCGACATGCATATCGGTTCCCAGATCACCGCGCTGGAGCCCTATGACGCCGCCTTCGCCAGGCTCGACGAGCTGGTCGGCCAGCTTCGCGCCGACGGCCACCACATCGCCCATGTCGACCTCGGCGGCGGCCTCGGCATCCCCTACGATCTGCGCAGCGACCCGCCGCCGCTTCCCGCCGACTACGCCCGCGTCGTGCGCCGCCACGTCGAGAAGCTCGGCTGCAAGGTGATCTTCGAGCCCGGCCGCATGATCGCCGGCAATGCCGGCATCCTCGTCGCCTCGGTCGTCTATGTGAAGGAAGGCGATTCGAAGCGCTTCGTGATCGTCGACGCGGCGATGAACGACCTCATCCGCCCGACCCTTTACGAGGCCCATCACGACATCCTGCCGGTGCGCGAGGCCGCCCCCGGCGCCGCCAACCGCCTGGCCGACGTCGTCGGCCCGGTCTGCGAGACCGGCGATTACCTCGCCCAGGGCCGCGACCTGCCGCCTTTCGCGCGCGGCGACCTGATGGCGGTGATGACGGCGGGCGCCTATGGCGCGGTGCAGGCCTCGACCTACAACACCCGCCCGCTGGTGCCCGAAGTCATGGTCTCCGGCGGCGAATGGGCGCTCGTTCGCGAGCGCGAGCCCGTCGAGGCGCAGATCGCCCGCGACCGGCTTCCCGCCTGGCTTGCCATCTGACCGCCGCACTCCAGATTTCAGATATCCGCGGATTGCGGTGCAACAGCTTGTGATCGAACCGGCATTGCCGGTCGGCAGGAAGCAGGCGATAGTTTGAGTCGATGAAGCAGGTCAGGACCCGCCTCCCCCCGGACGGGGCCGTTCCGCCCAACTGGTCGCGGCCGATCCTGCGCGCCCGCCTCTCGCTTTTCTGGGAAGCCCTCTGGCCGCCGCTCGCCGCCTTTCTGTGCGTCGCCGGCCTGCTGCTCGCCGCCACCTGGAGCGGCGTTCTCGTCGCCACGCCGTTCGGGCTGCGCATGGCGATCCTCGCCGGCTTCGCTGCCGCCGCCCTGTGGGCGCTCCATCCGCTCGCCCGGGTGAGATTTCCCGGCCGCGCCGAGGCGCTCGCCCGGCTCGACCGCCAGAGCCGGCGTCCGCACCGCCTGATCGCCTCCATCGCCGACCGCCCCGCCGGCCAGCCCGGCTGGCAGACCGACGCCATCTGGCAGGCCCACCGCACCCGCATGCTCGCCCGCCTCGGGCAGATCCGCGCCGGCGCGCCGCGTCCCGCGCTCGCCCGCCGCGATCCCTTCGCGCTGCGCGCGCTGGTGCTGCTGCTGGCGGTCGCCGCCTTCGTGGCCGCCGGCGACCAGCGGCTTTCGCGCCTCGCCGCCCTCATCGAGCCCGACACGGCCGCCGCCGCCCCCGACGCCCGGCTCGATGCGTGGATTTCACCGCCGGCCTATACCGGCCGTCCGCCCGTCCTGCTGACCGCCGACATGACCGGCCCCATCGAGGTGCCGGAGAACAGCGCCTTCATCCTGCGCAGCGACCGCGAGGGCATCGCGGTCCACTTCGCGCCGGAAGGGTCCGACAGCACGGAACCGCTGGTCCCGCCGGCCGACGGCCCGGGCGGCGAGTTCGGCCGCGAGCTGACCGGCAACGGCACCATGGTCGTCACCGCCGACGGCGACGTCCTCCACCGCTGGCCGCTGACCGTGATCGACGACCGGCCGCCGACGATAGCCCTGTCGGAGCCGCCTTCCGTCGCCCCGACCGGCGCGCTGCAGCTCCTCTACGAGATCGGCGACGACTACGGCGTCACCCGCGCCGAAGCCCGCTTCGTTCCCGCCGAGGGCACCGTGCGCGCCGGCGCCAAGCCGCTCATCCCGCCGCCCGACATCGACTTGACCCTGCCGGTGGTCGGCGCCCGCGAGGCCAAGGGCCGCACCCTGCGCGACATGCGCTCGCATCCCTGGGCCGGCAGCAAGGTGCGCATGACGCTCGCGGCGAGCGACGCGGCGGGTCAGGAGGGCTTCAGCGACACCGTCGAGCTGACCCTGCCCGAGCGCGCCTTCTCGCGCCCGCTGGCGCGGGCGCTGGTCGAGATGCGCCGCCGCCTGGCGCTCGACGGCGAAAGCGCCGAGTGGGTCGCCCGCGCGCTCGACGCGCTGACCATCGCGCCGGAGCAGCACATCGAATCCGCCTCCGTCTATCTGGGGCTGCGCACCGCCTACTGGCAGGTCGTCAACGCGCGCACCGACGACGATCTTCGCGGCGCCGTCGACTATCTCTGGCAGGTCGCGCTCGGCATCGAGGACGGCGCCATGTCGCTCGCCGCGCAGAACCTGCGCGACATCCAGCAGCGTCTCCAGCAGGCGCTGGAGAACGGCGCCGGCGACGACGAGATCCGCGCCCTGATGGACGAGCTGCGCCAGGCGATGTCGGAATTCTTCGCCGAGATGGCCCGGCAGGCCGGCAACATGGACAATTTGCCCGAGCTCACGCCCGAGGAGATGGAACGCGCGCTGTCGAGCCGCGACCTCGACCAGCTCATGGACCAGATCGAGAACCTCGCCCGCTCCGGCGCCCGCGACGCCGCCCGCGAGTTGCTGAGCCAGCTCCAGAGCATGCTCGACAACATGCGCATGGGCCGCATGCAGCAGCAGAACGGCCAGGCCCAGCAGGACATGGCGCAGACGCTGGAGGAACTCGGCGAGATGATGCGCCAGCAGCAGCAGCTCATGGACGAGACCTTCCGCTTCGACAATGACGGCCGCCAGCCCGGCCCGATGAGCCGCGGCCAGAACGGCCAGCTCGACCGCAACGGCAGCCGGCAGGGAAGCCGCCAGGGGCAGGGACAGGACGGCAGCGAGCCGGGCGCGCAGGGCAACCACTCGGCGGAGGAGCTGCAGGCGCTGCGAGACCGCCAGCAGGCGCTGCGCGACGCCCTCGCCGACCTGATGGCGCGGATGCGCGAGCGCGGCCAGAACCCCGACGGCTCGATGGGCGAGGCCGGCGAGGCGATGGGCGACGCCGAGGGCGCGATCGGCGAGGGCCAGCTCGGCGACGCCGTCGGCGATCAGGGCCGGGCGCTGGAGAGCCTGCGCCAGGGCGCCCAGCAGCTCGTCGACCAGATGGGCTCGCAGATGGCGCAGGGAAGCCAGTCGGGCATGGGCCGCGGCCAGACCGATCCGCTCGGCCGGCCGCAGAGCCAGCGCGGCCAGGATCTCGGCCTCGGCGTCAAGACGCCGGAGGTCTTCGACGTCGAGCAGGCCCGCCGCATCCTCGAGGAGCTGCGCCGCCGCCTGTCCGACCCGACCCGCCCCTCGCCGGAGCGCAACTATCTCGAAAGGCTGCTGGAGGGCTTCTAGCCGGCCAGCACCGCGGCGATCCGCTCGCGGATATCGGCGAGCGTGAACGGCTTCTGGATCACGTCGCGGACGATCTCCTCGATGCCGTGCGCGCGCTCGCGCTGATGCGCGTAGCCGGTCATCAGCACCACCGGCAGCTCGGGGTGGTCGCGGGCGACGTTGAGCGCCAGCGCGATGCCGTCCATCACCGGCATCTGGATGTCGCTCAGCACGAGATCGAAGGAGCCGCCGGCGAGCGCATCCATCGCCTCGGCGCCGTCGCTCGCCTCGGTCACGCCGTTGCCGTCCATCTCCAGCGCGCGGCGCACGAAGGCGCGCACCGAATCGTCGTCATCGACCAGAAGGATGTTGGCCATCGCCCGCTCCTGTTCTCAGTCGGACGCGACGACGCCGACGAACGGCAATTCGCGGAAGGCGTGGCCGACATCCATTCCGTAGCCGACCACGAACCTGTCGGGACAGGGAAAGCCGACGAAATCGGCCTCGAACTCGACCGCCCGCTTGCCCGGCTTGTCGAGCAGCACGCAGGCATGCACCGAGCTGGCGCCGCGCGCGATCAGCAGGTCGCGGGCGAAGGCGATGGTGCGGCCCGATTCCAGGATGTCGTCGATCAGCACGATGCGGCGTCCCGTGACGTCGGTCTCGATGTCGCGAACGATCGAGACGGCGCCGCTCGACTGCGTCCCCGCGCGATAGCTGGAAAGCCCCATGAACTCGACTTCCGGCGTGACGCCGGCGCCGTGCAGCGCCCGGATCAGATCGGCGGCGAAGATGAAGCTGCCCTTGAGGATGGCGATGACCAGCGGCGTGGTGCCGACATCGCGCGCGATCTCGGCGGCGAGCTCGGCGTTGCGCCGCGCCAGCTCGTCGGCGGAGAAGAGAACCTCGATCCGCCGGCCGCGCGAGACGATCTCGCTCACTGGACCGACCCGACCATGGTGGATTTGGCGTCGACGAAGCGCAGCTTGACGGCCCGCGCCTGCGACGGCGGCGCGGCGAGCCGCGCCTTGAAGGGAATCCGCCCGCCAGGCTCCAGCTCGCCGCGCTCCGGCTCGACCGTCCAGGCGTAGATTTCTGCCGCCCCGCTTCCGGCGATCGCCACCCGCACCGGCGGCACCGCCACCGGGACCCCGGAGACATTGACGATCTCGCCGCTCACCGCGAGCACCGGGACGCCGCGCTCCTGCTCGCGCGCATAAGCGAGCTTCTCGAAGGCGAGGCCGCGGATATTGACCTCCAGCCCCGCCGCGGCGAACAGCCGCGCGGTGGAGGGGAACGCGGCGACGACCTGTTCCTTGTTGATGACGATGGCCGACATGGCGGCAATCGTGGCCCCGACGACGAAAGCCTGCAAGAGGCGCGCCGGCGACTGGCGCGACGGACGGCGGATATGCACCCGCCTCGCCGCCGCGGCGGCAGGGACGTCGTCCGCGTCCTCGTCGACGATCTCGGCGCCCCTGCGCTCCGCCTTCTCGGCCTCGGCCAGCGCCTGCTTCCATTCCGGATCGGAGGTGACGACCGGGGCTTCCTCGCCCTCCCAGTGCAGTTCGTCCGGCTCGCTGCGCGGCAGCGCGTCGAGCATCTCGCCCTCGACGGCCTCGACCGCCTCGTCGCCCGGCTCGCTCGTCACGACCGGCTCGTCGGCGGGGGCGTCAGGCACCGCGTGCCAGGCCTCGCCGCATTTGGCGCATTTGACCTTGCGCCCGTCGGCGGGAAAGCTCGACGGGACGGCATAGCGCGTTTCGCAGGCCGGGCAGGTAATATTCACGTGTAGCGCTCGTCGGCTCGCTGATTCGGACAGGGCGGATGACGGGCGAAGCCTAGGGCCGTCATCGTTAATGTTCTCGAAACGACGGCGCGCCGCCGACGGCTTGCGGCGATGCTTAATGCGATGTTAACGCGGCAGCGGCGACAACCGGATGCGGCGGCAGCGAGGCCTGACAAGTGATCCGATTCGAGAATGTGGGTCTGCGCTACGGGATGGGGCCGGAGATTCTGCGCGACATCTCGTTTTCCATCGAGCGCGGCTCCTTCCAGTTCCTGACCGGGCCTTCCGGCGCCGGCAAGACGTCGCTGATGCGCCTCCTCTTCCTGGCGCTGCGGCCGACGCGCGGGCTGATCAACGTCTTCGGCCACGACGTCGCCACCCTGTCGCGCTCGACCCTGCCGACGATCCGCCGCCGCATCGGCGTCGTCTTCCAGGACTTCCGCCTGCTCGACCACCTGACGACCTTCGAGAACGTCTCGCTGCCGCTGCGCGTCATGGGCAAGCCCGAGACCGACTACCGGCGCGACGTCGTCGACCTGCTGCAATGGGTCGGGCTGGAGGAGCGCATGCACGCCGCGCCCTCAATCCTGTCAGGCGGCGAGAAGCAGCGCGCGGCCATCGCCCGCGCCGTCATCGGCCAGCCCGAGCTGCTGCTCGCCGACGAGCCGACCGGCAATGTCGATCCGACGCTGGCGCGTCGGCTGCTGCGGCTCTTCACCGAGCTGCACCGGCTCGGCACCACCGTCATCATCGCCACCCACGACATCGCCCTGATGGACCAGTACGATGCGCGCCGCCTCGTCCTGAACGACGGGCGCCTGCACATCTACGACTGAGGCGCGGAAACGGAGACCATGGCGGCAGCGGAGGAAACCGGCGGCAGGCACGAGCACGCGGACGAGGCGACGAGCCATACCGCGCAGCTCGCCGCGCGGCTGCGCCCGGCGGCGCCGATCGTCCCCTCCGTCAACATTCCCGGCCGCTCGCTGGTAGTGGTGATCGCCATCATGACCTTCCTCGCCTCGATCACCGCCGGCGGCGTGCTGGCGGTCAGGGCGGCGGCCGACAACTGGCAGGCCGACATCGCCCGCGAGCTGACCATCCAGATCCTGCCCGGCGACGGCATCGACGCCGACAAGGAAGCGGTGAACGCCGCCAACGCCGCCCGCTCGGTGGCCGGCGTGCGCAGCGCCCGCGTCATGGCGCAGTCGGAGATCGCCTCGCTGCTGGAGCCGTGGCTGGGGTCCGACGCCTCGATCGAGCGGCTGCCGGTGCCGCGCCTCGTCATCGTCGAGATCGACCCCGACGCGCCGCCCGACATCGGCCGGCTGCGCAGCGTCATCGCCGAGCGGGCGAGGAATGCGAGCCTCGACGACCACCAGCTCTGGCAGAGCCGGCTGCGCATCATGGCGCGCACCCTCACCGCCGCCGGCATCGTCGTCCTCGGCCTCGTGCTGGCGGCGACGGCGCTCTCCATCGTCTTCGCGACGCGCGGCGCCATGGCCGGCAACCGCGACATCGTCGAGGTGCTGCACCTGGTCGGCGCCAAGGAGAACTTCATCGCCCGCCAGTTCACCGGGCACTTCCTGATGATCGGCCTCAAGGGCGGGGTCGCCGGCGGCATCGCCGCGATCGCCTTCTTCGCCATCGCCTCGTGGGGTTCGGCGCAGTTCATCGCCACGCCGGCCGGCGACCAGATCGAGGCGCTGTTCGGCGCCCTCACCGTCGGCCCCAACGCCTATCTGGCGATCGCCGCCGTCGTCGCCGTGGTGGCGACGCTGACGGCGCTCACCTCGCGCTACACGGTCTACCGGTTCCTGGAGGTCTTCGGCTGAAGGCTTTCGGCTGGATTTGGCCGCTTTTTTGGCCCTATTGTCGAGGATGCTCGCCGACGGGAAAGCGATGAAACCGGAGCCAGCCAGGATGGATCACGAGAGATCCGCGGCTTCGGCCGAGGCTGCGCATCGGCCGCGCCGCTCCCGCCGCGGCTTCGTCCTCGCGGTGGCGCTGCTGCTGCCGGCGGCCTTCTTCGCCGGCGGCTTCGTGCAGTTCGCGACCCGCGTCGCCCACACCAGGCCGGCGCCCCTCGTCGCCGCCGACGGCATCGTCGCGCTGACCGGCGGCACCTCGCGCATCGCCGACGCGGTCACCCTGCTGGAGCAGGGCGCCGGCGAGCGCCTGCTGATCAGCGGCGTCCATCCCGACACCACCGGCGAGGAGATCGCCCGCATCGTGACCGTCAGCCCCGAGGTCTTCAAATGCTGCGTCGACCTCGACTACGGGGCGCTCAACACCGCCGGCAACGCGGAGGCCGCCCGCGACTGGGCGGCCGACCACAAATTCGATTCGCTGCTCGTCGTCACCAGCGCCTATCACATGCCGCGCAGCCTCATGGAGCTGTCGCGCGCCGCCCCCGGCATCGCCCTCGAACCCTACCCGGTGCGCACCGGCAATCTGGACCTGGAGCGCTGGTGGGCCGATCCCGGCGTGATGCGGCTGATGGCTTCCGAATACGTGAAATACGTCCTCGCCCGCGCCGGCATCCGCTTCGGTGCGCCGAAGGCGCCGTCGCAGACGATCGCCGGCGCTGCGCCGCAGGATTGAACGATCCCGGTCGCCGGGGTAGCAGGGGCGCATGACCGTACGTTCGCTGATCTTCAACGTCGCCTTCTACGTCAATCTCGTCGTCTTCATGCTCGTCGGCATGCCCGGCCTGTTCAGCCGGCGCGCGACCTGGGCGGTGTCGCTGGGGTGGTGCCACGCCTCGCTGTGGCTGCTGAGAAGCATATGCGGCACGCGGGTCGAGATGCGCGGCCTGGAGAACATTCCGTCCGGTCCCCTCATCGTCGCCGCCAAGCACCAGTCATTCCTGGAAACCTTCGCCATCGTCACCGCCTTCGAGAAGCCCGCCTACATCCTCAAGGCGGAGCTCAAGCTGATCCCCGTCTTCGGCTGGTACATGAGCGCGCTCGGCATGGTCCCGGTTCGCCGCGGCAAGCGCTCGCAGGCGATGCGGGCGATGAACGAAGCCGCCACGAAGCATCTCGATGACGGCGGCCAGATCCTGATCTTCGTCGAGGGCACGCGGCGGCCGCCTGGCGCCGAGCCCCAGTACAAGATCGGCGTCACCTACATGTACGAGCAGAACACCGTGCCCTGCCTGCCCGTCGCCCTCAATACCGGCCTGTTCTGGCCGCGGCGCAAGTTCATGCGCTATCCCGGCACCGCGGTGATCGAGTTCCTGCCGGCCATCCCGCCCCGGGCGGAACGCGGCGAGCTGCTCGACACGCTTCAGAACGGAATCGAATCGGCCTGCGACAGGCTTCTCGTCGAGGCCGTCCGCAATGATCCCGAGCTGCCGCTCAACCCGGAAGCCGAGGCCCGGCTCGCCGCGCTCGGCGAGGCCTGCTGAACAAACCGGCGGGAACCGAACCCCACATATTGCGTTTACCATGCGCGCATCCCACATCAGCGGCGATGCGTCTTGACGCAACACGGGATATGTTCTACTTTTGTTCTCATGGATGCCCTGAACAGAACGATCATGCTCATGACCCCCGGCCAACTCGTCGACAGTGGCCAGCCCTTCGTGCTCGCCGACACCGCGCTCGCCGATTCGTTCCGTTACTGGACGGGACGTTCCGGCAGCCGCTACCTGTTCCGCGTCACCGGGATCCATGACATGGCCGAGACCTACGGCCATGTCGTCATCGCCGCCAGGCGCATGCCCGACGGACGCCGCACGGCGCTGTGGGTCGGCCTCGGCGGCACGCTCGAGGCTTTCGCCGACATCTCCGCCGCCGTCTCGGCGGGCGCCGACGAGATCCACGTCCATGCGCTCGCGGAAACCGGCAGGGCGCGCGCCGAGGCCATCGGCGACCTCCGCGAGGCCGCCCTCGACGCCTCGCCGCCGCCCTTCCAGGCGGCCGCCTAGGGCCGTTCGTCGAACCGCTCGCCCGATGCGTGGAGCGGTTCAGGAATCCTTGGCGATCAGCCGGGCGACGGCGTCCAGCCGCCGGTCGCGGATCGCCACTTCCTCCAGATGCGCGATGGTGTTCGCCACATAGTCGCGGTTGGGCCCGACTGGCCTTCCCCCTGCAGGACGAAACGCGCCTGCTCGGCGGTGTCGAGGGCGCCCGCATATTGCGTGTGCCGGCGATCCACCGTGTAGCAGAGCGCCCGCAGGGCGCGGCCGCTGCCATCCTCCAGCCGGACCGGAAGGCTGCGCTCCTCATAGACCATCGTGACCTGCTCGCGCGCCCTCAGATAGGCGACGGTGTCCTCCCAGGCGGCGTCCGGCACCCGGAAGGCCACCCCGAGGCAGCTTCCCCCGCGATCGAGCCCGAGCACGAGGCCGGGCCGCTCCTGCGTGCCCCGATGCACCCATGAATAGACGCAGAGTGCGCGGTGCCAGCCATGCAGCCGCGCCAGCGCGCGCTCCTCGTGATCGAAGCCCGGCCGCCACATCAGCGATCCGTAGCCAAAGACCCAATTTTCGCCCATGATCGGCGCGATCCTGCCGCGATGAAGAGGATTGAGGTTCCGCAAGGCTTTAGCAACCGGCGGCGGTTTCCTCAACGTCCCGCAACCCGGTCCGCAACCCCGCCCGCGCAACGCAAAGCCAGGAAGATCACGCCATGAGCCGCCGCAAGCGACGTCCCTGGATTCCCGTCTTCTCGCTGCTGCTGGTGGTCGCCCTCGCCATCGGCTGGACGGCGGTGTGGCATTTCGCCTCCACCGAGGCGTCGCGGCGCTTCGACGAGCTGCTGGCGCGCGAGGCCGCCGCCGGCCGCGACTGGACCTGCGAGAATCGCGAGGACGGCGGCTGGCCCTACCGGGTCGAGATTTCCTGCGACCGGCTGACCGGCCGCGTCCTCGCCGGCGCACAGTCCTACGACGTCGTCGCCGGCGACTTCCGCATCCTCGCCCTCGCCTACCGGCCGAACCACGTCATCGCCGAGCTCGGCGCGCCGCTGACGGTCACCAAGCCCGACGGCGGCGATCCGCTGCTCGAGGCGCGCTGGGACCTGCTGCACGCCTCCGCCAGGGGCCGCCCCGGCGCCGTCGAATCGGCCGACATCGCCGTCGAGGGGCTCCAGGGAAGCGCCCCCGGCCTCGCCGATTTCCCCGGCGTCCGCAACGCCTTCGCCGCCGAGCGCGCCGAGATCCACGCCCGCGACGCCGGGCGCTCCGGCGACACCGCCGATATCGAGGTCGCGGCGTCGGGCAGCGGCATCGTCTATGCGCCCGACGAAGGTTCGCCGCCGCCCTTCGGCCTCGACGGCCGCGGCATGTTGCGCAACGTGCCGCTTCGCCCGCAGGGCCGGCCCGCGGCGGCGCTGGCCTCGGCCGGATCGAGCGCCGAGATCGCCAGGCTGAGGCTCGACCAGCAGGGCTCGACCATTCATCTCGACGGCACGGTGCGCCTCGACGCGCAGAGCCGCCCGGCCGGCACGCTGCGGCTCGCCGCGCGCGGCGGCGACCTGACGACGCCGGGCGCCGAGGGCGCCTTCGGCGGCATCCTGCCGATCCTCGCCATGGCGCTGCGCTTCACCGGAAAGCCCGTGGAGATCGACGGCGAGCCGGCCTCCGCCGCCGACATCGTCATCGCCGACGGCGAAATCCGCCTCGGCCCCGTCGTTCTCGGGAAGGTCGGGCCGCTGCGCTAGGCCAGCCCGGGTAGCTGCCTAGGCCATGAACTCGCGCAGCGCCTCGACGACGGCGCGGTTGGCCTCCTCGCTGCCGACCGACAGGCGCAGCGCGTCGGGCAGGCCGTAGGGCTCGAGCCGGCGCAGATAGATACCGCGCCCGACCAGGTGGGCGTCGGCGTCGGCCGCCGTGCGGCCCTTGTCGCGCGGGAAATGGATCAGCAGGAAATTGCCGACGCTCGGCGTCACCTGAAGGCCCAGCGCCGCGATTTCCGCAGAAAGCCAGGTGAGCCAGCGGTCGTTGTGCGAGACCGCCGTCTCCAGGAACGCGGTGTCGCGGATCGCCGCGACGCCGGCGGCGATCGCCGGCCCGTTGACGTTGAAGGGTCCGCGCACGCGGTTCAGCGCGTCGGCGACGGCCTCCGGGCAATAGGCCCAGCCGAGCCGCAGCCCGGCCAGCCCGTAGATCTTCGAGAAGGTGCGGGTCATCACCACATTGGGGAACGTCGCCACCAGCTCGATGCCGGACTCGTAGTCGTTGCGCCGGACATATTCGGCATAGGCCGCGTCCAGCACCAGCAGCACGCTGCGCGGCAGCCCGGCATGCAGGCGGCGCACCTCGCCGATCGGCAGATAGGTGCCGGTCGGGTTGTTGGGATTGGCGAGGAAGACGATCTTCGTCCGCGCCGTCACCGCCGCGAGGATGGCGTCGACATCCGCCGTCAGGTCGCGCTCCTTCACCACCACGGGCGTGCCGCCAGCCGAAAGCGTCGCCAGCCGGTAGACGAGGAAGCCGTGCTCGGTGAACACCGCCTCGTCGCCGGGGCCCAGATAGGCGTGGGCGATCAGGTTGAGCAGCTCGTCGGACCCGGTGCCGCAGACGATGCGGCGCGCATCGAGCCCGTAGCGCGCGGCGATCGCCTCGCGCAGCGCGCTCGCCGCGCCGTCGGGATAGAGCTCGAGGCTCTTCGCCGCCTCGCGGAAGGCCTCGATGGCCTTGGGGCTGGGGCCCAGCGGCGTCTCGTTGGAGCTCAGCTTGTGAACCTTGCCGCTCGCCCCGCCGCCCTTGCCCGGGACATAGGGGGCGATCTTGCCCACGCCCTCGCGCGGAATCGGTCCCGCCGTCTCGCTCATCTCGTCACGCTCCTTCAGGAAGCCTCGCCGGCAGCCGCCGCTTTCGCATAGCCGCCGACGGCGCGCAAGCGGCCCGCCGCCTCGCCCTCGAGTCCCATCGCGATCGCCAGCTTGTCGCCGTCGAGCTCGCTCGACAGCAGCACCGAGCGCCCCTCCGGCGTCGCCGCCTGCAGCAACACCGTCGCGGCGTCGCCCGCCATCGCGGCCGGGTCCGCATCGCCGGCGCATTCGAGCACGAAGACGCCTGGGCCCGACGGCGGCTCGATGCGCGCGTCGCCGACCACCAGCACCGGCGCCGGCACGATGCCGGGCGGGAAATCGAAGAACGGGTAGCGGGCGATGATCTTCAGCCCGCCGCCGAGCCGCCGCCACCACGGCGTCACCGCCGTCATCGGCAGCAGCGCGAGGTCGTCGAGATCGGCTTCCAGCGCGTCCAGCGCCCCGTTCGGATCGGCGTGGCTGACGAGCGGCGTCGCGAAGCCGAAATAGAAGCGCGCCATGTCGCGCATCGCCGGCTTCTCGCCCTCCGCCACGTGAACCCGGAAGGCGGCCTGCTTCTGGGTGAAGGTGCCGATGATCTCGCGCCAGATGTGCTCGACCGCGGCGAGCGGCAGCCCGCCGTCGTGGCGCGCGGCGAGCGCGCGCATCATCGAGGCCTCGCGCTCCGGTCGGAAGGCGGAGCCGGTCTCCGCGTCCTGCTTGGCCGCGGCGATGCCGGAGATCACCGTGCCGCGCTCGATGAGCAGCCGGTGCATCGCTTCGTCGATGGCGTCGATCTGCTGGCGCAGCGCCGCGAGATCGGGCTTTCCGGGCATGATTCCTCCAGACCCCGCGGGCAAGCGCGGGCCGCGCGGTGTTTTACGGAGCGGCGGCGGCGAAATCAAAGGAAAGATCGGCGGATCTCACGAAGCGTCGCGCCGGCTCGCCGGCGCGTCCATCGCCGATACCGGCTGCCCGGCGAGCACCGGCACGCGGCGCGCCTGCTGCCGGACGCGCACCGCCTGCCCGCCATGCGCGCGCTTCACCGCCTCGACGATGATGGCGCCCGACATCGGCAGCCGCAGGAACGCGCCGATGCGCTCGAAGGCGGTGGCGAAGCGCAGCAGCGGCCGGTAGCGGAACGGCGGCACGTAGAGCGCGTCGACCCATTGCTCCGGCGAGAAGCCGGCATTGCGCAGCAGCCGCGAGAGCTGCGAGCGGCTGAACGGCCGGCCATGGCCGAAGGGGGATGTATCGGTCCTCGCCCAGACGCCGCGGCGATTGGCGACGACGATGATCAGCCGCCCGCCGGGCTTGAGCACGCGCCACGCCTCCTCGAGCATGGCGGCGGGATCGTTGGTCGATTCCAGCCCGTGCGCGACGATGGCCCGGTCGATCGCCGCGTCGGTCAGCGGCAGGTCGAGCTCATCGACCAGCGCCGAGGCCGACGCGCCCTCGATCGGCCAGCGCACGACGCCCTGCGCCGCCGGCATCAGCGCCAGCACGCGGCCGGCGCGGCCGCGGAAGATGGCGAGATAGGGCGTCGCGTAGCCGATGCCGGCGATCGACTGCTCGCGCACGTCCGGCCACAGCCGCTGCAGCCGCGTGGCGAGGATGCGCCGGACGACGATTCCCGTCGCCTCGGCATAGAAGTCGCGCAGTTCGATGACGTCGAGAAACATCGCCCGGAACCGATCAGCCGCATCCACCGGTCGCGCGGGTGGCCGCGCGCCGCGCCCAATGATAGGTAACCCGGCAGGAGGCGCAAGAAAGCGCGAGAATCGCGCGCGCCGGCGACGACACCAGCAATCCAGGAGGCCTGCCCGCAATGGCGAAGCTAGACATCCATCTCTTCCCCGCCCTCGACGACAACTACGGCGTGCTGATCCACGACGCCGAGGCCGGCGTGACCGCCTCCATCGACGCCCCCGAGGTCGCCGCCGTCGAGAAGGCGCTCGCCGACACCGGCTGGAAGCTGACCCACATCCTCGTCACGCACCACCACGCCGACCACACCCAGGGCATCGGCCCGCTGAAGGCGAAATATGGCTGCGAGGTCGTCGGCCCGAAGGGCGAGGCCGACAAGATCGCCGGCCTCGACAGGACGCTGTCGGAGGGCGACGTCTACCGCTTCGGCAATTTCGACGTCCACGTGCTGGAAACTCCCGGCCACACGCTCGGCCACATCACGCTCCACCTGCCGCAGGCGAAGGTCGCCTTCTGCGCCGACACGGTCTTCCCGCTCGGCTGCGGCCGGGTCTTCGAGGGCACGATGGAGCAGATGTGGAACTCGGTCGCCAAGATCGCCGCGCTGCCGGCCGACACCGTGCTCTATTCCGGCCACGAATACACGATGTCCAACGCCCGCTTCGCCGAGACCATCGAGACCGGCAACGCCGACCTGAAATCCTATGTCGCCGAAGCCAAGGCGAAGCGCGACCGCGGCGAGCCGACCGTCCCGACGACGGTGGCCGCCGAACTGAAGGCCAACCCCTTCATGCGCGCCGACCGCCCGGAGGTGGCGAAGGCCGTCGGCATGGAGGGCGCGTCCGCGGCCGCCGTCTTCGGCGAGGTCCGCAAGCGCAAGGACAATTTCTAGGCCGCCCCGACCCTAGGCGGTCTTGCGCTTTCCGGCGCGCGCGGCGATCAGCGCGCCGCCGGTGATCAGCAGGCAGGCGGCGGCGATCCGCCAGGTCGGTGCCGCCTCGCCCGCCGCGATCAGGATCAGCGTCGACAGCAGCGGCGCGGCGTAGGAGAGGACGCAGAGAAGCTGGATGTCGCCATGCTTCACGCCGTAGTCCCAGGTGAAGAAGGCGAGACCCACCGGCAGCAGCCCGAGCCCGGCGACGGCGAGCCACTGCGACGCCGACGCCGGCCAAACCGTCGGCTCCAGCGCCAGGTGGCAGGCGAGCGACAGGACCGAGGTCGCCAGGCAGAAGCCCGTCACCACGTCGGTCGGCGCTTCGGCGAAGCGCCGCGACAGCACCGAATAGCCCGACCAGGTGAGCGCGCAGGCGAAGGCGGCGAGATAGCCGACCGCATGCGCCGGGTCGAGATCGACGCTGCCGCGCCCGGTGACGATCAGCGCCGCCCCGGCAAGCCCCATTCCGGCGCCCGCGAGATGCGCCGCGAGCAGCCGTTCGCCCGGCAGCAGCGACGAGAACAGCACGATGAAGAGCGGCCACAGATAGGCGATCAGGCTGGCGTCGACGGCCGGCGCGTTGCGCAGCGCGGTGAAGTAGAAGGCGTGGTAGAGGAACAGCCCGGCGACGCCGGTGATCCACACCGCCGGCGGCTGGCGCAGCGCCGCCCGCGCGCTCGGGATGAAAAGCCAGCGCACGAGCCCGATGCCGCCGCTCAGCGCGAAGCACATGGCGGTGAGCTGGAAGGGCGGCACCGCGCCGGTGCGCACCGTCAGCAGCGCCAGCAGCGCCCACATGACGATGGCCGAGAAGCCGACCAGCGTCGCCAGTTGCCGTGTTCCGCCCATCGACGCCTCATCTCCACCGAAGAACAAGCTGCTTGCCAGATCGGCGGGCGCGATTCAATCGGCGGCGATGGCTAGCGGCGCGGCGGCAGCTTCTCGAAGGCGGGAACGCCCTCGGGCACATGATGGAAGGGCTGGATGTCCTCGGTGAAGATGGCGATCTGCGGCCCGCCGAAGCGCTTGGGGTCGTCGAGCGTCCCGACCTTCAGCACCACTTCGTGCAGCCCCGGCCGCCGCGTCAGCACATGGGTGCCGCATCGCCCGCAGAACTCGCGCGTCACCGGGTTCTCAAGGTCGTCGCGCCGGAAGGATTTCGGCTCCCCCTTCGTGTAGCGGAAACCCTCCGGCGGCATCAGCATGAAAAACTAGGTTGCGGTGACGAATTGACGGTCCGCTGCGCCGCGGCGGAAATCCGTCAGTTCAAGGCGCGAGGAGGAAGGACATGCCGTGCATATTCGACGACGAGCGCCGTGGAAATGGCGGATTTCAGCGCGGCCCCTTCGGGGTTGGGCCGAAATTGCCCCCGAAGGCGTCGAAAATGCTCGACGGTGGCCGACACCGCCTTGCGCTTTTCTCCTGTTCGGAAGCGATTTCGGACACCAACGCAGCGAACCGTCAATTCATCACCGCAACCTCGGTCCGCCGCCGGCGACGTGCTGGCAGGCGCGGCAGTGACACTGCGCCTTGAGGCGGGGGTCGCCCGCCGCCTCGTAGCGCAGGTCGCCGCAATAGCAGCCGCCGGTCAGCGGCCCCGCCGCCTCAGCCGAAGAACTGGCCGCCATTGGCGCTGATCGTCGAGCCGGTGATGAAGCCGGCATCGTCGGAGGCGAGGAAGACGACGCAACGCGCGATCTCCTCCGGCTCGCCGAGCCGCCCGACCGGGATCTGCGGGATGATGCGCTCGTTCAGCACCTTCTCGTCGATCGCCCGCACCATGTCGGTGCCGATATAGCCCGGACAGATGACGTTGACGGTGATGCCGGCGCGCGCCCCCTCCTGCGCCAGCGCGCGGGTGAAGCCGATGTCGCCGGCCTTGGATGCCGAGTAGTTGACCTGGCCGGCCTGCCCCTTCTGCCCGTTGATCGAGGAGATGGTGATGACGCGCCCGAACTTGCGCTCGCGCATGCCGTTCCACACCGGATGGGTCATGTTGAAGACGCCGGTGAGGTTGGTCGAGATGACCTCGCCCCACTGCTCCGGCGTCATGCGGTGGAACATCGCGTCGCGGGTGATGCCGGCATTGTTGACGAGAATGTCGACCGGCCCGAGATCGGCCTCGACCTGCTTGATGCCCTCGGCGCAAGCGCCGTAGTCGGCCACCGACCACTTGTAGACCGGGATGCCGGTCTCCGCCTTGAAGGCGTTCGCCGCCTCGTCGTTGCCGGCGTAGTTGGCGGCGACGCTATAGCCGGCGTCCTTCAGTGCCCTGGCGATCGAGGCGCCGATGCCCCGTGTGCCACCGGTGACCAGTGCCACCTTCCCCATCGCGTTACTCCCTCTGCTTGTTGTTGTCGTTGACCGTTCGTCGGTTTGTCAGTCGCGCTCGACGCACAGGGCGACGCCCATGCCGCCGCCGATGCACAGCGTCGCCAGGCCCTTCTTGGCGTCGCGCTTGGCCATCTCGTGCAGCAGCGTCACCAGCACCCGGGCGCCCGACGCGCCGATCGGATGGCCGATGGCGATGGCGCCGCCATTGACGTTGACGATGTCGGGGTTCCAGCCGAGGTCCTTGTTGACCGCGCAGGCCTGCGCGGCGAAGGCCTCGTTGGCCTCGATGAGGTCGAGATCGTCGATCTTCCAGCCGGCCCGCTCCAGCGCCTTGCGCGAGGCCGGGATCGGCCCGCTGCCCATGATCGCCGGATCGACGCCGACGGTGGCCCAGGAGACGATGCGGGCGAGCGGCGCGGTGCCGCGCTTCTTGGCTTCCGATTCGCTCATCAGCACCAGCGCCGCGGCGCCGTCATTGATGCCCGAGGCGTTGGCGGCCGTCACCGTGCCGTCCTTCTCGAAGGCCGGGCGCATGCTGGAGACGGATTCGTAGGTCACGCCGTCGCGGATATATTCGTCGGTGTCGACGACCACGTCGCCCTTGCGGCCGGCGATCGTCACCGGCGCGATCTCGTCCTTGAAGCGGCCGGCCTTTCGCGCCGCCTCCGCCTTGTTCTGGCTGGCGACGGCGAACTTGTCCTGCTCGTCGCGGGTGATCTGCCACTGGCGGGCGACGTTCTCGGCGGTGTTGCCCATGTGGTAGCCGTTGAAGGCGTCCCACAGGCCGTCCCTGATCATCGTGTCGATCATCTTGTAGTCGCCCATCTTCACGCCGTTGCGCAGATGCTGGCAGTGCGGCGACTGGCTCATCGACTCCTGTCCGCCGGCGACCACCACGGAGGCCGAGCCGTCGGTGATCTGCTGCATGCCGAGCGCCACCGCGCGAAGCCCCGAGCCGCAGAGCTGGTTCATGCCCCAGGCCGGCGCCTCGACCGGGATGCCGGCGCCGATGGACGCCTGGCGCGCCGGGTTCTGGCCGGCGCCCGCGGTCAGGATCTGACCCATGATCACCTCGCCGACGTCGCCCGGCGCGATGCCCGCCCGCTCCATCGCCGCCTTGATGGCGACGGTGCCGAGATAGGACGCGGCGACGCCCGACAGCGTCCCGTTGAACGATCCGACCGGGGTGCGCGCGGCGCCCGTGATGACGACATGTTCGGCCATTTTGAGAACACTCCCTTTGTTCGCCTGCAGCGCAGCATATGCGCATCCGGCGGCTTTCCGCGAGGGGCCGCCGGCAAGACCCATGATGCGCTGTGTTTGGGATAGCGCCAAGCCCGTGTCAATCTGACGAAGCCTCCGCCTTTCGTCGCGGCGGCCCGCGCCGCGGCGAATCGGGGCGGCCGAAGACGCACCTGCAAAAACCGCTGGCCCGCAGCGCACAAACTCCCTAACGTGAAAGGCCGGGGCGGAGACGGAAGGCGCGGCCTGCCGGTCGCGGGCGACCGCAAACCGCCGGACAAACAGCGATGCTGGGAAACGCTAATGTGGGCTGACCGGGATGAGTGACAAGCAGCCGACGGTCATCAAGAAATACGCCAACCGGCGCCTCTACAACACCGGCACGAGCGCCTATGTGACGCTCGAGGACCTCGCCGAGATGGTCAAGGCGGGGGAGGATTTCGAGGTCGTCGACGCCAAGACCGGCGAGGACCTGACCCGCAGCGTGCTGTCGCAGATCATCTTCGACCAGGAGAGCCGCGGCGGCAATCTGATGCCGGTCACCTTCCTGCGCCAGCTCATCCAGTTCTACGGCGACAGCATGCAGACGCTGGTGCCGAGCTATCTCGACATGTCGCTGAAGACCTTCGCCAAGGAGCAGGAGAAGTTCCGCGATTCCGTCTCCCGCACGCTCGGCGCCACCGCCGCCGACGCGCTCGAGGAGCAGACCCGCAAGAACATGGCGATGTTCGAGAAGGCGTTCCAGATGTTCTCGCCCTTCGGCCGCCAGGCCGAGGGTGCCGACCCAGCCGCCAAGCCTGCCGCGAAGAGCGAGAGCGACGATCTCGAGCGGCTCAGGAAGCAGCTCGCCGACATGCAGGCGCAGATCGAGAAGCTGGCCGGCGGAAAGTCCTGACGGTTGGAAACAACCCTTAGGCCGTGACCCGCCTCAGGCGGCGCCGTAGCGCTGCGTCGCGGCGGCGTCCGGCGCCTCCTCGGGCTGCAGCAACCGCTCGCCGCCCGACACCTTGCCCTGGATGAAGTCCACCCCGGCCTCGGCGAGGCGGTTCCACGTCTCGCGGTCCTCGACCCACTCGGCGACCACCTTGAGCCTCGCGTGGCGGGCGAGCTCGATCAGCGTGTGCACGAAGACCTGGTCGTCGGGGCTGTCGAGATAGTTGCAGATGAAACCGCCGTCGATCTTGACCATGTCGGCGTCGAGCAGCCGCAGGTTGCGGTAGTTGGTGAAGCCGGCGCCGAAATCGTCGATGGCGACCGTGCAGCCGAGGTCGCGCAGCGACTGCACGAAGCGCGCCGCCCGCTCGATGTCCTCGATGGCCACCGTCTCGGTGATCTCGACGATGATGCGGCCGGCGATGCCCGGCCTGGCGATGACATGGGCGCTGAGCCGCGAATACCACTCGGGATGGCAGGCCGTCAGCATCGACACGTTGACCGACAGCGTGTCGTCGGGATTTTCGTCCAGATGGGCGACCGCGAGATCGAGGACCCGCATGTCGATATGGCGCACCACGCCCAGCTTCTCGGCGAGCTCGATGAAGTCGCAGGCGGCGACGATCTCGCCCTCCGACGTCACCACGCGGGCGAGGCACTCGTGGAAGGCGATGCCGCCGCTGCGCGCGTCGATCACCGGATCGAGCGCGATCAGCACGCGATTGTCGTTGAGCGCCCTGACGAGACTGTCGGCGATGTCGATATTGCGCCGGCGCGCGGCCTCCAGCGCCGGGTCGAGCATATAGGCTGCGAAGCTGCCGCGTCCGGCGGTCCTGGCCTGCGACAGCGCCTCCTGGGCCGCGATGCAGGCCTCCTGGACATTGCGGGCATGCCGCGGCATGGCGACGCCGCCGATGGAGACGGTGACCGGGACGGGACCGACGGAGACTTCCAGCGGCGTTCCCGCGACATGGGCGAGGAAGCGCGCGGCGGCGATCTCCATCTCGCTCTCGGTGCAGCTCCCCACCAGCAGGCCGAACTTGTTGCCGGCGAAGCGGCCGAGCGCGTCGCCCGAGCGCATGACCTCGCGGATCCTTGCGGCGACGCCGATCAGCAGCTCGTCGGCGACCGCGAAGCCGTAGGCGTCGTTGATCACCGAAAGGCTGTCGATCGAGGCGAGCAGGAAGCAGGCGTGCCCCTGGCCGCGGCTGATGGCGCCGATCGTCTGCTCGAGGCGCTCGGTGAGCGCGGCGCGGTTGAGCTGGCCGGTCAGCGTGTCGTGATGCGAGAGATAGGCGGCCTCCTCCTCGCGCTGGTGGCGATCGTTGATGACCCGCACCACGCCCTCCGCCCATGACGGGCGCTTGTCCATTCCGGCGTACCAGCGGCCGACATCCTCCACCCACAGCGTCTCGCCGTCGGCGCCGGCGGGCTGGAAGGCGTATTCGATCCGATAGCGCACGCCGTCGCCGAGATCGGGCACGCCGGCGCAGATCACCGCGTCGTGGCGACCGCAACCGCCCGGGCCGGCGAGATGCGCGAAGGCGCGGCCGGTCGAGATGTCGGCGGAATCCGGCAGGTGCAGGACGCGGCGCGCATTCTCCCCCCACTCGAGCCGGTCGCTCGAGAGAGTCCAGCGATAGACGACCTCGCCCACCGAGGCGAGGACGGTCGCGGGATCGGGGCGCGCGCCGATGCCCGTGCCGGCAAGCGGCATCTTGATTTGACGGAATTCGGGTTCCATCCGGTCCGTTCCCCCCGGTTTCTTCTCGTCTCGTTCGGGCCTCCCCGGATGCCCTCGCGGCAATCCTATCCCGCCGGTCGTTAACGAAGGGAAACCCCGAAGCCGTGGAAATCGTTAACGGATCGTTGATGCGGCTGGCATCGATCGTGCAAATTCCGGGTCAGGGGCAGGTCACATGTCCCGATTTGGCACAGGCAGGCGCGAATGAATGTTTCATCCGGGATCGGACGGGGACAGCCGGCACAGGCGGGGAGAACCCGCGGCGGGACCACTGCCCGTCCGGTCGAGCCCGCGGAAGCCGCCTCGCCGACGCGCCGCGAGCGCGACGCCGAGGAAAACCGCGCGCTGGTGCCGGTCATCACCGGCGAACCGGGACGCGAGCATGCCGGGCGGCCCTCCGCCGCCTTCGTGACCCAGCTCATCGCCCACCGCCTCGACCTGCCGCATACGCGCGCGCGCCGCCGGGAGACGCCCGACGTCGCGACCGCCGCCTATGGCGCCGGCCCGAGCCGCGTGCGGCGCGCCGGCCTGCGTCTCGACGCCGCCGGCTAGCGCTCAGTAACCCAGAGAACAGCCGTCCTTGCGCGGATCGGACCCGCCGATCAGCACGTCGCGCTCGCGGTCGAAGACCACCGCCTGGCCGCCGCCCAGCGGGTCCTTGCGCCCGGCGACCCGGTTGCCGCGCACCTTGAGGTCGGCGATCGCCTCACCGGACACGGTATCCTCGACGATCACCGTATCGCCTTCGAAGAAGACGCGCGGGCTGTCGAGCGCCTCCTGCACGTCCATTCCGTAGTCGAGCAGATTGGTGACGAAATGCGCGTGGCCGGCGGCCTGGTACTGGCCGCCCATGACGCCGAAGCTCGTCGTCCACCGCCCGTCCTTCAGGATCATCCCCGGAATCAGCGTGTGCAGCGGCCGCTTGCGCGGGCCGATGGTGTTCGGGTGGCCCTCGCTGACGACGAAGCAGGCACCGCGGTTCTGCAGCAGGATGCCGGTCCGCGGCGTCGCGAGCTTGGCGCCGAAATCGCCGAACAGCGAGTTGATGAAGGAGACCGCGTTGCGCTCGCCGTCGACCACCGTGAGATAGACCGTGTCGGTATCGGCGGGAAGCCCGGCGGCGGCGATGTCGGCGCGCCCCGCCGGATCGATCCGCCCCGCCAGGGCGTCGAGATGAGCCGGCGCGAGCAGTTCCGCGCTCGTCATCTGTGCATAGGCGGGATCGCTCAGATGGCGCGCCCGCAGCGCATAGGCGAGGCGCGCCGCTTCCATCTCCAGATGATAGCGCAACCCGCTCTCGGGCTCCTTCGCCTGCCGGCCGGCGCGGTCGAGGATGCCGAGCATCAGCAGCGCCGTGATGCCCTGCGTGCTCGGCGGCAGCTCGGCGATGGTGTGATCGCCGTGCGGGCTGGTGATCGGCTCGACGAAATCGCCCTCGACCGCCGCCAGGTCGTCGGCGTCCAGCAGGCCGCCCGCCTCCTGAACGGTGCGCGCGATCTCCTCGGCGATCGTTCCCCTGTAGAAGGCGTCCGGCCCCTCCGCGGCGATCCGCTCGAGCACGCCGGCGAGCGCCGGGAAGGCCATGACGTCGCCGGCCGCCGGCGGCGTCCCGTCGTTCCTCAGATAGTGCCGGCGGACGCCCTCATGGGTCAGCGCGGCGGCCTCCTCCGCCCAGTCCCAGGCGACGCGCGGCGCGATCGGCACGCCGCGTCGCGCCATGTCGATCGCCGGCGCCAGCAGCGTGTCGAGGCCCATCGTGCCGTGCGCGGCGAGCATGCGGTGCCAGGCGTCGACCGCGCCGGGCACCGTCACCGACAGGCCGCTGGTTCCCTCGATCTTCGCGATGCCGCGCGCCAAGAGGTCCTCGGTGCGCGCCGCGGCGGGGGCGCGGCCGGACCCGTTGAGGCCGATCAACGCGCCGTCGTTCCTCGCCATCAGCACGAAGCAGTCGCCGCCGATCCCCGTCATGTGGGGCTCGCAGACCGCCAGCGCCGCGGCCGCCGCGACGGCGGCGTCGACGGCGTTGCCGCCGCGCTTCAGGATGTCGACGGCGATGCCGCTGGCCAGCGGGT
This sequence comes from Flavobacteriaceae bacterium, assembly GCA_050186955.1. Taxonomy (GTDB): domain Bacteria; phylum Pseudomonadota; class Alphaproteobacteria; order Rhizobiales; family Tepidamorphaceae; genus JACKJP01. Next base: position 25,976 of record JBFWXZ010000013.1, read on the forward strand.
GCGAGGTCGAGGCCATGCCGTTGACGGCATAGACCGGGGACCGACCGGGACGGTGGAAATCGCGCATCGCGTCGCCTCTCTTGTCGTCGCCTCGTCCATCCAGCGCCTATCCGAAGCCGGCCGCGACGGCAATCCACAGCGGTGGGGCCGATCAAAAAAGCTGGCGCTTGACGCTACGTCCGACCTATCCTTCACGCAAAGAGCAGGTTGCGTCCGGCCGGGCGTGGTCGCCAGTGAGCGAGGCTTCGCCGGACCCGATGGAACTGACGCTGGAATCGGCATTTTCGACGGGCGGGCTGCTCGGCCACTCCTCCTATCTGCTGCTCGTCCTGTCGATGGTGTCGCGCTCCATGGTGCTGCTGCGCATCCTGGTGATCGGCTCCGCCCTCATCGCCATCGCCTACGACGTGTTCTGGCTCAAGGACCCGGTCGGCCTGTTCTGGGAGACCGCGCTGGTCACGGTGAACCTCGTCCAGCTCTCGATCACCTGGCTCAGCAACCGGCGGGTGCGCTTCAGCGCCGAGGAGAAAATCTTCCTGGACGACAAGCTGGCCGGCCTCGGCGCCTCGGATTCGCGCCGCCTGCTCGACTGCGGGGAATGGGTCTCGGCCGGCCCCGGCCTCGAGCTGACCCGGGAGGGCGAGCCGGTGCCCCATCTCGTCTATCTGGCCGACGGCGAGGTCACCATCACCTCCGGCGGCAAGCGCGTCGCGGTGTGCGGCCCCGGCTCCTATATCGGCGAGATGACGGCGCTGAACGCCGAACCGGCGACCGGATCGGCGCATCTCGCCGCGCAGTCGCGCTTCTGGCGCATCGCCGCCGCCGACCTGCGCCGCCATGTCGAGCGCCGCCCCGAGACCGGGCAGGCGCTGGAGGCGGGCTTCGCGCGCAGCTACCGCGACAAGCTGGTGCGCTCCAACCGCTTCATCGTCGAACAGGGCGCGGACGCGCCCGTCAAAGCTGCCCGCCGGGCCCGACGGTGAAGTCGCGCCGCGCCGAGCTTATCGTCACCGTGAAGCCGGCGATGACGTCGATGAAGGCGATGACCAGGAGGATGAAGAAGGTCGAGGTCGCAGCATTGGCGACCAGCAGGAACTCGACCAGGAAGCCGACGAAGACCGCCGTCGACAGCAGATGGTCGACCACCGAGCCGGCGCCGGTGCGCGTCGCCTTGACGACCTCCAGGAACAGCAGCGCCAGCGACAGCAGGACGATCAGGTCGCCATAGGTCATCGTCCACGCCGCGCCCGACACCATGGTCGTCGAGAAGACCTCGCCGCGCCAGTCGAACCCGCCGCCGGAAAAGGCGAAGAGGTTGTAGACGGCGAGCGGCACAAGCAGCAGCGGAAAGTTGAGGATCATCGGGCCGGTTCTCCCTTGTCGACGCGGGCGCTGGCGACACTATCGGCCGCGCGCGTGGAAAGAAAAAGGCCGGCGTCGCCGCCGGCCTTTTCCGTCTCGTCTCGATTTCTGGCAGCGGCGCTCAGGCGTCCTGCTTGGGCGCCAGAACCTGCTTGCCGCGATACATGCCCGACTTCAGGTCGATGTGGTGCGGACGGCGCAGCTCGCCGGAATCCTTGTCCTCGACGTAAGCCGGGGCCTTGAGCCCGTCGGCCGAGCGGCGCATCCCGCGCTTCGCCGGCGAGGTTTTCCTTTTCGGGACAGCCATGTGTCGTCTCCATTGGTGGCGGGCGCGGTTCCTTGACTGGCGGAAATCCGCACCCCAGCAGTCTTCAAATCACGGATTGCGTGGCCGGGCTTATACAGGCAAGTCGCCCGCGTGGCTAGGCCGTATCGACATTGCGGTTTCGGGGAACCGGCGCGACGCCCGGCCTCACTCCTCGAGGCATTTGACCCACGGCCCGGCGTCGCGCATCCGCCGCTCGACGATCCGGCCGAGCCGCGCCATGCCGCGCCCCGGCTTCGCCGGGTTGCGCGCCGAGGGGTTGGGCAGCGCCACCGCCATCAGCGCCGCCTCGCGCCGCGTCAGCTTCGCCGGCTCCTTGCCGAAATAGGCCTTCGACGCCGCCGCCGCGCCGAACACCCCGTCGCCCCATTCGGCGACGTTGAGATAGACCTCCACCACCCGCCGCTTCGGCCACACGAAGTCGAGCCACATGGCGAGCGGGATCTCCAGCGCCTTGCGGATATATTGCTGGCCCGGCCACAGGAACAGGTTCTTGGCGACCTGCATGGCGATGGTACTGGCGCCGCGCACCCGCCTGCCCTCCTCGTCGAGCTGGTCGACGACCTCCAGCAGCGCCTCGAAATCGACCCCGCCATGGACGCAGAACTTGGCGTCCTCCGACATCAGCACCGCGTGGACGAGGTTCCTGGATATATCGTCATAGTCCGCCCATTGGCGCTCGACGCCGCGCAGCGTCAGATAGCGTCCGAGCATCAGCGTCGACACCGGCGGATCGACCACCCGGTAGACGACGACCAGCAGATAGGGCAGCAGCAGCAAGGCCGCGAGCGCCAGCGCGACATGGCGCAGCAGGCGCCGCCAACCGAAACTGCCGTCCTGCCTGCGGCGCATTGCCTCTTGTTCCATGGGCTGCGGGAAGGCTAGGCGTAACGAAGCCGCGCCGCGGTGACAACCGGAGCCTCGCCCGACGACCCTTGCGATGAACGAGTTCCAGACCGCATTGGCGCGCCGCGCCGCCCAGACCGAGGAAGCGCTGGAGACGCTGCTGCCCGCAAGGCCCGGCGACCGGCTGCGCGAGGCCATGCGCTATGCGGCGCTCGCCGGCGGCAAGCGGTTGCGCCCGTTCCTCGTGCTGGAGAGCGCCGCCCTGTTCGCGACCCCCGAAGCGGGCGCGCTGCGCGTCGCCGCGGCCCTCGAATGCGTTCACTGCTACAGCCTCGTCCACGACGACCTGCCGGCGATGGACGACGACGATCTGCGGCGCGGCCGCCCGACCGCCCACCGCGCCTTCGACGAGGCGACGGCGATCCTCGCCGGCGACGCCCTGCTCACCCACGCCTTCGCGCTCGTCGCCGCGCCCGAAACCCATGCGGACGCCGCCGTTCGCGCCGGGCTCGTCGCGGCGCTCGCCGGGGCGGCGGGCGACGCCGGCATGTGCGGCGGGCAGATGCGCGACATCGCCGCCGAGAGCGCGCCGCTCGACCGCGACGGCATCGCCGCCATGCAGGCGATGAAGACCGGCGCGCTGTTCCGCTTCGCCTGCGTCGCCGGCGCCATGCTCGGCCGCGCGGACGCTCGCGGGACGGCGGCGCTGGAGGCCTTCGGCCGCCATCTCGGCGCCGTCTTCCAGATCGCCGATGACCTGCTCGACGAGGAATCCGACGAAACGGCCCTCGGCAAGGCCGCCGGCAAGGACCGCGAGCGCGGCAAGGCGACCCTGCCGGCGCTGCTCGGCACCGGCGCCGCCCGCGCCGTCATGGAGGAGCACCGCGAGGCCGCGAAGGCCGCGCTCGAACCCCTCGGTAAGCGCGCCGCGCTGCTCGCGGCGGCCGTCGATTTCGCGGTCGAGCGGAAGTCCTAGGAAACCTGGCGGCCCGCGCCGAAGCGGTTCTCGATATAGTCGAGCACCATCTGCTTGAAATCGGCGGCGATGGTCGCGCCGCGCAGCGTCGCCGCCTTCTTGCCGTCGATGAACACCGGCGCCGCCGGGCTCTCGCCGGTGCCGGGCAGCGAGATGCCGATATCGGCGTGCTTGGATTCGCCCGGCCCGTTGACGATGCAGCCCATCACCGCGACGTTCAGCCCCTCGACACCGGGATAGCGCTCGCGCCACACCGGCATCTCGTCGCGCAGGAAGGCCTGGATGTCGCGCGCCAGCTCCTGGAAGACGGTGCTGGTGGTGCGCCCGCAGCCCGGGCAGGCGGCGACGATCGGCACGAAGGTGCGCAGCCCCATGGTCTGCAGGATCTCCTGCCCGACCTGCACCTCGCGGGTGCGGTCGCCGCCCGGCTCCGGCGTCAGCGACACGCGGATCGTGTCGCCGATGCCGTTCTGCAGCAGCACCGCCATGCCCGCCGTCGAGGCGACGATGCCCTTCGAGCCCATGCCGGCCTCGGTCAGCCCGAGATGCAGGGCGTGGTCGCTGCGCCGCGCCAGGTCCGAATAGACGGCGATCAGGTCCTGCACCTGGCTCACCTTGGCCGACAGGATGATGCGCGAGCGCGGCAGGCCGAGCTCCTCGGCCCGCGCCGCCGACAGCAGCGCCGACTGCACGATCGCCTCGCGGGTGACGGCGGCGGCTTCCAGCGGCGCGTCGGACTTGGCGTTCTGGTCCATCAGCCGCGTCAGCAGGTCGGAATCGAGGCTTCCCCAGTTGACGCCGATGCGCACCGGCTTGCCGTAGCGCATCGCGAACCCGATCAGCTCGGCGAACTGCCGGTCGCGCTTCTCGCCGAAGCCGACATTGCCGGGATTGATGCGGTACTTCGCCAGCGCCTCCGCCGCCGCGGGATGCTCGCGCAGCAGCGTGTGGCCGATATAGTGGAAGTCGCCGATCAGCGGCACGTCGACGTTCATCGCCGCCAGCCGGTCGCGGATATGCGGCACGGCGGCCGCCGATTCCGCGCGGTCGACGGTGATCCTGACCAGCTCCGAGCCGGCCCGCGCCAGCGCCGCGACCTGCGCCACCGTCGCCGCGACATCCGCCGTGTCGGTGTTGGTCATCGACTGCACGACGACCGGATTGCCGCCGCCGACGATCACGTCGCCGACCGGGACGGCGACCGAATGGCGTCTCGCCTGGAGCTGGAGCTGGGCGTTCATCAAAAGGCTTCTGGTTGCCGCGCGCCGCGCCGGCGCGCTCTAGGTGGTCTCTATATATCGATCCCGTGGCGCGAAAGAAGCCCCGCGCGTCGCCGTCACGCTGATCCGCCGGCCCTTCTGCCCCGTAAAGCCGTCAGGACCATGACAGGGGACGGCCTTGAATCAATGAGTGGCAAGCGCATCGCCGTCGTCGGCGCCGGAATAGCGGGACTGTCGGCCGCCTGGCTCCTGTCCAGGTCGCACGCGGTCACCCTCTTCGAGCGCGAGCCCCGGCTCGGCGGCCACGCCAACACGGTCGACGTGGCGACGGCGGACGGCGTCGTGCCGGTCGACACCGGCTTCATCGTCTACAACCGGCCCTGCTACCCGAACCTGACCGCGCTGTACGAGCATCTCGGCGTCGAGACCCACGGCACCCGCATGTCGTTCTCGGTGTCGCTCGACGGCGGCGCCTACGAATATGAGGGCTCGACGCTCGGCATGTTCGCCCAGGGGCGCAACCTCGTCTCGCTGCGCCACTGGCGGATGGTGCGCGACATCTTCCGCTTCTTCCGCCAGGCCGCCGCCGACATCCGCGCCGCCGGCCCCGAGATCAGCCTCGGCGACTATCTGCGCGAGGCCGGATACGGCCGCGGCTTCATCGACGACCACATCCTGCCGATGGGCGCCGCGATCTGGTCGACGCCGGCCTGCGAGATGCTGCGTTTCCCGGCCCGAGCCTTCGTCGAGTTCTACGACAATCACGGCCTGCTGAGCGCCCTCGGCCGTCCCGAATGGCGCACCGTCGTCGGCGGCAGCCGCGTCTATGTCGAGGCGCTAGCCGCCGACATGAGGGCCGTCGCCCGCACCGCCGCGCCCGTCACCGCGCTGCGCCGCTTTCCCGACCGCGTCGAGATCGTCGCCGGTGGCGTCGCGGACAGTTTCGACGATGTCGTCGTCGCCACCCATGCCGACGAGGCGCTGGCGCTCCTCGCCGACGCCGACGCCGCCGAGCGGGACATGCTCGGCGCCTTCCGCTACGCCGCCAACCGCGCGGTCCTGCACACCGACGCCGCGCAGATGCCGCGCCGCCGCAAGGCCTGGGCGAGCTGGAACTATGCCGGCGCCCGCCTCGACGACGGCCGAGGGCTGAGCGCCACCTACTGGATGAACGCGCTGCAGCCGCTGAGGACGCGCACCGGCATCTTCGTCACCCTCAATCCGCGCACGCCGATCGACCCGGCGGCGGTCGTCGCCGGTTTCGACTACGACCACCCGGTCTTCGACGACCGCGCGATGCGCGCCCGCGAGACGCTCTGGCGATTGCAGGGCCGCAACCGCACATGGTTCTGCGGCAGCTATTTCGGCTACGGCTTCCACGAGGACGCCATCCAGTCCGGGCTGCGGGCCGCCGAGGAGCTGGGCGGCGTGCGCCGGCCGTGGCGCGTCGCGGCGGAATCCGGCCGGCTGCGCCTGCCGGCGGAAGCGGAACGGGCAAGCGCATGAGGATGGGTGCATGAGGGTCGGCGCATGAGGGCGGACGGGGACGCCGCGATCTATGTCGGCACGGTGGCGCACAAGCGGCTGCGGCCGCGCCGCCACGCCCTGCGCTACCGGGTGTTCAGCGCCCTCCTCGACATCGCCAGGCTCGCCGATACCGCGCGCCGCACGCTCCTCTACTCCTACAACCGCTTCAACCTGTTCGCGATCCATGACGCCGATCACGGGCTGAAGGACGGCCGCCCCGTCGCCGCCGCGATCCGCGAGCTTCTCGCCGGCGCCGGACTCGCCGATTGCGGCGCCCG
>JBFWXZ010000014.1:0-32335 GCA_050186955.1 Flavobacteriaceae bacterium
CGCGCCTACCCCGCCGCTGGCGTCGCGGGCCGGGAACAGACTGCCGTCCCTCACCCCCATCGCCGCCCGGGCGAGGTTGAGGATGAACTGCGCCTCCCGCCCGTGGCCGGCGAGCGCGCCGGCGGCGCGAACCGCCATGTCGGTGCCGGCGGCGACGGATTCAAGGAAGGAACGCTCCTCGGCGGTCGCCGGGCCGCATCCCGAGGCCCCCGAGATCACCGCGAGCGGGGCGTCGCCGACGAGGGGCCTCAGCGCCTCCCACTGCCGGCGCGCATTGGCGCTCGCCTCGCCGGGCGCGCGCAGGCAGCGGTCGGATTCGACGCCCGACAGCCTGGCCACCGGCGTCGCGCCGCGCCTCGTCGCGTGCTCGGCCGATTCCAGCACCAGGAAGGCGCCCATGCTGCCGGTCACCATCCCGCCACTCTTCTCGCCCCCCTCGGCGCCGCGCTCCCAGACCGGGCGCCAGTCGCCCCTGAGCAGCGTGTCGCCGAAGCCGAGCAGCAGCAGCATCTCCCAGCGCGCGGCGCTGTAGGAGCCGCCGACGAGGCAGATCTCGCCCTGTCCGGCGGCGATGCGGGCGCGCGCGATGCGGGCGGCGTCGGCGCCGGCTGCCTCCTCGCCCATGAAGGTGCGCGAGGAGCCGGTGACGCCGTGGACGATGGAGATGTTGCCGGCGAGCAGGTTGGGAAGCTGGGCGAGGAACAGCGTGGGGCGCAAATCGTTGGCCAGCCGCTCGACGATGCGCGGATCGTCCAGCGGCGCGCCGTCGCGCAGCATCTGCATGATCGCCTCGTCGACGGCGACGTCGCGCTCGCCGCCGCCGGCGGCGACGATCATGTCGGTCGCCCCCAGCAGTTCCTCGTTCCCCTTGAGCCCGGCATGGTCGAGGGCGAGGCCGGCGGCGTAGACGCCGTAGCGCTGCCACGGTTCCATCTGCCGCTGGTCGCCGCGCCGCGGGATCTGCGTCGACAGGTCGATCTCGGCCATCGGGTGGATGGCGTAGGGGGCGTATGTCTCGCGGTCGAGGCGCGGGAAGGCGCCCGAGGCGTCGCCGAGCGCCGCGCGATGCGCGTCGAGCCCGTCGCCGAGCGAGGAGGCGACGCCTATGCCGGTGATCCAGACTTCGCGGGGCTCACGTGCCATGATTTGTCAAATCCACTGCGCCGGCCGGTTCATACCGCGGGCTCGAGGTCGACGGCGGCGTTGTCCCACCAGGAGCGTACCGCGTCGCGCATGATCGGCGAGGGAAAATCCGTCACCACGAAGGACAGCTCGGCATCGGCGATCTTGCCGCCGTCGATGGCGATCCTGCCCGTGCATACCGCATAGCCCTGGCCGTCGCCCAGGAGGGCGGCCGACACCGAAAGATGCGAGCCCGGCTTGACGAACTGCCGGAGCTTGGCCTTGCGGATGCCGGTCAGCAGCGGAATGCGCTTCCATTCCAGCCGGTCGAGCACCAGCAGGCCGGCGGCCTGCGCCATGGTCTCGACGAGGAGGTTGCCGGGCATCAGCGGGTGGCCGGGAAAATGCCCCTCGAGCACCGGGCTCTCGGTCGGCACCGTCGATTCGGCGGTGATCGTCGCCGCCTCGCGGTCGATGCCGGTGATCCGGTCGATCATCTGGAAATATTCGAGGCGCATCGGGTGCCTCCGAAGCGCGCCTCAGGCGGATTTCGCGGCGACCAGCTCGTCGATGCGGGCGCAGAGATTCTTCATCACGAAATAGTCGTCGGCGGTGGCGTTGCCCTGGTTGACTTCCTCGGTCCACTGCTCGTGCGGCACCTTGATGCCGAACGCCTTGTCGACGGCGAAGACGACATCGAGGAAATCGAGGCTGTCGATGCCCAGATCGTTGATCACGTGGCTGTCGGGCGTGATCTCGTCGCGCGGGATGTCGCAGGTCTCGGAAATGATGTCGGCGACGGCTTCGTATGTTGACGCCATACTCGGTCTCCTGGTGCGGGCCGGCGCTGGAAAAGCGGCCAGCGGGCGGTTCGGGCGCGCCTCTGGACCTTGGCGAAAGCCGGGCGTGCGCTGTCCTTCATGGGTTGATCCGCGCCCGGTCTAGCCGAGGATGCACGTCCTTGCAATGCCTTGTGTGCGCGATGGCCTTGCGCCGCGCAGCGGCTCCGGCTATACGCCCACAGTCGCGCGTGGCCGGGGCCTTCCGGGCCGGGCCGCGCGGCGTCAGGGCGCGTAGCTCAGCGGGAGAGCACTACGTTGACATCGTAGGGGTCGCTGGTTCAATCCCAGCCGCGCCCACCATCCCTACCCGGACGATCGAATGTGCCGCCCGCGGCGTTGACATTCGCAAGCCGCCATGGCTTATGTCGCGGCGAATTCGCCGGCGCCGCCGGCGTTGTCGTTTTCATGCGCGGGGAGCGGAAGCGCCGGGATCGCGGCAGCAGCGCGCCCTATCAGAGGAACCGGAAACGGTCAGCCACGATGAAGATTCGCAATTCGCTCAAGTCGCTGCGCGGCCGTCACCGCGCCAACCGCATCGTCCGCCGCCGCGGCAGGGTCTACATCATCAACAAGACCAACCGCCGCTTCAAGGCGCGCCAGGGCTAGTTTCCCGCGGCGTCCCGGCCTCGCCGGGCCTCGCCTACACGCAAGCGTCAGTTGACCGGTGCCGGTGCGCGTCCTAGCGTCGTCGGCATGACGACGCGCGCCGCACTCCTCGCGCTATCCCTCGTGCTCGCCCTGGCGGGCCCCGCCGCCGCGCAATCGGCCGACCAGCCGCCGCAGGCAGCGCCGCCGGCCGGCGATCCGGCGGCGCCGATGGCCATCCCCGACACCGGCGACCTGCTCGACGCGCTCGCCGCCAGCCCCAGCGAATCGGCCGCCGAGGCGCTCGAGCAGCGCATTCTCTCCGCCTGGCTGCAATCGGGCTCCGACACCGTCGACCTGCTCATGCAGTGGTCGATCAAGGCGATGCAGGAGAAGAACTTCCCGCTGGCGCTGGAACTGCTCAACGAGGTGGTCATCCTCAAGCCGGACTTCGCCGAAGGCTGGAACAAGCGGGCGACGGTCTACTACCTGATCGACGAATACGCGCTGTCGCTGGCCGACATCCGGCACGTGCTGGCGCTGGAGCCGCGCCATTTCGGCGCGCTGAGCGGGCTCGGGCTGATCCTCAAGGAGACCGGCGACAAGAAGCATGCGCTCGACGCTTTCCGGAAGGCGCTGGCGGTTCATCCATATCTCACCAACGCGCGTAAGGTGATGGAGGAACTGCAGATCGAGGTCGAGGGCAGGGGAATCTGATCCCCTCGCGGCGGCCGCGAGACCATCACGGACGCGCATGAACCTTCTCACCGTCACCCTCGCCGCCGTCGCGCTGTTGCTGGCGGCCGCCGCCGGATACACCCGCTATCGCGCCGCCGGCATCGAGCGCGCCTATCCGCCGCAGGGCAGCTTCGTCGACGCCGCCGGGACGCGCATCCACGTCATCGCCGCCGGCGAGGACAGGAAGGGCGTTCCCTTCGTCCTGCTGCACGGGGCGAGCGGCAATGCGCGCGAGCCGATGCATCGCCTCGGCAGGGCGCTCGCCGAATTCGCGCCGGTCTACGCGATCGACAGGCCGGGCGCCGGCTACAGCGCGCGACCGGAGCGCGACGACGCGGACACGGCGGCGGGGCAGGCGGCGATCGTCGCCGCGACGCTCGACGCGCTGGGGCTCGAGAAGGCCGTCATCGTCGGCCATTCGCTCGGCGGCGCGCCGGCGGCGGCGCTGGCGCTCGCGCATCCGGAGAAGGTCGCCGGCCTCGTGCTCATATCCGCCGTCACCCATCCCTGGCCGGGCGGCGTGACGTGGTATTACGAGCTCGCCTCGCTGCCGCTGATCGGCCCGCTATTCGCCCATACGCTGGTGGTGCCGATCGGCGACGCCAGCATGGACGGCGCCGTCGAGGGCGTCTTCCGCCCCGACCCGGCGCCCGCCGGCTATGCCGCGGAGATCGGCGCCGAGCTGACGCTCAGGCCGTCCTCCTTCCTCGCCAATGCGCGCGACCTCACCGCGCTCAAGCGGTCGGTCACGGAACAGTATTTCCGCTATCACGAGATTGCCGCGCCGACGCTGATAATCACCGGCGACACCGACGGCTCGGTCTCGCCGAAGATCCATTCGCGGACGATGCACGAGCAGGTCGAGGGATCGCGCCTGGTGATCCTGAAGGGCGCCGGCCACATGCCGCACGACGCGCATACGGCGCGCGTCGCCGGCGAGATACAAACCTTCTACGACAACCTCAGTCGCTGACGCCCTCGCCGCCGACGAAGGCGATGCGCAGCATGTTGGTCGCGCCCGGCGTGCCGAAGGGGACGCCGGCGGAGATGATGATCCGCTGGCCGCTCTTGGCGAAGCCCTCCTGGAAGGCGATGCGGGAGGCCCGCGCCACCATGTCGTTCTCGTCGTGGGCGTCCTCGGTGAGCACCGAGTGGATGCCCCAGACGAGGGCGAGGCGGCGCGCCGTCTCCGGCTTCGGCGTCAGCGCGATGAGCGCGGGGCCGGGCCGCTCGCGGGCGGCGCGCAGGCCGGTGGCGCCCGACGAGGTGTAGCAGACGATGGCCGCGAGATTGAGCGTCTCGGCGACCTGGCGGGCGGCCGCCGAGATGGCGTCCGGGCCGGTCGCCTCGGGTTCGGAGCGCTGGCCGTTGATGACGTTGCGGTAGTTGATGTCGCGCTCGACCTCCATGGCGATGCGGTCCATGGTGGCGACCGCCTCGACCGGGTATTCGCCGACCGCCGATTCCGCCGACAGCATGACCACGTCGGCGCCCTCGAAGATGGCGGTGGCGACGTCCGAGACCTCGGCGCGGGTCGGCACCGGGGCGTGGATCATCGATTCCAGCATCTGGGTGGCGACGATCACCGGCCGGCCGGCCTTGCGGCAGGCGCGGGTGATGCGCTTCTGCAGGCCGGGGACCTTCTCCAGCGGCATCTCGACGCCGAGATCGCCGCGCGCCACCATCACCGCGTCCGACATCTCGATGATCTCGTCGAGCTTGTCGATGCAGGCGGGCTTCTCGATCTTGGTCATGATGGCGGCGCGGCCGCGGGCGAACTTGCGGCCCTCGGCGAGGTCCTCGGGGCGCTGCACGAAGGACAGCGCGATCCAGTCGACGCCGAGATTGACGGCGGCCTCGAGGTCGCGCCGGTCCTTCTCGGTCATCGCGCTCATCGGCAGCACGGTGTCGGGGAAGCTGACGCCCTTGCGGTCGCTGAGCGGGCCGCCGACCACCACCTTGGTCTCGATGACGCCGTCGGCGGTCCGCGTCGCCTTGAGGCGCAGCTTGCCGTCGTTGAGCAGGATGGTGTGGCCCGGCTCGACGGCGCCGAAGATCTCCGGATGCGGCAGGGTGACGGCGCTCTCGCCGCCCTCCACGGCGTCGAGATGGAAGGTGAAGGACTTGCCCTCCTTCAGATGCACCTCGCCCTGCGCGAAGGTGCCGACGCGCAGCTTGGGTCCCTGGAGGTCGACGAGGATGGCGACCGGGCGGCCGAATTCCTGCTCGAGGTCGCGCACCATGCCGTGCAGCTCGCGAAGCCCCTCGTGCGAGGTGTGGCTCATATTGATGCGGAAGCCGTCGGTGCCGGCCCTGAACAGGGCCGCCAGCATCGCCGGATTGGCGCTCGCCGGTCCGATGGTGGCCAGGATCTTCGTACAGCGCTTGCGTCTCATTGCGGTGCCCCCTCGGTGATGGCGTTGTCGAGGAGCTGGACGGTCCACGACGTATGTTCCCCGGTGTCGACTTCGTAGAAGCCGCTCGATGTCATGCCGCGCTGCTCGCAGCGGCCGATTCCGCGAATCGTAAAGCTGGTGTCTTTCGTGCACATGATGGTCTCGCCGCCCCACTCGCCGCCCTGGTCGTAGTCGATGGCGTAGACGTAGTAGTAGCGCGACTGGAGGGGCCCCTTGAGGACCGTGCGGCAGTCGCTCGGCTCGATGTTCCACCAGCCCTCGGAGACCCAGCCCTCGCTGTCCTTGTGACCGACGGCTACGCCGATGCGGCTGGCGGTTCCGTTGCAGAAACGGAACTCCGCATGGGCGCTTCCCGAAAAGGCGAGAAACGCGACGGCGGCTAATATGAAGGCGCTTGCTCTCATCATGGTCGGCGTGTGCGAAATCCCATCCCGCCTCACCCCTGCCTGTCAACGAGGATGGCGCGGAAATCGTTGACGTTGGTGTAGGTGGGGCCGGTTCTCACCAGATCGTCCAAGCGAGCGAAGAAATGTGTCGAATCGTTGTTGGCGAGCATGCCGGCGGGGTCGATGCCGGCGGCGCGCGCCCGCGCGATGGTGGTCTCGTCGGCGATGGCGCCGGCGGGATCGTCGGCGGCGCCGGAGCCGCCGTCGGTGCCGTCGGTGTCGCCGGCGATGACCGCGATGCCCGGCTCGCCGGAGAGCGCGATCGCGGCGCCCAGCACATATTCCTGGTTGGGGCCGCCGCTGCCGTCGCCGCGCACGGTGACGGTCGCCTCGCCGCCGGAGATGAAGACGACGCCGTCCTCGGCGCCGACGGCCTCCTTGGCCTGGGCGGCGCCGAGCCGCCACGCCTCGCCCTCCAGCGCGTCGCCGAGATTCTCGACCCGGTAGCCCATCGCCTCGGCCTCGCGGGCGGCGGCGGCGAGCGCGTCGGCGGGCCGCGAAACCAGCACGAAGCGGGTCGAGGAGAACAGCGGATCGCCGGGCTTCGGCGTCTCGTTGGCGGGGTCCGAAAGCAGGCGCTCCACCGCCTTGTCGCGGATGCGGTAGCGCTCGAGGATCGCCCGCGCGTCGGCAAGCGACGCCGGGTCGGGGACGGTCGGGCCGGAGGCGATGGCTTCCGGGTTGTCTCCCGGCACGTCGGAGATCGCCAGCGTCAGCACCGGCGCCGGCGCGGCGCGGGCGGCGAGGCGGCCGCCCTTGATCGCCGACAGGTGGCGGCGCACCGTGTTGATCTCGCCGATGGTGGCGCCGCTCCTCAGCAGCGCGCGGGTCAGGCTCTGCTTGTCGCCGAGCGACAGCCCGTCGACCGGGGCGATCCAGTTGGCCGAGCCGCCGCCTGACAGCAGCACCAGCACGAGGTCGTCGGGCCCGGCCGAATCGGCGAGCGCCAGCACGCTCTGGGTGGCGCCGATCCCCGCCTCGTCGGGAACCGGGTGGCCGGCCTCGATGACCGGGATGATGCCGGCCTGCATGCCGTAGCCGTGGCGGGTCACGGCGATACCGAGCATGCGCGAGCGGTCGAGGCCCGTGGCCTCGTAGTGCCTTGCCGCCGCGGCGGCCATCGAGCCGGCGGCCTTGCCGGCGGCGAGCACGATGAGCCTGTCCTTCGGCGGCTCGGGCAGATGGGGAGCGAGGCACTGCGCCGGGTCGGCGGCGGCGATCGCCGCGCGGACCAGGCGCATCAGGCGCTCGCGAAGCACGGCGCTCATCGGCCCGCCTCCGCGCGCCGGCGCGGCCGCGACAGGAAGATCGACAGCACGATGAGGGCGCAACCGGCCCATTGCAGGCCGCCCAGCCCCTCGTCGAGCAGCAGCCAGCCGAAGAAGGCCGCGGCCACCCCCTCGAGGAAGATGACGAGCGACGAATAGCCGGCCGGCAGGTGGCCGAGCGCGAAGGCGAGCAGGCCCTGGCCGCCGGCGTGGCTGATCAGCGCCAGCGCCACCAGCGCCATGATGCCGCTGCGGCTCTCGGGGACGAAGCCCTCGCCGGAGACCAGCGCGACGACGAGCAGCAGCGCTGCGGTGACGACGGAGGACTGGAAGATGACCTGACCGGTCCCGAGTCGCTTGCGGACCGGCCGCACGGCAAGGAAATAGGCGGCGAAGAAGCAGGCGGTGATGAGGCCGAAGATGTCGCCGGTGAGGTTCTCCGGCGCGTAGCGGTAGCTGGAGCCGAGCAGCAGGGCGGCGCCGGCGATGCTCAGCAGCATTCCGTAGACCATGCGCGCGGTGATCGCCTCGCCGAGCATCAGCCAGGCGCCGACGAGGACGGCGAGCGGGGCGATGGCGGCGAGGAAGGTGGCGTTGGCGACGGTGGTGTTGAGGATGGCGAGGTGCCAGAAGAACAGGTCGCCGGCGAACAGGCTGCCGGCCAGCAGGACCAGCCGGTCGGACGGCAGCAGGTCGGCCAGCCGCGTCTCGCCGGTCTCCAGCCGCATCCACGCCCACAGCAGCGGCAGCGCCAGCGCGACGCGCCAGAAGGCGCTGGCGAAGGGGCCGATCTCGGCGAGGCGCACGAAGACCGGCGAGATGCCCATGGCGGTGGCGCCGAGCACGAGGCCGATGAAGGCCGCGCCCTGGCGCTCCGCGGGCAGCCCCGGACCATTTGTCTGTGGAATAGCCGTCATGCGAGGACGTCCTTGCCGCGTCGGCGGCGGATACGGATTGCCGGAGGCGCTCCGGCTGGCCTATGAATGCGCCGCCTTTCTAGCGTGCTCTTGCGCCGATGTAATCGCCTTATCGGGACAGTGTCATGCGGTTCGCCGCGTGGCGCTCGGAAAAACACCATGAACCGGATCGCCGAGCCCGCCGACGCCTGCGGCGGGCGCTACACCGCCGCCGAGCCCTACGAGCCGGTCGAAATCATCGACGGCGCGGCCGATGGCGGCCTGCTGCTGCTGTGCGATCACGCGACCAATCTGTTCCCGCCCGGCTACGGCACGCTGGGGGTGCCGGAGAGCCAGCTCCAGCGCCACATCGCCTACGACATCGGCGTCGCCGGGGTGACGCGCGGGCTCGCCGCGCGGCTCGGCGCGCCGGCGGTGCTGACGCGCTTCTCGCGGCTCTTCATCGATCCCAACCGGGGCGACGACGACCCGACCCTGATCATGCAGCTCTCCGACGGCGCGGTGGTGCCAGGCAACCATCGCATCGACGCGGCGGAGCGGGCGCGCCGCGTCGCGCTCTGCTACCGGCCCTATCACGATGCGGTGGCGGCGCGGATCGACGCGATGATCGCGGCTGGCCGGCCGCCGATGCTGTTCGCGGTGCATTCCTTCACGCCGGTATGGCGCGGCACGCCGCGGGTCTGGCATGTCGGCATATTGTGGGATCGCGACCCGCGCATGGCGCAGCCGATGATGGCGGCGCTGGCGCGCGAGGCGGGGCTGGTCGTCGGCGACAACGAGCCCTATGTCGGGGCGCTGCGGGGCGATACGATGCACCGCCACGGCACCGAGCGTGGCCTCGCCCACGCGCTGATCGAGATCCGCCAGGACCTGATCGGCGACGAGGCCGGGATCGGCGAGTGGGTCGATCGCCTGACGCCGATCCTTGAAGAAATGCGGGCGCTGCCCGACATCAACGAGGTCACGCATTTCGGGTCGCGCACCGACCGCAACCATGGGAGCCAATCGACATGAGCGATCTCGACGAACGCACGAGAACCGAGCTGGAGGCGGCGGTGCTGCGGCGGCTGATCTCCCATCTGCGCAAGCGCACCGACGTGCAGAACATCGACCTGATGAACCTCGCCGGCTTCTGCCGCAACTGCCTCGGCAACTGGCTGAACGAGGCGGCCGAGGAGCGCGGCATCGCGCTCGGCAAGGACAAGGCGCGCGAGCATGTCTACGGCATGCCCTACGAGGAGTGGAAGGCGCGCCACCAAACGGAGGCGTCGAGCGAGCAGCGGCAGGCCTTCGCCGCCCGCGACACCAGCGGCCACTAGAGTTCACCCGACAAGTATCTACCAGAAGGACAGATCAGATGAACGAAGCCACCGGCAGCTTCGCCAAGGAACAGTTGCGCGCCTTCATCGAGCGCGTGGAGCGCCTCGAGGAGGAGAAGAAGGCGATCGCGGACGACATCCGCGACGTGTTCGCCGAGGCGAAGGCGATGGGCTTCGACGCCAAGATCCTGCGCCAGGTCATCCGCATCAGGAAGCAGGAGCCGCAGGAGCGCGCCGAGCAGGAGGAGATCCTGACGCTCTACCTGCACGCGCTCGGCATGCTGCCGGATACCGGCGAGTAGTTCCCTAGAGCGGTTCACGGTTTGATGGAAACAGTTCTGTTTTATGGCCGGCGAGGCGATCCGGCAGGAGAGCCGCGACGCGCGATGCCGTTGCATCGGGCGAGCGGCCCGACGAACCGGGCGTCCACCGGCCAAAAACCCGAAGGGCCGGGGCCTTTTGCGGCATTGCCGTCGCAAGCCGGCTCGCACGGACGGATAGTCCGCGCTGCGCCACCTTGCTCGACCCTGCCGCAAAATTCCTCCGGCAGAACGATTCCAGCAAACCGTGAACCGCTCTAAATATTCCGAGGTGAGGGCGGGCTGCGTCAGCCGGCGCGGAAGCGCATGACGCGGTGCTGCTCGAAGGCGCGCACGGCGGGGCCGGTGAAGCGGCCGGCGCCCTCGGCGAGGTTCGAGCCGAAGGCGTCGAAGGCGTTCTCGATGCGCCACGCGGCGGAGGCCGAGGCGGCCGAGCGGGTGACCGCCGAGGCGCGGATCAGCGCCGAGACGGCGGCGGCGCCGTAGTCGGGCGCGATCAGGCGGGCGGTCTGGCGGCGCGGCTGGTCGCCGGGCAGTTCGCCGAGCGCGCGGGCGATCGGATCGTCGACGGCGGCGCCGGCCGGCGGAATGAGCGCCGTCAGGCTGGCCGGCATCGACGCGGCGCTGGCGGAGCCGGTCGCGGTGTCGGCGGAGGCCATCAGCACGCCGGGCTTGGATTCCGGCATGTGCACGAGGCCGGAGGGGATCGCCATCGCGGCGAGGATCGGGTCGGCGGCGGCGGAAAGCGCCTCGTCGCTGACGCCGGCGTCGGGACGGCGGCTCGGCACGGGAACGGCGGCGAGCACCACGGCGCCGGCATCGGCTTCCGGCGCGGCCGGCGAATCCTCGGTCGGCGTTGCTGCCGGCGCTTCCGCCGATTTGACGCCGCTCTCGGCGTTATCCTCTTCCTCGTCGCCGGTCAGGATGTCGATGAGGGTGCGGCGGCGCGGCGCTGGCTCGCCGGCGAGCACGATGTCGGACCTGGTGTTGACGCGGGACGGGTCGCGGCCGGCGGGACGGCCGGGCGAGGTGGTCAGGCTGGCGACGGTGGTCGAGGCCGAGGAGGCGCCGGAATCGACGCGGGCGCGGGCGACCTCGTATTTGGCCAGCGGCTTGCCGTCGCTGGGGATATGCACGGTGTTGCCGTCGGGAAAGACGGCGAGAAGCTGCTTGCGGGTCATGCGCGGCCAGTGGCGCACGCTGCCGACGTCGAGATGCACGACGGGCGAGCCCGAGGTCGGATAGTAGCCGACGCCGCCATGCTCCATCTTGAGGCCGGTGGCGCGCAGCTTGGCGAGCGGCACGTCTGGCAGGAAGAAGTCGGTCGCCTTGCCGAGCATGTGCTGGCTGTGCTTGGCGACGCCCCGGCTGCGGCTGCGGAGCATCGCGTTGGTGACCGGCGAGCGGTAGCCGGAGAGCACGTTGATCGGCTCGCGGGAGCCGGTGCGCTCGTGGGCTTCCCACAGCGTGTCGATGAGGCGCGGGTCCATCCGCGTCGTCTCGTTGCGGCGCCAGTCGCGCAGGATGTAGTTGATCTTGGCCATGGCGTCGGGGTCGTAGCGCCCGTTGCGCATGTAGGTGACGGTCAGCGTCTCGCCGGTATGGACCTGCTTGAAGGACAGCGTGCGCGTCTGCGCGTCCGCCGTGCCGGGCAGCGCGGCGAGGAGGCCGGCGGCGAGCACGAGCGCGATGAGGCGGAAGATGCGGACAGGGCGCGACACGGCGCGCGCGATCCTTCCCCCGAACGTCTCCCGACTATCGATCAAACCGGTTCTTCCAACCTTACACGTGCAACGCCATGAAGCCTGACTGCCGATTGGCCCCTAGCGATTCCCACCACCGAATAGAAGTCCGAGAAATCCCCGCGGACGGCGGACATAGGTTCTTTCACGTTCACTTTCCGCTTCCGCCGCAGCTTGCGGGTCAAATTTGGCAACTTTTTGTGCATGGTACGCCGCGACCGCGCGCTGATAGGCGGAATAGTCGCCGTCGAAGGCGGCGCGCGTGGCGGCGTCATGGCCGTAGACGTCCGCCGCGCGGCCCAGCGTGCCGTCGGAATTGGCCCATGCCGTGAAGTAGACGAGGTGCACCGGGATGTTGCGCGACAGGTGCAACTCCCCCGGCTGGCCGGTCTTCAGGCGCTGCGAGATCTGGCCGGCGCTGACATTGGTGTCCTTCTCCAGCAGCGCGGCGGCGAACTCGATCGGCTCGTTGACGCGCACGCAGCCATGGCTGTAGGCGCGGCTGGCATTGGCGAAGAGGTTCTTGGTCGGCGTGTCGTGCAGATACACGTCGTGCTTGTTCGGGAACATGAACTTGATGCGGCCGAGCGCGTTGCCGGCGCCGGGCGGCTGGCGGAACCGGTAGGGCAGCGAGCGGGCGTCGTAGCGCGCCCAGTCGACGGAGTAGGGGTCGACGACGCGGCCGTTCTCGGTCACCACCTCGAAATTGCGCTTGGAGAAATAGTCCGGGTCGGACTGGATCGCCGGCAGCATCTCCTTCACGGCGATGGAGCGCGGCACGTTCCAGGACGGGTTCACGTCCACATATTCCATGATGTCGGAGAAGATCGGCGTCTGGTTCTGCCGCTTGCCGACGATGACGCGGGTGGCGTGGCGCACCGTGCCGTGGTCGTAGATGCGGACCATGAATTCCGGCACGTTGACCATGACGTAGCGGGTGCCGAGCTCGCGCGGCAGCCAGCGCCAGCGCTCCATGTTGGAGACGATGAGCTCGACGTCGCTGCCGCCGCCGCGATTGATGAAGTCCAGCGTGTTGGGGCCGACGATGCCGTCGCGCTTCAGGCCCTCGCCGGCCTGGAATTCCTTGACCGCCTCGACCACCGCCTCGTCGTAGAGATCGGCGTCGGCGTCCATCGCCACCGCCGGGAGGCCGAGACGCTCGCGCAGCAGGGCGACGCGCTCGTCGCGCGCCCCGGGCCGCAGCATCGGGCCGGCGGGAATGACCACGTGGCGCTCGCCGGCTTCCTTGGCGCGTGCCTCGGCGAGCAGCTTGCGCAGCGCCTTGTAGCCGTCATGCGGCGGGTTCAGTTCGGCGAGCCAGGTGCCGGCGTCGGCCTCGCTCTCCAGCGCCTCGAGGACCGTCTCCGGCTTGATCTTCGGCGGATCGACGGTGACCAGCGGGTGGATGCGGGTGGCGTCGACGCGGCCGCTATAGGCGTCGTGGGCATAGCGCAGCGCGGCGTGGACCAGCGACAGCTCGCGCGCCGCCGGGCTGGCGGCGTCGATGGCGTAGGCGGCAGGGTCGAGCCCGTCCTCGCCGGCCTTGCCGAGGCGCTCGGCGACGGCCGCTCCGCGCTCGTTGAAGGCGTCGCCGCTGGTGAACAGGGGCGCGTAGTCGCGATTGGCGTAGAGGGCGGCGACCGCGGCGGCGGCCTCGTCATTGCCGGCATCGGCGACGGTGTCGGCGAGGCGCGATTCGAGCGCCACCGAGACCGGATCGCGCAGCGCCGCGAGGGAGGCGGTGAAATCGCTCTTCGGGGTTGCCGGGGCGGCAACCTCGACCGGCTGGGCCGGTTCTTGCACGGCATCCGCCGGCTTTTCCGCCTCGACGGTTTCGGTGGTCTTTTCCTCGACCGCCGGCGTGCCCGCCGGGGCTGCCGTCATCGCGGGTTCGGATGCCTGCGGCGCCGCCGGCTCGGCGGTCTTCGCAGTGGCGGCGGTATTAGCGGCGGGTTCGGACGAGGCCGGCTCGGCGGGGGCGAGATCGGCCTGCGGCTGGGCGGCCGGCGCGGCGGTGACCGAGACGCGCTCGCCCGTCGACGCCGCCTGCGGGGAGGTCTCCTCGGCGCCCGCCGGGCCGGCGAACGCCATCAGGCTCGCTGTGGCCGCGATGAGCGCGAATGTCGAAACATGGGAAAGTCGCATGAGGGGTGCCGCCCGGAATTCTGCCAGTGTTGGGAATTTCATTACCATAAATCGCGGTTCGCTTAGAAATTCAAGGCGGTAGTCCACAATCGGGGCGGATGTTGGGCGTTCCTATTCCGCTGCGTCGAGGCCGAGTTCGCGGAGCTTGCGGTAGAGCGTCGAGCGGCCGATGCCGAGCCGGCGCGCGACCTCGGACATGCGGCCGCGATAATGATCGAGCGCGAAGCGGATCATCTCCTGCTCGATTTCCGACATCGGGCGCATCTCGCCGTCGTCAGAAAGCATCGAAAGGCGATCGGGCGTCTCCGGCACCAGAGCCGGCGCGTAGGTGAATTCATCAATCTCCGCAATTGGTTGCGAGGCGACCCCGGTTGCCGGCACGGCCTCGGGCGCGGCATCGGCGGCCATGTCGACGGCCATGTCGACGGCCACCGGGCGCGAGCGCGGCGGGGCGCTGCGCGGGGCGCCGGGGCGCACCTGCGGGAATTCCTCGACGCCGAGCTCGTCGTCGTCGGCGAGCACCACGGCGCGGAACACGGCGTTCTCGAGCTGGCGGATATTGCCGGGCCAGTCATGCACGGAGAGCAGGTCGAGCGCCTCGCGGGAGATGGCGCTGACGGGCTTGCCCTCCTCGGCGGCGAATCGCGTCATGAAGTGGCGGGCGAGCAGCGGCACGTCCTCGCGGCGGTCGCGCAGCGGTGGGACGTAGATCGGGAAGACGTTGAGCCGGTAGTAGAGATCCTCGCGGAAGCGGCCCTCGGTGACCATGTCGATCATCGAGCGGTTGGTCGCCGAGATCAGGCGGAAATCGACTTTCACCGGCTTCCTGGCGCCGACCGGGTCGATCTCGCCTTCCTGCAGGGCGCGCAGCAGCTTGACCTGCGCCTCGCCGGGAAGCTCGCCGACCTCGTCGAGGAACAGCGTGCCGCCATGCGCCTCGAGGAACTTGCCGGTTCGCTTGTCGGTGGCGCCGGTGAAGGCGCCCTTCTCGTGGCCGAACAGCGTGCTCTCGACGAGGTTCTCGGGGATCGCGCCGCAGTTGACGGGGACGAAGGACTTGCCCGAGCGCGCGCTGGAGCCCTGGATGGCGCGCGCCACCAGCTCCTTGCCGACGCCAGACTCGCCCTCGATGATGATCGGGATGTTGGAGCGCGCGGCGCGCTCGCCGAGCGCGATGACGCGCTTCATGGCGGGGCTGCGGGTGACGATGTCGGCGAAGGTCAGCCGGGCGGTGCCGTGGCGCTTGAGGCGGCCGATCTCGTCCTCCAGCGTGTTGAGCTTGAGGGCGTTGCGGATCGAGACGTCGAGGCGCTCCGAGGACACCGGCTTGACGACGAAGTCGGAGGCGCCGGCGCGCATCGCGCTGACGACCGTGTCGATGCCGCCATGGGCGGTCTGGACGATGACCGGCTTGCGGATGCCGGCCCTGGCCATGCCGGCGAGCACGCCCATGCCGTCGAGATCGGGCATGACGAGGTCGAGGACGACGAGGGCGATCTGCTCGGCGTCGGGCCCGCCGAGGGCCGCCAGCGCCTCGTCGCCGCCTTCCGCCTCGACCGCCTCATAGCCCAGGCGGGTGACGGCCGCGTTGAGGATGCGCCGCTGGACCGGATCGTCGTCGACTATGAGGATGCGGTCTTTCATCGGCTCTCCGGTACAGATTCCGCCACGGCCTCCCTGCCGCCGCCGCCCGCGGGCACGGCCAGAGGGAATCGCGCGCACTTCTGCCGGCATGGTGGTTCAGGAGGGTTAAGGGGCGCTTAAACCTGTTGCGGGGCCACGCCGCGCAGGCGCTTGTTTCGCCTGCCGCCGCACCTAATATCTGGAAGCGGTCTCACCGATATTCGCCGCAATCGCCGGCGACCCTCCCCGATCTCCCGAAGGAAAGGCACGAAACCCATGGCGCGAAAGCCGGCGCAGAAGAAAAAGACCGACACCGACGGCGCGAAGGCGCTCGGCAAGCTGCCCGTATGGGATCTGAGCGCGCTCTATGGCGGGCTCGACGACCCGGCGATCGGTCGCGACCTGAAGGCCTGCGAGAAGATGACCAAGGCCTTCGAGACGCGCTATCGCGGCGAGGTCGCGGGGCTGCTGAAGGGCAAGGACGGGCCGGCGGCGCTCGCCTCTGCCATCGGCCAATACGAGGCGATCCAGGATCTCGCCGGCCGGCTCGTCTCCTATGCGGGCCTAGTCAGGGCGCAGGACCTCAACGACCCGGCGCGCGCCAAGTTCGCCGCCGACGTGCAGGAGAAGATCACCGCGCTCGGCCTCGGGCTGCTGTTCTTCGAGCTCGAGCTGAACCTGGTTTCCGACGCCGCCATCGGCAAGGCGCTGAAGGACGAGGCGCTGGCCCACTACCGGCCGTGGATCGAGGACGCGCGGCGCGAGCGTCCCTATCAGCTGGAGGAGAAGCTGGAGCAGCTCTTCCACGAGAAGGCGATGACCGGGCGCGGCGCCTGGAACCGCCTGTTCGACGAGACGCTGGCGTCGCTGACCTTCAAGGTCGGAACCCGCACCCTCGGCCTCGAGGAGACGCTGAACGTCCTCCAGGACCCCGACGGGCGCAAGCGCGAGGTCGCGGCGCGCGCGCTGTCGAAGACCTTCGCCGAGAACACGCGGCAGTTCGCGCTGATCATGAACACGCTGGCCAAGGACAAGGAGATCTCCGACCGCTGGCGCGGCTTTAAGGACGTCGCCGATTCCCGCCACCTGGCGAACCGCGTCGAGGGGCCGGTGGTGGACGCGCTGGTGGAGGCGGTCACCGCCTCCTATCCGCGGCTGTCGCACCGCTACTACAGGCTCAAGGCGAAGTGGTTCGGCAAGAAGCGGCTTGAGCACTGGGACCGTAACGCGCCGCTGCCCAAGGTGTCGCAGAAGCAGTATTCGTGGAGCGAGGCGCGCGACACCGTGCTCGGCGCCTACAAGGGCTTCTCGCCGCGCATGGCGGAGATCGCCGGCACCTTCTTCGAGAAGGACTGGATCGACGCGCCGGCGCGCGCCGGCAAGGCGCCGGGCGCCTTCGCGCATCCCACCGTGCCGAGCGCGCATCCCTTCGTGCTGCTCAACTATCTCGGCCGCCCGCGCGACGTGATGACGCTCGCCCACGAGCTCGGCCACGGCGTGCACCAGGTGCTGGCGGCGCCCAACGGCGCGCTGATGGCGCCGACGCCGCTGACGCTGGCGGAGACGGCGAGCGTCTTCGGCGAGATGCTGACCTTCCGGGCGATCCTGGAGAAGACCACCGGCAAGGCGGCGCGGCGGGCGCTGCTCGCCTCCAAGGTCGAGGACATGCTCAACACCGTGGTCCGGCAGATCGCCTTCTACAAGTTCGAGCGCAAAGTCCACATGCAGCGCCGCGAGGGCGAGCTGACGGTCGACCAGATCAACGCGATCTGGATGGAGGTGATGGGCGAGAGCCTCGGGCCGGCGATCCATCTGCCGGACGACTACAAGACCTACTGGCTCTATGTCGGCCACTTCATCCACGCGCCGTTCTACGTCTACGCCTACGCCTTCGGCGACTGCCTCGTGAACTCGCTCTACGCGGTCTACGAGAACGCCCATGAAGGCTTCGCCGAGCGCTATCTCGACATGCTGGCGGCGGGCGGCACCAAGCACTATTCGGAGCTGCTCGAACCCTTCGGGCTCGACGCCGGCGATCCGGCGTTCTGGCAGAAGGGGCTCGGGCTGATCGACCGCATGATCACCGAGCTCGAAGCGCTGGAGGCGTGAGGCCATGCCGCGCGCGGTCTGGCTCGAGGCGGCGCTGAACGGCGCCTGGACGACGCGGCTGCAGCCGAACGTCCCGGTGCTGATCGACGACGTGGTGGCGGAGGGCATCGCCTGCGCCGAGGCCGGCGCGGCGGTGATCCACGTCCATGCCTACGACCAGGAACGCGGGGTCCAGAACGACGACTGGCAGGTCTATGCGCGGATCATCGAGGGCATCCGCGCCCGCGTCGACACGATCGTCTATCCGACGGTGCCGTTTCCCGGCGCCGACCGCTCGGCCGAGGGCGTGTCGGCGAAGCAGCGCTTCGCGCATACCGCGGAGCTGGCGCGGCGCGGGCTGATCGAGTGGGCGGTGGTCGATCCCGGTTCGGTCAACCTCGCCCGCTTCGACGAGATCGCCGCCGGCGGCTACGGATCGGTCTACGCCAACCCGCCCGACCACATCGAGGAGGGCGTGACGCTCGCCGCGCGCTACGGCTTCCATCCCTCTTACGCGATCTACGAGCCCGGCTTCACCCGCCTCGGGGCGGCGCTGGCGCGCGCCGTGCCGCGGCTGCCGCAGCCGATCTACCGGCTGATGTTCTCGGCCGCCTATGCCTGGGGGCTGCCGCCCGAGCCCTACGCACTGGAGACGCATCTGCGCATCCTCGCCGACGAGGCCGGCGCGGTGCCCTGGATGGCCGCCGGTCTCGGCGTTGACATCCTGCCGCTGGCGCCCTTGGCGCTGGCGCGCGGCGGGCACCTGCGCGTCGGGCTGGAGGACGTGCCGCTGGGCGCGGCGGAGACGAATATCGACCTCGTCCGCAAGGGCGTGGCGGCGATCGAGGCGGCCGGCGGGAGGCCGGCGACGGCGGCGGAGATACGCGCCGCGCTCGTCCCTGACGCCGCCGTCGCGGGCGGCTAGCGAGGGCGCGATGAGCGAGAGCGACCGCGAACGCAACAGGCTGAGCCGGCGGGCCGCGCGCTACACGCGGGTCGGCGCCAATGTCGGCGGCATCGCCGCGCGCGTCGCCGGCAACCGGCTGCTCGGGCGCAGCGGCGACAAGGCGCGCGGCGCCGCCGAGCTGGCGGCGGCGCTGGGCGGGCTGAAGGGCCCGATCATGAAGGTCGCGCAATTGCTGGCGACCATCCCCGAGGCGCTGCCGGCGGAATACGCGATGGAGCTGGCGAAGCTGCAGAGCGCGGCGCCGCCGATGGGCTGGGCCTTCGTCAAGCGGCGCATGCGCGCCGAGCTCGGCGCCGACTGGCAGGAGAGGTTCGCGGACTTCTCCCGCGAGGCGGCGGCCTCGGCGTCGCTCGGCCAGGTGCACCGGGCGACCTCGCCGGAGGGCCGGGCGCTCGCCTGCAAGCTGCAATATCCCGACATGGCCTCGGCGGTGGAGGCGGACCTGGCGCAGCTCGACCTGATCTTCGCGCTGCACCGGCGGATGAACCCGGCGATCGACACCCGCGAGATCGCGCAGGAGATCGGCGCGCGCATTCGCGAGGAGCTCGACTACACCCGCGAGGCGCGGCACATGGCGCTCTATGGCGACTTCTTCCGCGACGAGCCGCTGGTGCGGGTGCCGGCGGTGATGCCGGCGCTGTCGACGCGGCGGCTGCTGACCATGGAGTGGCTCGACGGGCGGCCGCTGCTCGACCACAAGGACGCGTCGCTGGAGGACCGCAACCGGCTGGCGACCGCGATGTTCACCGCCTGGTGGCACCCCTTCTGCCGGCTCGGCGTGATCCACGGCGATCCGCATCTGGGCAACTACACCGCCTTCGACGGCGAGGGCGGAGCGGAGGCGGGGCGCCCGGCCGGCATCAACCTGCTCGACTATGGCTGCATCCGCATCTTCCCGCCGCGCTTCGTCGCCGGCGTCATCGACCTCTATCGCGGCCTGCGGGAGGGCGACGACGCGCGCATCGTGCACGCCTACGAGACCTGGGGCTTCACTGGCCTCAGCCGCGAGATCATCGAGGTGCTGAACATCTGGGCGGGCTTCATCTACGGCCCGCTGCTCGACGACCGCGTGCGGCCCATCGCCGACGGCGTGAAGCCCGGCGAATACGGCAGGCGCGAGGCGTTCCGCGTCCACAAGGCGCTGAAGGAGCTGGGGCCGGTGACGGTGCCGCGCGAGTTCGTCTTCATGGACCGCGCGGCGATCGGCCTCGGCGGCGTGCTCATCCATCTCGCCGCCGAGCTCAACTTCCACCGGCTGTTCGACGGGGCCATCGCCGATTTCGACGCCGCCGCGCTTTCCTCCCGGCAGGCCGGGGCGCTGGCGAAGGCGGGGCTCGAGGCGCCGGCCTGAATCCGGTTGCCTGAATCCCGTGGCCTGAACCCCGCCGCCGGTCGCGGCGCGCGCGGACGGAATAGCACTTTTGCAATGGCGAAATGCGCGTTGCACATCACGCAAGCGCCTGCGAGAAGGCAACAATATTCTGCTTTTTCGGGGGCAGAAACGCCTTCCCTCGCGTTGCCGCTGCAACGTCATTGAGTTAGAAGGTCGCAATGTCCCCACGCTTGGCGACAGGCGTGGCGGGACCCGGAAACCGACTATTTCGAAAGGCAGCGAGATGGCTGAAGGCAAGGCAACTCATTCCAGCAGCGCGGCGATGGAGATGGCCGCTCATCGCAACACGTTCGACGGCTTCATCGAGCTGGTGAAGACGACCGTCGTGCACTGCATCCTGGCGCTGATCATCCTCGCCTTCATCTACGCTCACGCGCCGGTGACGAGCGTCCTGTTCCTGATCCTCATGCTGGCGACCTTCACGGTCGGCCTGCTGATGCGCAGGAACGGCTGGATGCCGGGCGCCGTGCTCGCCGCGTTCGGGCTGCTGCTGCTTGCTGTCTACTAGGATCGCCTGCCGAACGAGACGGGCCATTTGGGGGGCGATATGAAAATTGCCGTGATCAAGGAAGCCGAGGCCGGCGAGCCGCGGGTCGCCGCCACGCCGGAAACGGTAAAGAAATTCGCCGCGCTCGGCGCCAGCGTTAGCGTGGAGGCCGGCGCCGGCGCGGGATCGTCGATTCCCGATTCCGAGTACAAGGACGCCGGCGCGGCCGTATCCAAGGGCCGCGAGGCGACCGTGAAGGGCGCCGACATCGTGCTCGCCGTGCGCCGTCCCAAGCCGGAAGGGCTGAAGGGCGTCGCCAAGGGCGCGACCGTGGTCGCGATCATGGACCCCTACGGCAACGAGACGGCGCTCGCCGCGCTCGCCAAGACCGGCGTCGCCGCCTTCTCGATGGAACTGATGCCGCGCATCACCCGCGCGCAGGTCATGGACGTGTTGTCGAGCCAGGCGAACCTCGCCGGCTACCGCGCGGTGATCGATGCGGCGGAAGCCTACGGCAAGGCGCTGCCGATGATGATGACGGCGGCCGGCACGGTGCCGGCGGCGCGCGTCTTCATCATGGGCGCGGGCGTCGCCGGCCTGCAGGCGATCGCCACCGCCCGGCGCCTCGGCGCCGTGGTGTCGGCGACCGACGTGCGGCCCGCCGCCAAGGAACAGGTCGAATCGCTCGGCGCCAAGTTCATCGCCGTCGAGGACGACGAGTTCAAGCAGGCCGAGACCTCCGGCGGCTACGCCAAGGAGATGAGCAAGGAATACCAGGCCAAGCAGGCCGCGCTCGTCGCCGAGCACATCGCCAAGCAGGACATCGTCGTGACCACGGCGCTGATCCCCGGGCGGCCGGCGCCGCGGCTGATCACCAAGGCGATGGTCGAATCCATGAAGCCGGGCTCCGTCGTCGTCGACCTAGCGGTCGAGCGCGGCGGCAATGTCGAGGGCGCCAGGGCCGGCGGCGCGGCGAGCGTGGGCGGGACGACGATCCTCGGCCATCTCAACGTCGCCGGGCGGATCGCCGCGACGGCCTCCAGCCTCTATGCGCGCAATCTCTACGCCTTCGTGGAGACGCTGATCGACAAGGAGAAGAAGGCCGTCGACATCAAGTGGGACGACGAGATCGTCGCCGCGACGGCGCTGACCCGCGACGGCAAGCTCGTGCACCCCGCCTTCTCGGGCAAGAAGACATCCTGACGGGAGACGCGTGATGGCCAATCTCGACCCTGCCGCGCTGGCGGCCAAGGCAAAGGCGGCCGCGGAGGCCGCACAGCAGGCCGCCTCGGCGGCCGCGGATTCGGCGAACGCCGCCGAGACCTATGCGAGCCAGCTCGCCGACGCCGCCGGCGCGGCGATGCATGCGGCGACCGGCGGCGCGATCGATCCCTTCATCTTCCGCGTCGCCATCTTCGTGCTGGCGATCTTTGTCGGCTACTACGTCGTGTGGTCGGTGACGCCGGCGCTGCACACGCCGCTGATGAGCGTCACCAATGCGATCTCCTCGGTGATCGTGGTCGGCGCGCTACTCGCCGTCGGCGTCGACACGCTGGCCGGCGAGGGGGCGCTGTGGGCGCGGGGCCTCGGCTTCGTCGCGCTGATCCTCGCCAGCGTCAACATCTTCGGCGGCTTCCTCGTCACCCAGCGCATGCTGGCCATGTACAAGAAGAAGCAGAAGTGATGCGCGACCTCATGCCGCCGCTGTTCCAGCTCCTGACGGGGCTGGGATTCATTGTCTTCCTCGTCGTCAACCTGAAGACCAGGAAGCACCTCACCGACACGCCGTCGAAGCTGTTCGGCTTCGCGATGGTGCTCGTCGCCGCCGGCCTGTTCTGCATGTCGGCGGGGACCGGCGCGCATTCGCTCGGCAATGCCGGGCCGATGTTGATAACGGCCGGTGCGGCCTTCTTCCTGTCATCACTGTTCGTCGGCGCCGGCCTCGTGCTGCTCGCGCGCCGCGCAGGCCAGTAACGGGGACCCTGCGTCATGTCCGCAAATCTGACTGCCCTTCTCTACCTCGTCTCGGGCGTCCTGTTCATCCTCAGCCTGCGCGGCCTGTCGTCGCCGGAAACCTCGCAGCAGGGCAACCGCTTCGGCATGATCGGCATGGCGATCGCCATCGTGACCACGCTGTTCTCGGTGACGCCGTCCTTCAGCACCTATCTCTACATCGCGCTCGGGCTCGGCATCGGCGGCACCGCCGGCGCGGTGGTCGCCAAGCGCATCGCCATGACGGCGATGCCGCAGCTCGTCGCGGCGTTCCACAGCCTGGTCGGCATGGCGGCAGTGCTGGTCGCGGCAGCGGCCCTCTACGCGCCGCAGGCCTTCGGCATCGGCCTGCCCGGCGAGATCCACGCCGGCAGCCTGGTCGAGATGAGCCTCGGCGTCGCCATCGGCGCGATCACCTTCACCGGCTCGGTCATCGCCTTCCTCAAGCTCGATGGGCGGATGAGCGGCAGGCCGATCATGCTGCCGGCCCGGCACATGATCAATATCGGCCTGGCCGCCGCAATCGTCGTCCTGATCGCGCTGTTCGTGACCTCGGAAAGCCACGGGCTGTTCTGGCTGATCGTCATCGCCTCGCTGGTCTTCGGCGTGCTCATCATCATTCCGATCGGCGGCGCCGACATGCCGGTCGTGGTGTCGATGCTGAACTCCTATTCGGGCTGGGCGGCCGCCGGCATCGGCTTCACGCTCGGCAACACGGCGCTGATCATCACCGGCGCGCTGGTCGGCTCGTCGGGCGCGATCCTGTCCTACATCATGTGCAAGGGCATGAACCGCTCCTTCATCTCCGTCATCCTCGGCGGCTTCGGCGGCGAGACCGCCGGCCCGGCGGGCGAGGCGGAGGCGCGGCCGGTCAAGCAGGGCTCGGCCGAGGACGCCGCCTTCATCATGAAGAACGCCTCCAAGGTCATCATCGTGCCGGGCTACGGCATGGCGGTGGCGCAGGCCCAGCACGCGCTGCGCGAGATGGCCGACAAGCTCAAGGCGGAGGGCGTCGAGGTCAAATACGCCATCCACCCGGTCGCCGGCCGCATGCCCGGCCACATGAACGTGCTGCTCGCCGAGGCCCAGGTGCCCTATGACGAGGTGTTCGAACTCGAGGACATCAATTCCGAGTTCGCGACCGCCGACGTCGCCTATGTCATCGGCGCCAACGACGTCACCAACCCGGCGGCGCGCGACGATCCGCAGTCGCCGATCTACGGCATGCCGATCCTCGACGTCGACAAGGCCGGCACGGTGCTGTTCGTCAAGCGCGGCATGGGCTCGGGCTATGCCGGCATCGAGAACGAGCTGTTCTTCCTCGACAAGACGATGATGCTGTTCGGCGACGCCAAGAAGATGACGGAGTCGATCGTCAAGTCGCTCTGACGCCGTGAGCAGCGAAACATTCAGGGGCCCGGACGAGACGCTCGCCCGGGCCTTTTCGTATCCCTACCGGCTGATCGGCGGCCCGACCCTGCTGGCGGGCGCGGCGGAGCTCGCCGTCTCGGCGATCGCGGCGGCGGAAGCCGCGTCCGGTCTGGCGCTGTCGGTGACGGCGGCCGGCGAGCGCTTCGATCTCGGGGAGCGGCTGCTGATGCTGGCGGCGGGCTCCAACGCCTCGCCCGAGCAGCTTCGCCGCAAGTTCGGCGCGCCTGCCGAGCCGATCCTGCTATTCGAGGAGGAGATCGCCGGCCTCGTCAGCGTGCATTCGGCGCATGTCGCCGGCTACGGCTCGGTGCCGGCGACCCTGATGGCGGAGGAGGGCGCCGTCTCGCGGCTGACCGTGCTGGCGCTGACGCGGGCGCAGCTCGCGCATCTCGACGCGACCGAGGCGCTCGGCGTCAACTATCGGCTGGTCAGCCTCGGCGCGCGCCGGCTCGGCGGACTTTCGGGCATCGAGGCGGGGCTTCTCGCCTATCGGTCGCTGCGCGGCGTCTTCGCGCCCGACGGCGTGGCACTGCGTCTGAACATGTTCAGATGCCGGGACACCCGCATCGCGGCGGTGACGCAGCGCCGGGCGCTGGCGCTCGCGGCCCGTATTTCCGGCTTCGGCGGGGGAATCGAGGGTTTCGTCGGCGCGGTCGCGGGCGACGCCGCCTATCGGGAATCGGTGAAGGCCGCGATGAACAAGTTCACGCTCGCCGACGGGCTTGGAAATCCGCCCGTTCTGGCCTGAATCAGGCCTTGGGCATGAACGATGAGAGCCGCCGCGCGCCCTGCTGGGCGGGGCCGTAGCTGCGGTTGATCTCGAGTGCCCTGGCGTAGGAGGTGGCGGCCTGGTTCTTGTCGCCCTTCTGCTCGAGCACTTGGCCGCGGGCGGCCCAGGCCTCGTAGTAGCGCGAATTGAGCTGCACAGCCCTGTTCAGGTCGTTGAGGGCGGCGTCGAGATCGCCGATCGCCGCGTAGCTGACGCCGCGGCCGTAATAGGGCTCGGCGGCGTTCGGGTTGAGACCGATGGCAACGCTGAAGTCCTCGATCGCGTAGTCGTGCATGCTACGCGCCTGGTAGATCTGGCCGCGATTGTGGAAGGCGAGCGGGTTGGACGACTTGAGCTGGATGGCGCGCTCGAAATCGGCCAGCGCCTCGTTGATCTGCTTGTTGTCGCGATAGAGCACGCCGCGTCCGACATAGGCGGCGTCGTATTCGGGATTGATCGCGATGGCCTGGTTGTAGTCGGCCAGCGCTTCCTGCTTGCGGTTCAGCTTGGCCTTGACCAGCGCCCGGTTTGCGTAGGCCTGATAGAAGCTCGGATTGATGCGCACCGCGGCGTCGAAATCGGCGAGCGCCTCGTCGTAGCGCCGCGCATTGCCATAGGCGGTGCCGCGCACATTGTAGGCCGAGGCGTCGTTGGGGTTGCGCTGGATGACCTGGCTCAGCGATTCGATATTGGCGGCGTTGCTGGAGGTGGCGGAGAGATCGGCGGAGGAATAGGTCTGGGCGCCGCCCGACACGCCGTCGCAGGCCGCCAGCGCCAGGGCGACGGCGATGGCCGCCACCGCCCTGATGCGGTTGCGCTCGCCGGTGCCGGTATCCGTGCGCGATGTCATTGCCGTTTCGCCTGTTCCTGCTGCGCCCGCCGCGTCACCACAGCCTAGAACCCATGCCGGAAAAATGTGTCCGAAAAAACGATGGCCGCAGCCGTTCCTTGCGAAAACGGTGCGGCCCTCATCCTGTCGCCGGCAAACGCGGCTTCCCTCATGGAAGGAAGCGTCCGGGCGTTCGCTCGCGGTCTCAGCGGCTCTTGGAGCCGGGAAGCAGACCTTCGCGCTGGGCGCGCTTGCGCGCCAGCTTGCGGGCACGGCGGATGGCCTCGGCCTTTTCGCGCGCACGCTTCACGGACGGCTTCTCGTAATGCCCGCGCAGCTTCATCTCGCGGAAAATGCCCTCGCGCTGCATCTTCTTCTTAAGCGCGCGAAGCGCCTGATCCACATTGTTGTCGCGAACGATTACCTGCACGCGTGCCTGCCTTTCTTTCAATTCGTCCAAGCCGGGCGCAGCCTTTCGCGCCGCGGGCATGATGGTGTCCTGACCGGATATTCCTGCGCACGGCCCCTGACGAAGCCGCACAAAGACGGGATGCGATAACGCCGAAACGCCGCCGCATCAACCGATTTGGCGGGGCTTCTAGCAAAAAAACGTCCGCAAGTCCACCGTCGCGGCCCTGTCGGAAGCGGCGATCAGGCTGATTTCGGCAGCAGCCGGGTCCAGTGGCCCATCTTGCGCCCGGGGCGGGTCTCGGCCTTGCCGTAGAGGTGCAGGCGGGCGTCCGTCCGGGCGGCGATCTCCGCCCAGTCGCCGGCGTCGTCGCCGATGAGATTGGTCATCACGCAGTCGGCGAGGCGCTCGCTCGGGGCGAGCGGCCAGCCGGCGATCGCGCGGATATGCATCTCGAATTGCGACGCGGCGCAGGCGTCCTGGGTCCAGTGGCCGGTATTGTGGACGCGCGGCGCGATCTCGTTGACGACGAGCCCGCCGCCCGGCAGGGCGAAGAACTCGACGCCGACGACGCCGACATAGTCGAGGGCGTCGAGGATGCGCGTCGCCGCGGCGAGCGCGGCCTTGCGGGTTTCCTTAGAAATCGAGGCGGGCACCGTGCTGGTCCACAGGATCTGGTCGCGGTGGACGTTCTCCGCCGGGTCGTAGGCGACGGTCGAGCCGTCGGCGCCGCGCGCCGCGACGACGGAGATCTCGCGCTCGAAATCGACGAGCCCCTCGAGCACGTAGGGACCGGCGCCGGCGGCGGCGATGGCGGCCTCGGGGTCGTCGCCTGCGGTGACCCGGACCTGGCCCTTGCCGTCATAGCCGAAGCGGGTGGTCTTGAGGATCGCCCTCGGGCCGATCTCGGCAAGCGCCCGCGCCAGATCCGCGGCGGTGCCGACGGGCCGCCACGGGGCGACGGCGAGGCCGACCGATTCCAGGAAGCGCTTCTCGCGCAACCTGTCCTGCGACACGTCGAGCGCCTTCGGGCCGGGGCGCACCGGCACGCGCGCGGCGAGGCGGGCGGCGGTCGCAGCCGGCACGTTCTCGAATTCGTAGGTGACGACGTCGCAGGCGGCGGCGAAGGCGTCGAGCGCCGCTTCGTCCTCATAGGCGGCGACGGTGCGGGCGGCGGCGACGTCGAAGGCGGGGCTCTCCGGGTCTGGGCAGAAGATGTGGCAGCGGAAGCCGAGCTCGGCGGCGCTGACGGCGAGCATGCGGCCGAGCTGGCCGCCGCCGAGGATGCCGACGGTGCTTCGCGGCGCCAGCGGATGCGCGGCACTGCTCACAGGATCGCGCTCACTCGGGCTTTTCGGCGACGCCCGCCGTCTGGCTGGCGCGCCAGGCGTCGAGGCGGCCGGCAAGCTGTTCGTCGGAAAGCGCCAGCACGGCGGCGGCGAGCAGCGCGGCGTTGATCGCGCCGGCCTTGCCGATGGCGAGCGTCCCGACAGGCACGCCGGCGGGCATCTGGACGATGGAGAGCAGGCTGTCCTGGCCCTTCAGCGCCTTCGATTCGACGGGCACGCCGAAGACCGGCAGCGGCGTCATGGCGGCGGTCATGCCGGGCAGGTGGGCGGCGCCGCCGGCGCCGGCGATGATGACGCGGAATCCCTTGTCGCGCGCGGTGCGGGCGAAGTCGCACAGGCGGTCCGGCGTGCGGTGGGCGGAGACGATGCGGGTCTCGTGGGCGACGCCGAGCCTGTCGAGCGTCTCGGCGGCGTGCCGCATGGTCTCCCAGTCGGACTGGCTGCCCATGATGATGGCGACCGGCGGCTTGTCAGGCATGATGCTTCCCCAGACCCGGAAAGCGGCGGATTATATGCATGCGCGGGCGCAGGGCAATGGCGCGTTCGGCCGTCTGCCTCAGGCGATGATGTCGGGGGTCAACTGGTCCTCGAGGATCGACATGCGGTCCTTCAGCGCGAGCTTGCGCTTCTTCAGCCGCTTGATCTGGAGGGCATCGGTGCGGCCCGATTCGGCAAGGGCCCCGATCGCGGCGTCGAGGTCGCGATGTTCCTCGCGAAGCCGCATGAGTTCACCGCGTATCGCCTGTTGATCTTCGTCGCCCAATGCCGCTTTCCGCCCCGATTATCGTCCGCCGCACCGGACGATAGGCGCAAGCGATGGGGTAATTATCGGTTTCCCCGGCGACTCTGGCAAGCATCAACAGAAGCTTCGGGACGGTTCGACTTCGCCACATTTCCGTGTCATACTTTCTTTGCATAGCGAAACCCCTTCAGGAGGCGTCCATGGCAGTTGAATCGCATCTGGCAGAGCTTGTCGCGCGGCACCGCAAGCTCGATCTGACGATCGACGAGGAGATGTCCCGTCCGTTCACAGACTCGATGCTCGTCGCGGAACTGAAGAAGAAGAAGCTGCACCTCAAGGAAGAGATCGAACGGCTCAAAGGCGCCGAAGCGATCCACTGAGGAATCCGGGCGCCTTATCGGCCGCCCTTCCAGTTCGCCGGCGACAGCCGGCTCCCGGTCCAAGGCAAGCCGGAACTTTCCGGAAAGGTGTTCCTGTTTGCCGGCCGCGATGTGAAAAGCCGATGTGAAGGCCAAAGCCAGCGGTTTCCCGCTGGCTTTTTTTGTCCGTGGCGTCTTTTGTCCGCGTCGTCGTCCGGAACCCGCCGCGTCAGTCGAAGGGGTTGGCGGAGCTGCCCGAGCGCTTGCCGTAGATGTCGTAGCACTTCTTGAGCGCCACCGAGGCCTTGCTGGTGCCGCGCAGCGACATGTTCCAGGCCTGTCCGCTGCGCGATTCGATGCGCATCTTGTTGCCGGAGCGGAAGGCGCTCCAGAAATTGTTGTCCCAGCCGAGCTCGATCGAGCCGATGGTCTGGCTGACGGCGTCGAGATTGGCGTTGCGGCGGTAGCGGCCGTCGATCTGCAGGCTGACGCGGTAGGTGTCGCCGCTGCCGAGCTGCCAGTCGTCGTTGCCGAGCGTCACGATGACGCCGGAATCGTTGAAGGCGACGATCAGCGTCGTGCCGTCCTTGAAATTGGTCTCGATGCCGCAATGGCCGAACGAGCCGTCATCCTGCTCCCACGCATAGACCGCCCAGTAGCCGACCTCGTAGCGGTCGATCTCGCGGCCCGCCTCGGCACTGCCGGCGGCGAGCAACATCGTCGCGGCCAGCCCCAATCCCGCAAAACGCGCCATGACGGTTACCTCCCCCTGTGAGCCCGCCGGCGATTTTATTACGCGGCGGGAGGAGATCAATCGCGGCGCGGTTAAAATTGCCGTCATCACGGCAGTGCGCCGTCAGCGCACCGCCGAGATCAGCAGCATCATCGGCCTCTCCAGCTCCTCGGCCAGCTCGGGCGCCGCCTCGATCTGCGCCGGCGTCGGCGCGAACTCGCCGAGGGCGCGGATCGCGAAACCGGAGCCGATCAGCGCGTTGAGGGTGGTGGCGACGGTGCGGTGATGCTTGATCACCCCTGGCGCGAACCAGTCGGTGCGCCGTTCGCCCTCCATCGAATAGCCGTTGACCGGCCAGGTCCTGCGGCCGTCCTCGTCGGCCGTCCAGCGCGGGTGGGCGGCGGCCATGAAGATCGGGTGCTCGATGGTGAAGACGAGGCTGCCGTCCGGCGCCAGCGCCGC
The DNA here is from genome assembly GCA_050186955.1 of Flavobacteriaceae bacterium. Lineage (GTDB taxonomy): Bacteria > Pseudomonadota > Alphaproteobacteria > Rhizobiales > Tepidamorphaceae > JACKJP01. Next base: position 29,495 of record JBFWXZ010000014.1, read on the forward strand.
ATGGATAGCGGCGGCGAGGCGGTCGAAATCCCTGACATAGTGGAAGGTCAGGGAGCTGAAGGCGAGGTCGAAGGCGGCCGGCGGCAGCGCCAGCGTCTCGATGTCGGCGATCCGGTATTCGATGGCGGGATCGTCGGTGTCGGCTATCGCCCGGGCGATCATGTTGCGCGACAGGTCGATCCCCAGCACCGATGCGGCGCCGTGTCCGCGCATCCAGCGCGACGCCCAGCCGAAGCCGCAGCCGAGATCGACGACGCGCAGGCCGGCGAGATCGGGAAGCATGGCGCGGACCGCCGGCCATTCGGGCGCGCCGTCGAGCCCGTGGACCTGCCGGGGAAGCCCGCTGTAGCCGGCGAAGAAGCCGGGGTCGTCGTAGATGTTCTGCGCCATGGTGCCGTCAGACCGTCTTGGCCATCTCGCGCAGGACGAATTTCTGGATCTTGCCGGTCGAGGTCTTGGGAAGCTCGGCGAAGACGACGTGGCGGGGACACTTGTAGCGGGCGAGGTGCTCGCGGCACCAGGCGATCAGCTCGTCGGCGTCGGCCGTCTTCCCGTCGCGCAGCTCGACGAAGGCGCAGGGGGTCTCGCCCCACTTGTCGTCGGGCTTCGCAACCACCGCCGCAGCGGCGACGGCGGGATGCTTGAACAGCACGTCCTCGACCTCGATGGAGGAGATGTTCTCGCCGCCGGAGATGATGATGTCCTTGGAGCGGTCCTTGAGCTGGATATAGCCGTCGGGATGCATGACGCCGAGATCGCCGGAATGGAACCAGCCGCCGGCGAAGGCCTCGGCGCTCGCCTTCTCGTTCTTCAGGTAGCCCTTCATCACGATATTGCCGCGGAACATCGCCTCGCCGATGGTCTCGCCGTCCCACTCGACCTCCTCCATGGTCTCCGGGTCGCGGATGGAGAGGCCCTCGAGCGCCGCGTAGCGCACGCCCTGGCGCGCCTTGCGGGCGGCGCGGGCGGGGCCTTCGAGGGCGTCCCATTCGCGCTTCCAGTCGTTGACCACGGCGGGGCCGTAGGTCTCGGTGAGGCCGTAGAGATGGGTGACGTTGAAGCCGGCGTCGGCCATCGCCGCGAGCACCGCCTCGGGGGGCGGCGCGGCGGCGGTGAAGAAGTCGACGACGTGGCCGAGCGGGCGCTTGTCGGCATCCGCCGCCGACAGGATCGTCGACATGACGATGGGGGCGCCGCACAGATGCGTCACCTTCTCGTCGGCGAGCGCGTCCCAGATCGGTTTCTGCCGCACCGCGCGCAGGCAGACATGGGTGCCGGCGACGACCGACAGCGTCCAGGTGAAGCACCAGCCGTTGCAGTGGAACATCGGCAGCGTCCACAGATAGACGGGGTGCTTGCCCATCGAGCCGGTGATGACGTTGCCCTGGGCCAGCAGATAGGCGCCGCGATGGTGGTAGACGACGCCCTTGGGGTTGCCGGTGGTGCCGGAGGTGTAGTTGAGGCTGATGGCGTCCCATTCGTCGTCGGGCATGCGCCAAGCGAAGCCGGGGTCGCCGGCGGCGAGGAAATCCTCGTATTCGATCTCGCCGAGCATCTCGCCGTCCTGCGGGAACTCGCGATCGTCGTAGTCGACGACCAGCGGCTTCGCCTTCGACTGCGCCAGCGCCTCGCGGATGACGGGCGCGAATTCGCGGTCGGTGATCAGCACCCTGGTTTCGGCGTGCTCCAGCGTGAAGGCGAGGATCGCCGCGTCGAGGCGGGTGTTGAGGGTGTTGAGCACGGCGCCGGTCATCGGCACCCCGTAATGCGCCTCCAGCATCGGCGGCGTGTTGGCGAGCATCACCGACACCGTGTCGCCCTTGCCGATGCCGCGCCGCTCCAGCGCCGAGGCGAGGCGGCGGGCGCGGGCGTAGAAGTCGCGGTAGGAGGTGCGGGCGCGCCCGTGCACGATCGCCGTGTGGTCGGGGAAGACGCTTGCCGAGCGCTCGAGGAAGGTCAGCGGCGTCAGCGGCTGGTAGTTGGCCGGATTGCGGCCGAGGCCGATGTCGTATGGGTTCGTCATGCCGGGTGCGTTTCCTCGGAAGGGTTGTTTTTCCGATACGCTAGCGGCTCCCCACGGAGGCGGCAATCGCGCCTGCGACATGCGGACGCTTGCCACGGCGGTCGCGATTACCCGAAAGTCTGAAGGACGGGCGCTTGCCAGCGGCGGGCGCCGGGACGACAACAGCCGCCGGCGACGAGCGGAGCAGTCGAGGGAGGGTCTCATCATGCCGAGCCGCTATCACGAGGTCTACGACGCCTGGAAAAGGGATCCGGAAGGGTTCTGGGCGGAAGCGGCGGCGGATGTCGACTGGTCGCGCGAATGGGATCGGGTCTTCGACGCCGACCAGGGCACCTACGGGCGCTGGTATGTCGGCGCGACCTGCAACACCGCCTATAACTGCCTCGACCGCCATGTCGAGGCCGGACGCGGCGACCAGCCGGCGCTGATCTACGACAGCCCGGTCACCAATTCGAAGGCCGTCTACACCTATGAGGAGCTGACCCGCGAGGTCGCGACGCTGGCCCAGGTGATCGCCGACCACGGCGTCGGCAAGGGCGACAGGGTCATCGTCTACATGCCGATGATCCCGCAGGCGGCGATCGCCATGCTGGCCTGCGCGCGGCTCGGCGCCATCCATTCGGTGGTGTTCGGCGGCTTCGCCTCCAGCGAGTTGGCGACGCGCATCGACGACTGCACGCCCAAGCTCGTCCTGTCGGCCTCCTGCGGCATCGAGGGCAGCCGCGTGATCGCCTACAAGCCGCTGCTCGACGGCGCCATCGAGATAGCGAGGCACAAGCCGGAATCCTGCATCATCTTCCAGCGTCCGCAGCAGGAGG
>JBFWXZ010000015.1:0-31492 GCA_050186955.1 Flavobacteriaceae bacterium
GGATTTGAAATCGGCTCGCTTTGACGCTACGATGGGGGCGGATAGTGAACGATAAGCGACCGGGGGGTTGTCATGAAAATCGAACTCGATTCCACCAAGGTGCTCGGCGTCGGCGCCGGCATCGCCGAGATTTCCGCCGACGGCAGGATCCGCACCGATGCCCGCTCGACCGCCAAGGTCGCTGACATCAAGCCGAGATAGTCCACAGACCGGGAGCCCAGGCATGATTCGCATCGCGCTCGATCCGAAAAGCGTCTTCGGCGTCGCCGCCGGCGCGGTCGATGTTGCGGAATCGGGGCGCTTGCTGCCCGATGCCGTCACCACCGCCAAACAGGGTGTCGCCAAGCCCTGATCGGGGCTGGAGGACAGCAACATGATGCGCGTCGTTCTCGACCCGGTGCGGGTATTCGGCATGTCGGCGGGAGCAGCCGACGTTTCGGCCGATGGCCATATTCGCCCCGACGGGGCAAATGCGGCGAAGATTCTCGTCAAGCCGAAACCCGCCGCCTAGTTGGCCTCGCCCGAAACTTTCCGCATATCGATGAGCCCCTCCCTTGCCCGCCGCCACCTTTAGGCTCGCGGCGCGTTAGTTTCCGGGATCTGTTGTTGTAATTTCCGGAACAAGGCACCCAATGTCAGCCATCCACGACGGCATGCATCCGAATCCCGAAGCGGCCCGCGCGCTCGCCGCACGGATGGACCGGGAACTCGTCGCCAGCCTCGATCACATCGCCGGCGCCTGCCGCGACGCCGGGCTGGAGGTTCCTTTCGACCGCGCGGCCTACGCCGCCGCGCTGGGCGCCGGCAACTCCGTCCATCCCGCCGTCTACGGCAGCCATTTCGATCTCCTCGACGCCATCGCCGACAGCGACGAGGGCCGCATCCTGAACCGCTTCGCGATCATCGCCTCGATGCCGCAGGCGCGCGGCCTCGACCCGGTCTCCCTGGACGCTGCGACGCTCGGCGCCGATATCGAGGCGATCTACCGGCGCTTCATCGACGCCGATGCCGGCCGGCCGCTCAATCTCGTGGCGCCGGAGCCCGACGTCGCGGCGGGCGCGGCGGCGCGCGTCGCCGAGGCCCGCGCCCTGATGGCCCAGGCCGGCGATTTCGAGGAGGAATTCTCGGCGATCACCCGCCAGCTCGTGATGGCGCGGCACCGCCCAGGTGCGCCGCACGGCTTCGGCGGCGCCTCGACCTTCTTCCTCTGGGGCGCTCTGTTCTTCAACGCGCACGACTACTTCACCCCGCTCGACCTGGCCATGACGCTGGTTCACGAATCGACGCACGGACTGCTGTTCGCGCTCGCCATGGACGAGCCGGTGACGCTCAACGACAAGGCGGCGCGCTATTCCTCGCCGCTGCGCGACGATCCGCGCCCGATGGAGGGCATCTTCCACGCCACCTGCGTGATCGCCCGCATGCACCTGTTTCTGGATTCCGTCGCCGCCGCCCCGGGCGTCCACGGCGAGACCCGAGAGCGGGCGGGCGAACTGGCGGCTGAATGCCTGCCGAGGTTTTCCGGCGGGCACGAGACGATCGAGGCCCATGGCGAGCTGTCGCCGACGGGCCGCCGGCTGCTCGACGCGGCGACCGCCCATATGGGCAGGGCGGCCTGAGCCGGATCAGCCGGTCAGCGAATTGGGATCGAAGATTGCGAGTTCGGCGATTAGCGTCGCCAGCCGCTGCGACTGGTGACGCGCGATGCGCTTGCCGAGCGCCGCCGTCGCCGACGCTGCGTCGCCCACCGCCCCGCAATCGTTGAGATCGCCGGTCATCCAGGAAAGCGCGCCGGGGCCGGAGAATCCGAGGATCTCGTTGCGCTCCGCGAGATCGGCGGCCCGCGAGGCGAAATCGCCGGCGCTCGCCATGTCGACGAGCTCCGGCCTCAGATGCAGCATCAGCGAGGTTTCGACCAGCCCGCCGTGAATGCCGAAGCGCAGCTCGTCCTCGGCAATGCCGCGCGGCACGCCGAGCCGCATGAAGTTTGTGGCGACGACGGCCATGGAATGCTCGCGGCGCAGGGCGCGGCCGGCGATCCCCATGCATTCGGAATTGCCGCCATGGCCCGACAGGATGACGAGCCGCCGGCCCCCGGAGCGCGCCAGCGACGCGCCGATCTCGCAAAGGGTCCGCGTCAGCACCTCCGCCGACAGCGTGAGCGTGCCGGCGAAGCCCTGATGCTCGTCGCTCTTGCCGTAGGCGATCGCCGGCAGCGCCGCGCATTCGACCCGCTCGTCCAGCGCCTCCAGCGCCATGTCGAGCAGGCCGCCGGTGATGTGGAGATCGGTGCCGAGCGGCAGGTGCGGACCGTGCTGCTCCACCGCCGCGACCGGCAGCACCGCGACCATGGCGGGCGCGGCGCGCTTCAGCGCGGCGCTGGTGAAGTCCTCAAGACGGCGTTTCCTCGGCATCGAGGCTCCTTTTCGCCGAAGCGGCGGCAAAAGTCTAACGGCAAGGGGTTGCGCCCGATATAAGATGCGCCGATGCGCGCGACGAAACCGATTTCCGGCGAAGACCAGCGGGCTGCCGCCGTCTCGCTCGACGGCGCGCGGCTGACCTATCCCGACGGGACGGTGGCGGTCGACGGCTTCACCCTCGACATCCCGGCGCGCGGCGTCACCGCCCTGCTCGGCGTCTCGGGCGCCGGCAAGTCGAGCGTGCTGCGGCTGATCGCCGGCCTCGCCGAACCCTCCGCCGGCCGGGTCGAGCGCCGCGTTCCCATCGATCCCGGCGCGGTGTCCATGGTCTTCCAGGACCCGACTCTGATGCCCTGGGCGGATGTCGGCGACAATGTCTGGTTCCCGCTGCGGCTCGCCGGGGTGAGCCGCGCCGACGCCGCGCCGGCGATCGCCGCCGCGCTCGACAGGGTCGGGCTTTCGCAGGCCGCGCATCGCCGCCCGGCCGAACTTTCCGGCGGCATGCGGATGCGCGCGGCGATCGCCCGGGCGCTGGTGACCGAGCCGAAGCTGCTGCTGATGGACGAGCCCTTCGCCGCCCTCGACGAGCCGACGCGCAACCGCCTCGACGACGATCTTCTCGCCATCGTCGAGGAGAACGCCATCGCCGTCGTCTTCGTCACCCACTCGGTTTCCGAGGCCGCCTATCTTGCGTCCCGTGTCGCAATCGTCGACGGCCCGCCGGCGCATGTGGCGAGGCTGTTCGAGGACGAGCGGCCCGTCGAGCGCAACGCCGCGTGGCGCCGCTCGGCAGCCTTCGCCGCGCGCGCCGCGGCGATGCTGGAGGCGCTCGAGGCGACCGGCGCCGCAAAAGGGTTTTTGACGCGCGCCACCTGATTGGCCACAATGGCCTTCTCGGCTCGATCGTGAGGCAAGCGCGGAGGGGGCGCCGCCCATGAAGGCTTGGTACGAGGATTCCATCGGATTCAGGCTGGCTCGAGCGGCTCGCGCGCACCGCACGGTGCTCGCCGCCGCGATGCGCGAGATCGGCATCCATCCCGGCCAGGAGGCGCTGTTGCAGGCGCTGGCCAGCAAGAACGGCCGCACCATGGGGGCGCTCGCCGACATGATCGGGGTGCGCCCGCCGACCATGACCAAGATGGTCACCCGGCTCGCCGCCGAGGGCCTCGTCACCCGCAGCGGCGACGAGGGCGACGGCCGGCGCGCCCGCGTCCACCTGACCGAGGAGGGCGCCGCCCGCGTGCGCGAGCTAAAGAAGCGCTGGAAGCAGATCGAGAAGCGCCTTCAGGCGGCGATGTCGTCGAAGGACATCAAGAAGGCGTCCGGGCTGCTGGAGGCGATGACCGCCGCGCTCGGCCCGATCTCCGAGGTCGACGCCGAGCCCGGCGCCTGAGGCTCAGTAGACCTTGAAGAAGATCGGCAGCGCGCCGGAATTCTGCAGGCCCTCCAGCGCCTCGAAGGCGGGCACCGCGATCAGGAAGAACAGCGCGTCGATGAAGGTCGAGCGCACGTAGCGCGGCGAGACCCTGAGCGTCTCCTGGTCGTGCCAGAGCGAGAAATCCGGCAGGAACCGCGGCACGCGCTTCAGATAATCGCGATACGGGGCGCCGTGCAGTTCGAGCAGCACGCGCTCCTCGCCCAGCACCATGAGATAGAAGAAGATGAGCGTCAGCGCGCCGAGCAGGACGCCGGCGGTGACGCTGCCGAGCTGCATGCCGATGCCGACGGCGCCGATGATCGAGAAGACGTAGAGCGGGTTGCGCACCACCGAATAGGGGCCCTCGGCGACGATGGTCTCGATCTTCCTGCCGCCGATATACATCGACGACCAGGTGCGCCCGATGATGCACAGCGCGATCAGCGCCAGCCCGACCATCTCCACCGCCTCATGGCCGAAGGTGTCGGGGGCGAACGCCGATACGTTGAACAGGATCGCCGCGGTCAGCGGAATGATCGCCAGCGCGATGAGCGGCTTGCGATAGACGTTGATGCGGCCGAAATCCGCCCGGGCGTAGCTGTTCCTGGTATCCACCTTCGTGTCCCCGTCGGCTGGCCGATTGCTTTCGCTCACGCGATTGATAGCAATTGTCGGCGGGAATGTGGCAAAAACCTGTGCGGCAAATCGCCGTCTGGAGGACACGTCATTGCTGCGCACGGTTCCGGGCTTCTCGCGCATCGGCGAGGAAAACGCCTTCGCGGTGCTGGCGCGGGCGACCGCGCTCGCCGCCGAGGGCCGCGACATCGTCAATCTCGGCATCGGCCAGCCGGATTTCCCGACCCCGCCGCATATCGTCGAGGCCGCCGTCAAGGCGCTCCGCGACGGCCATCACGGCTATACGCCGGCGACCGGCATCGCGCCGCTACGCGAGGCGGTGGCCGCCGACATCCACCGCCGCCTCGGCCTCGAGGTCGATCCCGGCCTCGTCCTCATCGTCCCCGGCGGCAAGGTCACGATGTTCGCCGCCATCCTGATGTTCGGCGAGCCCGGCGCCGAGATCCTCTATCCCGATCCCGGCTTTCCGATCTACCGCTCGATGATCGAGTTCACCGGCGCGACGCCGGTCCCGGTGCCGATCCGCGAGGAGAACGGCTTCGCCTTCTCCGCCAACGAGACGCTGTCGCTGATCACCGGCAGGACGCGGCTCGTCATCCTCAACAGCCCCGCCAACCCGACCGGCGGCGTCACCCCGAAGCAGGAGATCGACCGCCTCGCGGCGGGCCTCGAGGCGCATCCCGACGTCGCCATCCTCTCCGACGAGATCTACTCGCAGATGGTCTTCGACGGGCTTGAGCACCGCAGCCTGCTTGCCTATCCGGCGCTCCGCGACCGCGTCATCCTGCTCGACGGCTGGTCCAAGACCTACGCCATGACCGGCTGGCGGCTCGGCTACTCGGTGTGGCCGAAGCCGCTCTTCGACAATGCCCGCAAGCTCGCCGTCAACGCCTGGTCCTGCGTCAACGCGCAGGCGCAATACGCCGCCATCGCCGCGCTCGAGGGCCCGCAGGACTGCGTGCGCGAGATGGTCGCCGCCTTCGACCGCCGCCGCGCCGTCGTCATCGAGGAGGTCAACCGCCTGCCCGGCGTCACCTGCGCGACGCCGAAGGGCGCCTTTTACGCCTTTCCGAACGTCTCGGCGCTCGCCATCCCGGCCAAGCAGCTCGCCTCGCGCCTGCTCGAGGAGGCCGGCGTCGCCGCCATCGGCGGTCCCGATTTCGGCGTCCATGGCGAGGGCTATCTCAGGCTCTCCTACGCCAATTCGGAGGCCAATATCCGCAAGGCCGTCGCCCGCATCGGCGACTGGCTCGGCGACAACGCGCGATAAGTTCCTACTTGCCGGTCCAGCGCGGCTTGCGGCCCTTCTGGAAGGCGTCGGCGCCCTCCTTGTGGTCGGCGCTGGAATAAAGCGCGGAGACCGCCGGCAGCCGGCGGCGGGTGATGCGGTTGAGCGCGTCCTGGAAGGCTAGGTCCTCGGTCTCGCGCACCGCCTCCTTGATCGCGGCCTGGGCCAGCGGCGGCCCCTCCGAGAGCATCCGCGCGATCTCGCGGGCGCGGTCGAGCACGTCGCCGGCCGGCGCGATCTCGTTGACGAGGCCCCAGCGCAGCGCCTCCTCGGCATCCATCCAGCGCCCGGTCAGCAGCATCTCCATCGCCACGTGATGCGGGATGCGGCGCGGCAGCCGCACCGTCGCCGCGTCGGGGATGGTGCCGGTGCGGATTTCGGGGAGCGAGAACCGCGCCTCCTGCGAGGCGACGATGATGTCGGCGGCGAGCGCCAGCTCGAAGCCGCCGCCGACGGCGAGCCCGTTGACCGCCGCCACCACCGGCTTGTTCAGCCCCGGCATCTCCTGCAGGCCGCCGAAGCCGCCCTGGCCGAAATCGGTGTCGGCGCCCTCGCCATTGGCGCCGTGATTGACGTCCCAGCCGGCGGAGAAGAACTGCCGGCCGGCGCCGGTGATCACCGCGACGCGGAACGCCGGATCGTCGCGGAAGGCGGCGAACACCTCGCCGAGCATGCGGCTGGTGCGGGCGTCGATCGCATTCGCCTTGGGGCGGTCGATGACGACCTCCAGGACCGCGCCGCGGCGCGAAATCCGGATCGGCACGTCGCTCATGTCCGCTTCCCCTCTGCCCCCCGCAGGAACGGCCTCCCGGCCGCCCGCCTCCTCTTGCGCGATTCTGGCCCCTGCCGCAACGCGCAGCGCCATCATCGCCGCTTGCGCAGGATCGCCGCAAGGTCGGGCGCCGCGGCGACGAGCCGCCGCGTATAGGCCTCGCCCGGCGATGCCAGCACCTCGGCCGTCGGGCCGCGCTCGACGATGCGACCGCGATGCATCACCAGGCAGTCGTCGGTGATCGCCCTGACCACCGTGAGGTCGTGGCTGATGAACAGGAAGGCGAGGCCGAGCCGGTCCCGCAACTCGGCGACGAGGTCGAGGATCTGGGCGCGGATCGAGACGTCGAGGGCGGAAACCGGCTCGTCGGCGACGATCAGCTTCGGCCGCGTGATCAGCGCCCGCGCGATGGCCAGCCGCTGGCGCTGCCCGCCGGAGAATTCATGCGGGAACTTGCGCGCGTCGGCGGGGTCGAGATGCACCTCGCGCAGCGCCTCGGCGACGCGCGCCGGGATGCTCGCCGGGTCGAGCTCCCGGCCCATCAGGTGCAGCGGCTCGGCAACGATGCGGCCGGCCCGGTGGCGCGGGTCGAAGCTGCCGAACGGGTCCTGGAACACGACCTGCAGGTTGCGTCGCGCCGCATCGTCGCCGGTGCCGAGCTCCGCCCCGTCGAAGACGATGCGGCCGGCCTGCGGCGACTCCAGCCCGAGGATGGTCCGCGCCAGGGTGGACTTGCCGCAGCCCGATTCCCCGACCAGCCCGACGCTCTGCCCGGCATGCATCCGGAACGACACGCCATCGACGGCAAGCGTGCGCGGCGCATCGCGCCACGGCAGGTCATGGCCCTGCCGGTAGACCCGCGTCACGTTCTCCACCGACAGCAGCGGTGGCTCGCCCTCAGCCCCCGCCCAGGTTACCGGATGGCGCGCCCGCGCCGGCACATGCGAGGACGCGGAGATCAGCCGCTTCGTGTAGGCCTCGCCCGGCTTCTTCAGCACGGTGCGGGTCCGGCCCTGCTCGACGATGCGCCCTTCCCGCAGGATGGCGATGCGGTCGGCGCATTCGGCCACCACGGCGAGATCGTGGGAGATGAAGAGCAGCGCCGTGCCGCGCTCCCGCGTCAGCCCCTTCAGCAGCGCCACGATCTCCGCCTGCACGGTGACGTCGAGCGCCGTCGTCGGCTCGTCGGCGATCAGCAGCTTCGGCTCCAGCGCGATCGCCATGGCGATGACGACGCGCTGCCGCTGGCCGCCGGAAAGCTGGTGGGGATAGCGCTCGCGCGGCACGTCGCGCACGGCGAGGCCGACCCGGTCGAGCACCGCGTCGGCGCGCGCCGCCGCCTCGCGGCGCGACAGCTTCAGATGCAGGCGGAAGCCCTCCGCTACCTGGTCGCCGATCCGCATCACCGGATTGAGGCTGGTCATCGGCTCCTGGAAGATCATGCCGATCTCGTTGCCGCGGATCGCCGACATCGCGTCGTCGGAGAGCCCCGCGAGCTCGCGGCCGGCGAAGCGGATGGAGCCGGCGAGCGCGATCTGCGGCGGCACGAGTTGCATCGCCGACAGCGCCGTCAGCGACTTGCCGGAGCCGGATTCGCCGACGAGGCCGAGCGTCTCCCCGGCGTTCAGCGAAAGCGATACGCCGTCCAGCAGCGAGAGCCCGCCGACGCGCGCGCCGAGTTCCTCGATCTCCAGCAGCGCCACGGTTCAGCCGCTCCCCTGAAGGCGCGGGTCGAGCGCGTCGCGCAACCCGTCGCCCATCAGGTTGAGGCCGAGCACCGAGAGGATGATCGCGAAGCCGGGGAACAGCGCCAGATGCGGCGCGAAGGCGATCATGGTCTGGGCTTCCGCCAGCATCCGCCCCCAGCTCGGCATCGGCGGCTGCGCGCCGAGCCCGACATAGGAGAGCGCGGCCTCGGCGAGGATGCCGAGCGAGAACTGGATGGTGCCCTGGACGATCAGCACATTGGCGATGTTGGGCAGGATATGCTCGACCGTGATGCGTGCCCTGCCCTTGCCGGCGACCCGCGCCGCGAGCACGAACTCGCGCGGCCACAGCGACAGCGCCGCGCCGCGCGAAAGCCGCGCGAAGACGGGCACGTTGAAGATGCCGATGGCGATGATGGCGTTGATCGCGCCGGGCCCCGCCACCGCCGTGATCATCACCGCCGACAGCAGCGCCGGGAAGGCGAAGACGAGATCGTTGCCGCGCATGACGACCTCGTCGAGCAACCCGCCGCGCGCCGCCGCCAGCAGCCCGAGCGGCACGCCGACGCCCATGCCGATCCCCACCGCGACCAGCGCCACGGCGATGGAGTTGCGCGCGCCGACCATGATCATCGAGAAGACGTCGCGGCCGAAATGGTCGGTCCCGAACCAGTGCGCGGCGGACGGCGACTGGAGCCGGCTCGGCACGTCGAGGACCGTCACGTCGTGGGGCGTCCAGACGAAGGAGAGCGCCGCCATCAGCGCGATCGTCGCGGCAATCGCCGCGCCGGCGACGAAGCCGGGCGTCAGCAGCAGGCGGGCGAAGCGCCTCATCGCGCCGACCGCATGCGCGGGTCGATCGCCCCGTAGGCGAGATCGACGAGGAAATTGACGACGACGACGGCGCCGACCAGCAGCACGATCAGCCCCTGCACGACGATGAGGTCGCGCTGGGTGATCGCCTGGAAGACGAGGCGGCCGAGGCCCGGCAGATAGAAGACGTTCTCGATGATGATCGTGCCGGCGAGCAGGAAGGCGAATTGCAGGCCGAGGATGGTGACGACCGGGATCAGCGCGTTGCGCAGCCCGTGCCGCCACACCGCCGCGCTCCAGGTCAGCCCCTTGGCGCGGGCGGTGCGGATATAGTCCTCGCCGAGCACCTCGAGCATCGCCGAGCGGGCGACGCGGGCGAGGATCGCCGCCTGCGGCAGCGCCAGCGCCACCGCCGGCAGGATCAGCGCCCTGAAGGCCGGCCAGGCGCCCGCCCCCCAGCCGGGAAAGCCACCGGAGGGAAACAGCCTCAGCGTCACCGCGAAGACATAGACGAGCATCAGCGCGAACCAGAAGTTCGGCACCGCGATGCCGATCTGCGTCGCCCCCATGACCGCCGCGTCGGAGGGCTTGCCGCGCCGCGTCGCCGCGAAGGCGCCGAGCGGGATCGAGATCGCCGTCGACAGCGCCAGCGCCATCAGCGCCAGCGGCACGCTGACCATCACCCGGTCGGCGACGAGCTCGGAGACGGGGACCGAATAGGGGTAGCTGGTGCCGAGGTCGCCGGTGACGAGCCCGCCGACCCAGTCGAGGTAACGCCACCACGCCGGCTGGTCGAGGCCGAGCCGCTCGCGCAGCGCCGCCAGCGCGCTCTCGTCGGCATTGATGCCGAGCATCACCGCCGCCGGGTCGCCGGGAACGATCTGCAGCACCGCGAAGATCACCAGCGTCGCCACGGCGAGCGTGACGGCGAGGCCGGCGGTTCTGCGTAGTGCGAAGGCGAGCATGGACTTTCGCCTCAGCTCGGCGCGGCCCTGCGGCCGCCGCGCGTCACTCCGTCCAGCGGACTTCGGTCAGGTCGTTGGCCTGGATCGGCGAGTTCTCCCACAGCCCCTCGACATGGGCGTTCCAGATGCCCGTCTTGGCGAGTTCGAAGAGGAAGACGTTGACCGCGTCGTCGGCGACGATCTCCTGCGCCTGGCGCAGCAGATCGTAGCGCGCCGCCTCGTCGGTGGTGACGTCGAGCCGCTTGATGACGTCCTTGAAGGCGTCGGACTTGTAGCCGAAATAGTAGTCGTCGCGCGCATAGATGCCGATATCCATCGGTTCGGTGTGCGAGACGATGGAGAGGTCGTAGTCCTTGCGCTTGAACACCTCGTCGAGCCACACCGGCCACTCGACCGGGATGATCTCCAGATCGATGCCGATGGCGCGCAGCTGGCTGGCGATGATCTCGCCGCCGCGGCGGGCATATGAAGGCGGCGGCAGCTTCAACGTCGCCTTGAAGCCGTTCGGATAGCCGGCCTCGGCCAGCAGCTTCCTCGCCGCTTCCGGGTCGTAGGCGTATTTGCCCGTGAGATCGACATAGGCCGGGTGATGGGGCGCGAAATGCGAGCCGATCGGGGTGCCCTGCCCGAACATCGCGCCGTCGACGATCGCCTGGCGGTCGATCGCCTCCGACATGGCGCGGCGCACCCGAACGTCGTCGAAGGGCTTCTTGGCGTTGTTGATGGCGAGGATGGTCTCGCCCTCGGTCGAGCCGATCACCACCTTGAAGCGGGAATCCGCCTGGAACTGCGGGACCGTCTCCGGCGCCGGGAAATTGGCGAAGGCGTCGACATCGCCGGCCATCAGCGCGGAAGCCGCGGCGGCCGGGTCGGGGATGAACTTGAAGGTCGCCTTCTCGAGCGCCGGCTTCTTGCCCCAGTAGCCCTCGTTGCGCACCAGGTCGACGCGGTCGCCCTTGACCCAGTCGGCGAACTTGAACGGTCCGGTACCGACGGGATGGGTCTTGTTGCCCTCGGCGGTTTCCGGCGCGACCATCACCGCGTCGCCCCAGCCGAGATTGAACAGGAACGAGCCGGTCGGCTGGCTCAGCTTGACCCGCAGCGTGTAGTTGTCGACCACGCTCACCGTCTCGATGGTCGCGAACAGGGCCTTCTGGGCGTTCTCGCTCTTCTCGCCGGAGGCGCGCGTCAGCGAGAACAGCGCGTCCTCGGCGGTGAAGTCGCTGCCGTCGTGGAACTTCACCTTCTGGCGCAGCTTGAAGGTATAGGTCAGCCCGTCGTCGGAGATCGTCCAGCTCTCGGCCAGCGCCGGCAGCACCTCGCCCTTGCGGCCGATGCGCGTCAGCCCCTCGAAGACGTTGGCGTAGACCACCTCGTCGATGGCCGCGGCGGCGCCCGCCGTCGGATCGAGATGCGGCGGCTCCAGCACCATGCCCATTGTCAGGCTCGTCTTCGCCGCCGTCGCTTGTCCCGCCGTCAGGGCGAGAACGGCCGCGAGCACCAGTCCGGCAATGCGTATCATGCGTCTTTATCCTTCCAGAAGGGGGCGTTCGCAGCGGTTCTATACCATTCCGCCGAGCAATCCGAGAGCCGATTGGGCCATCACCTTTGCGGAATCGGCCATGTCGTCGATACCGACATATTCGTCCGGCCGGTGCGCCAGATCGAGGATGCCGGGACCGTAGGCGATGCAGTCGTGCAGATGGCCGATGCGGGCGATGTGCTTCTGGTCGTAGGTGCCCGGCGAGATGACGTAGTCGGCGGGCCGGCCCAGCACGTTGCCGATGGCCGACGCGACGGCCCGCACCACCGGCGCCTCGCGGTCCGTCATGGTCGGTGCGAAATGCAGCAACTCCTTCAGCGAGAAGGCGAATTTCGGCCGCTCGGCGGCCAGCCGCTCGAGGATCGCCACGACCTCGCCGCGCACCTCGTCGGGCTTTTCCTCGATGAGATAGCGGCGGTCGATGACCATCTTGCAGGAATCCGGCACGCAGGGGCTCGGCAGGCCCGACCAGTCGTCGGTCTGCCCGCCATGGATGGCGTTGATGTTCATCGTCGAGTGGCGGGCGCCGGGCGGCACCACCGGCATGTCGGTGCGCCTGGCGTCGAGGGCGGGGAAAAGCTCCTTCTCGAAGGCCTCGATCACCGCCCCCATGTGGCGCACCGCGCAATCGCCGAGGAACGGCATCGAGCCGTGCGCGATCTCGCCGAAGGTCTCGATCTCCGCCCACCAGACGCCGCGATGGCCGAGGCAGATGCGGTCCTTGTTGAGCGGCTCGGGGATGATCACGTGGTCGACGCGCGGCTTCGAGAACAGCCCCTTGCCGGCGAGATAGGCGACGCCGCCATAACCGCCGGATTCCTCGTCCACCGTTCCCGAGATCTCCAGCGCGCCGACGAGATCGGGAAAGGCCTCGATCAGCGATTCCACGGCGATGATGGAGGCGGCGAGCCCGCCCTTCATGTCGCAGGCGCCGCGCCCGTAGACCCGCCCGTCGCGGATCGTCCCGGCGAACGGGTCGACGCTCCAGCCTGTCCCTGCCGGCACCACGTCTATATGCGAGTTGAAATGCACGGTCGGCCCCGCCGCCCTGCCCTCGAAGCGGGCGACGACATTGGTGCGCGGGAAGCGGTCGGTGTCTCCCGGGGTCCCCTCACCGCGGAAATAGGAGACCTTGAAGCCGCGCGCGGCGAGCCGCCTGCCGATCAGCTCGGCGCAGTCGGTATAGGCCTCGCCGGGCGGGTTGACGGTGGGGACGCGGATCAGCTCGGCGGTGAGGTCGGCGAGCTCGTCGCGCTTGCCGTCGATGCGGGCAAAAAGGGCGTCGAGGCGGCCGGTCGGATCGGTGGCGATGGTCGGGCTCCGTCTGGGGAAGGCCGGGACGCTGGGGCCCCGCGGAAGATGATCTTGCTGCCGCCGGGCGGCGCGGGCAAGGCCGTTCAGTCGCTTCGCTGCCTTGCAGGTTTATTGGCGGACTTCCTGCCGCGGCGCTGCGGCTTCGCCCTGTCGGCGCTGCGCGCGCGCTTCTCCTCGTTGGACTGCGAGAGCTTCTGCCTGAGGCCGCGGTTGAAGCTCGCCTCCAGCGCCTGGCGGATATCGGGATTGCGCCGGTAGAGCCGCCTCAGCGCCTCACGGCTGAAGCCGAGATAGCGGATCTGGCTGCGCGCGACGACGGTGGCGATCGCCGGCTCGTTGAGCGCGATCGACATCTCGCCGATGAAATGCGGCGGCCCGACCCGGGCGACGGCGTGCCCGTCGACCAGCACCTCGAGCTCGCCGGCCGTCAGGAAGACGAGCGCCGGGACCATCTCGCCCTGGGTCGTCAGCACGTTGCCCGGCGCCCCGTCATGCCAGCTTCCCCGCGTCAGCAGCATCCGCGCGCTCGACGGCGGCAGCGTCGGCACCGCGTACTGGCAGAACAGCCGCTCCTCGTCGCTGAACCGCGCCACCCGGTCGCGGAACGCCGTCATCAGCAGCTGGAACATGTTGGCGCAGACGAACAGCACGTCCCAGAAGGCGCCGACCGTGTTGTCGATGAAGAAATAGTCGAAGACGAAGCTGGCGATGCCGGAGCCGATGGCGACGATGCGCAGCCATGTCAGGCTCGTCATCAGCATCGACAGCACGAGCAGGAAGTAGCTGAGATGGCCGATCAGCGCACCGACCGTCAGCATCGATTGCAGGGTTTCGATGAAGGAACTCACGTAACCGACCGCCGCTCTTGGCTGCTTCGCAGCTGCACAAAGCTCTAGGCGGTTTCCCGCCCGTATGCAACGCAACCCGCCGCCGCGCATCCTCGATCCGTGCCGGGCTCTCCCCGCTTCCCCCGGCGCGGAATCTTTGCCGTTGCGCTAGCCCGGCTTCACCAGTATATGACTGACCAGTCAGTCATATTAAGAGATCCCGCCATGGCGAAACCCAGGCCCGTCGACCGGGAAGCGCAAGCCGCCGACGCCACCCCGCCGCAAACCGCCGATGCCGCCCCGACGCGCGCCGGCAATGCCGCCCTCCCGGCGGGCAAGCGCGCCCGTCGCCGCCAGGCGATCCTCGACGCCGCGCTCGCCGTCTTCGCCGAGGAGGGCTACGCCAATGCCCGGCTCGACGAGATCGCGGCGCGCGCCGGCGTCGCCAAGGGCACGCTCTATCTCTATTTCCGCGACAAGGAGGGGCTGTTCGAGGAGCTGCTGCGCTCCGCCGCGGCGCCCGTGCTGGCGCGCATCGCGCGCATCGCCGCCGATCCCCGTCTGCGTGCCGACGAGTTGCTGTCGAGGCTCTACACGACCTTCCGCACCGAGATCGTCGAGACCGACCGCCGCCACATCTTCCGCCTGCTGCTGACCGAGGGGCCGCGCTTTCCCGCCCTCACCCAGTTCTACCATCGCGAGATCATCGCCCGCGCCGAGCCGGTGCTGCGCGAGGTGCTGCGGCGCGCCCACCAGCGCGGCGAGATCGCCAGCGCCGGGCTCCAGGACTATCCGCAGCTGGTGATGGCGCCGGCGCTGGTGGCGGTGATGTGGGGCGAGCTCTTCGGCAGGATACAGCCGCTCGACGCCGCCGGCATGTTCGACACCTATGTGCGCCTGCTCACCGGCAAGGGGAACGGAACGGGCGGCAATACGGGGGGCGGCGGCGAATGAAACGGGTTATCCTTCTGGCGCTCGCCGCCGTCGCGGTCGCCGCCGGCGTCTTCTTCTGGAACGGCGGCCCCGCCGCGCCGACCGGCTATCGCGGCTGGGTCGAGGCGGACCTGCTCTTCATCGGCCCCGACGAGCCGGGCCGCGTCGAGCGCGTCGACGTCGCCGAGGGCGATACGGTCAGCGAGGGCCAGCCCCTCTTCGCCATGGAAGCCGACATCCAGCAGGCCGACCTCGAGGCCGCCGAAGCCGCCGTCGAACAGGCGCGGGCGACGCTGGAACGCGTCACCGCGGCGCAGAAGCGGCCCGAGGAGATCGCCATCCTGCAGGCGCAGAAGCAGCGCGCCGAGGCGGCGATCGAGGCCTCCCGCAAGGAATATGAGCGCGCGCTCGCCCTCGTCGAGCGCGGCATCTCGACCAATGCGCGGCTCGACCAGGCGCGCGCCGCCTACGAGGCCGACCAGGCGGGCCTCGCCGAGATCACCCGGCAGATCGACTTCGCCCGGCTTTCCTCGCGCAGCGAGGACATCCAGGCGGCCCGCCAGGGCGTGCGCGAGGCCGAGGCCCGCCTCGCCCAGGCAAGGACCCGCCTCGCCCATCGCAGCGTCGAGGCCAAGGCCGACGCCGTGGTGCAGGAGATCTATTTCCGCCCCGGCGAGATCGCCCCGACCGGCAGGCCGGTGATCTCGCTGCTGACGCCGGGCAACCTCAAGCTGCGCTTCTTCGTCCCCGAGCCGGAGATCCAGAAGCTCTCCCTCGGCCAGCGCGTCTCCGTCACCTGCGACGGCTGCCCCGGCGGCCTCGGCGGGCGGATCGTCTTCCTCGCCCGCGAGGCGGAGTTCACGCCGCCGGTGATCTATTCGCTGGAGGAACGCTCCAAGCTGGTCTTCCGCGCCGAGGCGGTTCCCGACGACGCCTCGGCGCTGCGCATCGGCCAGCCGGTCGGCGTCGTCGCGGAGCCGGCGCCGTGAACGGCGAGGCGCCCGACTACGTCATCGACGTCGAGGGGCTGACCAAGTCCTTCGGCGACAAGACCGTGGTGCGCGACCTCACCATGAAGGTCGAGCGCGGCAAGATCTTCGGCTTCCTCGGCCCCAACGGCTCGGGCAAGACGACGACGATCCGCATGCTCTGCGGCCTGCTGACCCCCGATTCAGGCCGCGGCACGTGCCTCGGCTACGACATCATCACCGAGAGCGACCGCATCAAGCCGCGCGTCGGCTACATGACCCAGCGCTTCAGCCTCTACGCCGACCTGTCGATCCGCGAGAACCTCGAATTCGTCGCCCGCATCTACGGCATCCCCGACCCGCGCGGGGCCGCCCGCGAGCAGATCCGGCGCCTCGGCCTCGACGGCCGCGAGGACCAGCTCGCCGGCGAGCTTTCCGGCGGCTGGAAGCAGCGCCTGGCGCTCGGCGCCTGCATCCTTCCCTCGCCGGACCTGCTGCTGCTCGACGAGCCGACCGCCGGCGTCGACCCGCAGGCGCGCCGCGAGTTCTGGGCGGAGATCCACGAGCTCGCCGCCGACGGCCTCACCGTCCTCGTCTCCACCCACTACATGGACGAGGCCGAGCGCTGCCACCGCATCGCCTATATCGCCTACGGGCAGTTGCTGTCGGAAGGCACCGTCGAGGAGGTCGTCGCCCGCGCCGGGCTGTCGACCTGGAACGTCTCCGGCCCCGACCTCAACGGCCTCGCCGCCCGCCTCACCGGCCTCGAGGGCATCGACATGGTCGCGCCCTTCGGCAACTCGCTGCACATCTCGGGGCGCGACGCCAGGGAGCTCGACCGCGCCATCGCCGTCTGGCGCAAGGACCGCCACTATCGCTGGGAACGCTCCGAGCCCTCGCTCGAGGACGTCTTCATCGACCTGATGCGCCGCTCGGAGGACAATTTCCGATGAGCGCCGACGCCCATTTCGCCCCCGCCAGCGACGCCCGCCGCCGCGACGGGACGCCGTTCTCGCGCTTCTCGGCGATGTTCATGAAGGAGTTCATCCAGCTCCGCCGCGACCGCGTCACCTTCGCCACCATGATCATGATCCCGCTGCTGCAGATCGTGCTCTTCGGCTTCGCCATCAACACCACGCCGCACAACCTGCCCGCCGCCGTGCTGCTGCACGAGCAGAACTACATGACCCGCTCGGTCCTCGGCGCGCTCAGAAACACCGAATATTTCGACTTCGCCGCCGTCGCCCACAGCGAGGCGGAGGTGGATTCCCTGATCCGCTCCGGCAAGGTGCTGTTCGCCATCGAGATCCCCGCCGGCTTCGAGCGCGCGGTCAGGCGCGGCGACAAGCCGGCGATCCTCATCATCGCCGACGCCACCGATCCGGTCGCCTCGGGCACCGCGCTCGCCGCGCTCGAGGGCACCATCCAGCGCGCCGTCGAGCGCGACCGCCTGCTGCCGCCCGACGCCGAACCCGAGAAGCCCTTCGAGTTCCGCCAGCACCGCCGCTACAACCCCGCCGGTGTCACCCGCCTCAACATCGTGCCCGGCCTGCTCGGCACCATCCTCACCATGACGATGCTGATCTTCACCGCCCTGTCGGTCACCCGCGAGGTCGAGCGCGGCACCATGGAGAGCCTGCTCGCCATGCCGATCAGGCCGGTCGAGCTGATGCTCGGCAAGATCGCCCCCTACATATTCGCCGGGGCGCTGCAGGCGGCCATCATCTTCGCCGCCGGCTGGTTCTTCTTCAGCGTGCCGGTCGTCGGCAGCTACACCCTGCTGACCGTGCTGTCGCTGCTCTTCATCGCCGCCAACCTGTCGATCGGCTACACCTTCTCCACCATCGCCCGGAACCAGCTCCAGGCGATCCAGATGAGCTTCATGTTCTTTCTGCCCAACATCCTGCTGTCGGGCTTCATGTTCCCCTTCGCCGGCATGCCGCGATGGGCGCAGTGGATCGGCGAGGCGCTGCCGCTGACCCATTTCCTGCGCATCGTCCGCGGCATCATGCTGAAGGGCGCCGACTTCTCCGAGCTCGCCCGCGAGATCGTCATGCTGCTGCTGCTGATGCTGGTCGCCATGACCATCGCCGTGACGCGCTTCCGCCGCACCCTCGACTGAGGCGCCGTCAGGCGGCGTCGCCGGCGGCGTTGCGCCGCGAGCGCCCGGCCAGCCGCATCGCGTTCTCGACGATGCGGTTGCCGGCCCCGCCCTCCAGCGTCATCAGCGACTCCGGGTGGAACTGCACCGCGGCGATCGGCAGCGTCCTGTGCTCGACCGCCATCGGGATGCCGTCCTCGGTCCGCGCCGATACGTGCAGCTCCGCCGGCATGCTGTCGGGAGCGATGTAGAGCGAGTGATAGCGGCCGACGGCGAGGCCCTCGGGAAGCCCCTCGAACAGCGCCCCGCCGTCGATCTCGATGCGCGAGGGCCGGCCGTGCGCCGGCGTCTCGAGCTGGCCGAGGCGGCCGCCGAAATATTCGCCGATCGCCTGCTGCCCGAGGCAGACTCCGAACATCGGCAGCCCGCGCCCGAGCGCCTCGGCGATGGTGCCGGCGGTGTCGAAATCCTCCGGCTTGCCGGGCCCCGGCGACATCACGACGAGGTCGTAGTCGCCCTCCCTGAGCCGGGCGCGGGCGTGGTTGTGGCGCACCACGTTCACCCGCGCGCCGGTCTGGCGGAAATAGTCCGCCAGCATGTGCACGAAGCTGTCCTCGTGGTCGATCAGCAGCACCCTGCGGCCCTCGCCGGGACCGGCGCCCTCGCCCTCGCCGTCCTCTCTCGGCAGGTCGTCGCTGCGGATCGCCTGGAACAGCGCCGCCGCCTTGGTGTGGCATTCCTCGTCCTCGGCCACCGGGTCGCTGTCGAACAGCAGCGTCGCGCCGACGCGCACCTCGGCGACGCCGTCCTTCATCCGCGTCGTGCGGATGGTGATGCCGGTGTTGATGTGGCCGTCGAGCCCGAGCACGCCGAGCGCGCCGCCGTACCAGCGCCGTGGCGAGCGCTCGTGGTCCTCGACGAACTGCATCGCCCACAGCTTCGGCGCGCCGGTCACCGTCACCGCCCAGGCGTGGCTGAGGAAGGCGTCGAGCGCGTCGAACTCCGGCCGCAGCGTGCCCTCGACATGGTCGACCGTGTGGAACAGCTTCGAATAGGTCTCCACCTGCCGGCGCGCGATCACCTTGATCGAGCCGGGCTCGCAGATGCGCGCCTTGTCGTTGCGGTCGACGTCGGTGCACATGTTCAGCTCGAAGGCGTCCTTGTCGGAGTTCAGGAGCTGGCGGATCTGGTCGGCGTCGGCGATGGCGTCCTTGCCGCGCCGGATGGTGCCGGAGATCGGGCAGGTCTCGACCCGCTCGCCGTCGGAGCGCACGAACATCTCCGGCGAGGAGGAGACCAGGAACTCGCCGTCGCCGAGATTGATCAATGCGCCGAAGGGCGCCGGGTTGATGCGGCATAGCCGCCGGAACACCTCCGCCGGCGTGCGCGAACAGGGTTCGCCGAAGAGCTGGCCGGGCACCGCCTCGAAGAGGTCGCCGCGCGCGAAATGCTCGCGCGCCGTCTCGACGATCTTCGGATATTCGCCCGCCGGCATGTCGCGGAACGCCTCCCCGCCCTCGGCCCTGTAGACGGAGGCCGGCGCCTCGCGCGGCAGCCCCTCGGTATCGCGGCCCTCCCACGCGAACTCGTAGCTCGCCACCAGGCCGCGCTCGGCGCGCCGGTCATAGGCGAAGAGCTGGTCGGGCAGGAACACCACCACGTCGCGCTGGTCGTCGGCGCGCGGCCGGCGCTGCTCCAGGTCCTCGAGCTGGAAGACGAGGTCGTAGCTGAAGGTGCCGTAGAAGCCGAGCAGTCCGTCGTCGCTGACATGCAGCGCCGCGATCAACCGGCGCAGCAGGGTGAAGATCGTCGGCCGCCGGGTGCGGTTCTCCTCCTCCACCGGCGCGTCGCTCGCCGGCACGCTGCCGGAGATCACGGTGCCGGTCGCCCGCGCGACGACGATCTCGGGGTCGGCGGCCTCCCGCAGCGCGTGGGCGAGGAAGGCGACGAGCACCTCGCCGCGCGCGTTCAGCGCCTCGATGGTGAAGTCGCGGGCCACCGAGGTGATCTTCAGCGGCGGGCGCGAGAACCCGAGATCGAAATTGTCGTAGCGCCCCGGCACCTGCATGCCCGACGACAGCAGCACGCCGGGACGGCCGTCGAGGTCGTCGATCAGGTGATCGAGCTCGGTCGACACGTCGACGAGGCGCACGCGGCGCCGGATGGACAGGCCGCCCGCGGTGACGAAGGCGGATTCGGCTGGCATGGAGAAGAAGTTGCGGTTCATCTGTTCCTCGGTTCCTCAGCTTCAAACCGCATCGCAGAAGAACCCGTGGCCAACCGCTTTGCGGTGGCGGCCACGTGAGACACGTTTTCTATCGCGGCCACCCCTTTACGGAGCGGCCCACCAGAGACCCCCGGTCGGGGTGGCGCTTGCGATGAACATGTTCATGGCGCGGCATGGAACATCAGCGGCGGGTTCGCGTCAAGCGCCCCGCGGCGGACGGGCGAAAAGAAAAGCCCCGGTGCGATGACCGGGGCTTGACCGTCAGACCGCTATCGGTCCGAAGCGCTTCACAGCGCCTTCAGATCGACCGCAGCGGCCTTACCCTTGCGGGGATCCATCTGCAGTTCGTAGGACACCTTCTGGCCCTCGTTGAGGCCGGAAAGGCCCGAGCGCTCGACGGCGCTGATATGGACGAAAACGTCCGCGCCGCCCTCATCCGGCTGGATGAAGCCGTAACCCTTGGTGCCGTGGAACCACTTAACAGTGCCGGTCGCCATGCATCAGTCTCCTTGTCGCTGCCTGGCTCGCGGATCGCGCGGAATGCGAAACCCGCTCACTTCCTTGAAGGGTGGCACACGTGGAGCACCGCCCGGTTTTGCGCCGTTTGCGGCGTTCTGCCGCGGGTCCGGCGCGGGATACTTGATGGCAGCGATCGTTCGAGACAGTCGGCGCATCGAGCGGACACCGCATTCACGACATTGCTGCCGCGTCCACGCGAACGGCGTCCATTCCACGGAAGCTGCGCATAAAAGGCGAACCAATGCAAGCCAATTTGCATGGCTGCCATACGCGGAGGTGCCGTCGAAACAGCTCCGTCGCCCGTCGTTTCGCGGCTACTCGCCGGCCGGCGCGGCCGGCACCCATTCCTTCTCGATATCGCCGAGTTCCTCGCCCTCCAGCGTCGCCTCGAAGGCCTTGAGGCGCTTGTAGATCGACATCAGCTCGACGATCGTCGTCCACGAATTGACCAGATACTGGAAGGAATTCTCGACCCGGCCGAAGGCGCGGATGATCTGCTGCATGACCCCGAGGGTCAGCCCGCCGGCGACGATGGTGGGCGCCAGCGCCACATAGGGGACGAGCACGCCGGCCTGCAGGTAGCCGTACCGCACCACGTTGAAATAGAGGTAGTTGAGGTAGAGGCGGAAATAGTTGCGGCGGACGTCGTCGAACAGCATGTCGAGCGTCGGCGGCTGGGCGCGGTCCGGATTGTCCTCGCCGAACACCAGCTCCTTGCGGAAGGCCGCCTCGACCCGCTGGTTGCGGAATTCCAGCCCCGGCAGGCGGATGCCGACCAGCGCCAGGATGGCGGTGCCGAATATCGACCAGATGATCGCCACGAAGACCAGCGCCTGCGGGACCTCGCCGATGATCGGCAGTCCCTTCACATGCATCGACAGGCCCCAGAGGATCGGCAGGAAGGCGATCAGCGTCATCAGGGAATCGATCAGGCTGACGCCCAGCCCCTCCATGATGGCGGCGAAGCGCATGGTGTCTTCCTGGACGCGCTGCGAGGCGCCCTCGATGTGGCGCAGCCGGTCCCAGCGGCTGGTGTAGTAGTCGTTCATCGCGGTGCGCCAGCGGAAGATCCAGTGGCTGACGATGAAGCGCGTCATCACCGCCACCGTGATCGCCACCAGCGCGATCCCGGCGAAGGTGGCGAGCTGGCCGTAGAAGGCCTCCGAGGTGACGCTGCCGGGCTCGCCCAGCGCCTTCTGCACCATGTCGTAGAAGGTGCCGAACCACTCGTTGATCATCACGTCGAGCTGCACCTGGAACCAGGTGATGAAGATGATGACCATCGACACCAGCACCGACCAGCGGAACCAGCGATGCGGGCTGATCCGCGCCCAGGCCAGGGCGAACAGCCCGCCCCAGATGAACATGTACTGGTAGAGCCAGACGTCGATCGCCTTGGTCTGCGCCAGCGTGAAGGCGCCGCGCGCCGCGTCGTCGGCGCCCTCGCCAAGCGGCGTCGGATAGCCGTAGCCGATGAGCCCGCCGAGGCTGAGGCTCTCGCCGAGGTCGCGGGCGAGGCCGTACCAGCAGAGCATGGCCAGTGCCGTCCAGAGGACTGCGGAGAGGAAGAAGCGCCTTGGATCGGGAAAGAAGGACTGGAACACGGGCCACGCCGTCCTGTCGCTCGCTGGGATGGGCGAGCGGACGATGGCGGAAGCCCGCGGGCATGGCAAATTAAATCCGCGTCATCTTCACGGGCCCGCCGGGGCCGCCGGCTCAGCCGCGCTGCGGCGGCTCGTGCGGCTTCTGCACCTGCAGCACCGCGCGCCGGTCGAAGGCGACCGACTTGATCAGCACATGGACGGGCATGCCGGGTCTCAATCCGAGATCGGCGACCGCGGCGCGGGTGACGCGGGCGCGCACGCCGGCGCCGCCGATGTCGACCAGCGTCTCGGCGAACGCCGTCTCCGCCTCCTCGGCGACCTCCCTCACCGTGCCGGAAAGCACGTTGCGGATGCTGATGCCGCGCGGGCGCTCGGTGGCCAGCACCACGTCGCGGGCGCGGATGCGCAGCCGCACCTCGCTGCCCGCCGGCAGCTCCGCCATCGGCATGACGATCGCCTGGCCGTGATGGTCGAGGCGCGTCATCTGCAGGTCGCGGTCGTGCGAGACGACCCGCGCCGTCAGCACCACGCCGGCCTCGAAGCGGCCCGTCGAGGGGTGCAGGTCGACGCGCTCGAGGACCTCGGTCAGCGCGCCCTCGGCGACCTTGCGCCCGGCGTCGACGACGATCATCCGGTCGGCCAGCCGGCCGACCTCGGCGATGTCGTGGCTGACATAGATGACGGGGATCGCCAGCGTCTCGTGCAGCGCCTCGAAATAGGGAAGGATCTCCTCCTTCAACCCCCGGTCGAGGGCGGCCAGCGGCTCGTCCATCAGCAGGATGCGCGGTTTCGACAGCAGCGCGCGGCCGACCGCCACCCGCTGCCGCTCGCCGCCCGACAGCGTGTGCGGGCCGCGCTCGAGCAGGTGGCCGATGCCGAGCAGGCCGACGATCTCGTCGAAGTCCAGCCCCTGCCCGCCGGCCCGAGAGCGCCGCGCGCCATAGGTCAGGTTGCGCCCGACGGATAGATGCGGGAACAGGCTGGGCTCCTGGAAGACGTAACCGACCTCGCGGCGATGCGGCCTGACGAAGACGCCGCCGTCGTCGTCCTGCCAGGTCTGCGGGCCGATCCGCAGGCTGCCGGAAAGCCGCCGCAGCCCCGCCATGCAGCGCAGCAGCGTGGTCTTGCCGCAGCCGGAAGGGCCGTAGATCGCGGTGACGCCGCGCATCGGCGCCTCGAACGCCATGTCGAGCGTGAACGCGCCGATGCTGCCCGCGAAGCGTGCCCGGATATGGTCGTCGCCGGCCCTCATCCCCGCGCCCTCAATCGCCGGGGCGCCAGCAGCGGCGCTCCAGCAACATCATCAGGAAGATGACCACGAAGGCGAAGACCAGCATGCCGCCGGCCAGCAGATGCGCCTTGGCGAATTGCAGCGTCTCGACGAAATCGTAGATCGCGACCGACAGCACCTTGGTCTCGCCGGGGATGTTGCCGCCGATCATCAGCACGACGCCGAACTCGCCGATCGTGTGGGCGAAGCCGAGCACCGCGCCGGTCAGCAGGCCGGGCCGCGCCAGCGGCAGCGCCACCGACCAGAAGGCGTCCCACGGCGTCGCCCTGAGCGTCGCCGCCACCTCCATCGGCCGGTCGCCGGCAGCGATGAAGGCGTTGCGGATCGGCTGCACGACGAAGGGCAGCGAATAGACCACCGAGCCGATCACCAGCCCCTCGAAGGTGAAGGCCAGGGTGCGGCCGCCGAACAGGCCGGCGATCCAGCCGCCGGGACCGTCCGGCCCGAGCGCGATCAGCAGGTAGAAGCCGAGCACCGTCGGCGGCAGCACCAGCGGCAGCGCCACCACCGCCGCCACCGCCTCCTTCCACCGCGCCTGCGAGCGCGCGAGCCACCAGGCGACCGGGGTGGCGACGATCAGCAGGAAGACCGTCGTCACCAAGGCGAGCTCGAGGGTCAGCACCACCGGCTGCCAGATATCGCTCATGCCGCCTCCCCCGTTGCCGCGCCGCGTCAGTCGCCGGCGCCGTAGCCGTATCTTTCCTTGACCGCGCGCGCTTCCGCACCCTTGAGGAAGGCGACGAAAACGCCTGCCGCCTCGTTGCCCTCGCCGAGCTTGAGCAGCACGGCGTCCTGCGCGATCGGCGAGTAGAGATCGCCCGGCACCACCCAGCGCGATCCCGCATCGCCGCCCGCCACCTGCGACAGGGCGACGAAGCCGAGCTCGGCGTTGCCGGTGTCGACGAACTGGAAGGTCTGGGCGATGTTGCCGCCCTGGACGATCTTCGGCTGCAGCGCCTCGTAGACGCCGAGCGCCTTCATCGTCTCGACGGCGGCGGCGCCGTAGGGCGCGGTCTCCGGGTTGGCGATGGCGATCTTCTGGAAGCCGCCCGCCTTCAGCGTCTCCGGCCCCTCGACGAGGCCGGCGTCCTTGCTGAACAGCACGATCCGCCCCTGCGCATAGGTGAAGCGGCTGCCCTCGACGGCGAGGCCCTCGGCGAGCGCCTTTTCCGGGCGCGCCTGGTCGGCGGCGAGAAACACGTCGAAGGGCGCGCCCTGGCCGATCTGGGTGTATAACTGCCCCGTCGAGCCGAAGCTGAAGACCACCGTGTGGCCGCTCGCCTTCTCGAAAAGCGCGCCGATCTCCTTTGCGGCGGCGGTGAAGTTCGCCGCCACCGCGACACGGACCTCGTCCGCCCGGGCGAGACCGGGAACCAGAAGGAGCAGGGCGAGCGCGAATGCGCGGCCGAGGACGACAGGCGTGCTGAACTGTTTCATGGCGAAAACTCCCCGATATGTCCATTTGGATATATCGACATTACGCATCGCGCCGCCACGCCTCAACCGTTATTTCCGTTCCGACATATCGGCGGTCATCCGCCGCAGGGTCGCGATGTCCCCGGCAATCGCCTTCGCCGCCTGCTCCTCCATCCGCCGGTAGAGCGCCAGCACCGCCATGCCGGCGGTGGTCAGCGCCGCCCCGCCATGCGAGCTGCCGCCCTTGCTGGTGGCGACCAGCGGCTCGCGGAAATCGGCGTTCATCTCCTCGACCAGCCCCCAGGCGCGCTTGTAGCTCATGCCCTGGGCGCGGCCCGCCGCGGCGATCGAGCCTTCCTCGGCGATGCCCTGCAGCAGGTCGGCCTTGCCGGGGCCGAGCGCGATGTCGGGCTCAAGCACCACGCGCAGCCGCGCGCCCGTCGTCTTGTTTCGCCGTTTCATGGCCTGACCATAGCCCCGAAGGAGGCCCCCCGCCATTCTCGTCTGGTCGCCGGGCGCGACTGTGCCGGATCGGCCACAGAACGCCGCGATTCACGCCGGATTGATCCCGCGTGGCTTGATTCCGCGGACAAATCCCGCGATTCTTATTTTGTTGACGCATGGGCACTATCGTTGCCGGCGTCTGACGCGCGATGCGGCATGCGCGGCTGGGGAGACACGCGACCATGACCGAACGCTTGAGCGGAACGCTTGCCGCTGCGGCGAAGCATCTCGGCGCCCTCGTCGTGCTCGGCGGCGCGCTGGCGCTGGCTGCGCCGGCGCTGGCCGGCAAGGAGCCCGCCCCGAAGAAGGCCGAGACGGCCGCCGAGGCGGAACCGCAGGGTCGCCTGCGGCTCGTCGTTTCGCTGACCGACCAGAAGGTCGACGTCTATCGCGGGCTGGAGGTGATCGAAAGCTCGCGCGTCTCCACCGGCAAGGCCGGCCATTCGACGCCGGCCGGCGTCTACTCGATCCTCCAGAAGTCGCGCTGGCATCGCTCCAACATCTATTCCAGCGCCCCGATGCCCTTCATGCAGCGCATCACCTGGTCGGGCATCGCGCTTCACGAGGGCCACGTCCCGAACTATCCCGCCTCGCATGGCTGCATCCGCCTGCCCGGCCAGTTCGCCCGCAAGCTCTTCTCGATGACCGGGCTCGGCGTCGACGTCATCGTCGTCGACCGCCACGCCGCCTTCGAGCCGATCGACGACGACGCGCTGTTCCAGCCGGCCGGCCCGCCGCGCGTCGCCAGCGCCGCGCCGATGCCGCGCACCCCCGACGCGGCCTCCATGGAGTTCGCCGATTTCGAGGCGCAGCTCGAGATGATGCGCGCCTGGGAGAGCCGCTCGCCCGAGCCGCTGCGCATCCTCGTCACCCGCCGCACCGGCCGCGAGCGGCTTATGGATCTCCAGCGCATGCTCAAGGAACTCGGCCACGATCCCGGCGAGATCGACGGCTGGCTCGGCGGCAATACCGGCGCCGCCATCCAGTCCTTCCAGGAATCCATCGGCGCGCCGAGGACCGGCATGGTGACGGAGGAACTCTACGCCCAGCTTCACGAGGCCGTCGGGCGGCCCGAGATCACCGGCCATCTCTATGTGCGGCAGAAGCATGTCGACCTGTTCGACGCGCCGGTGGCGATCCGTGACGACGCCGCGCCGCTCGGCACCCACGTCTTCGCGGTGCGCGACTTCGAGGACACCGCCGACGAGGCGTCGTGGGCGGTGCTGACCATGACCGATCCGGATATGGGCTCGGCGAAGGCGGCGCTCGACCGCATCGACATTCCCGAATCCCTGCGCCGCCGCGTCGCCTTCCTGCTGACGTCGGGCTCGACCTTCATCATCTCGGACGCCGGCCTCGGCCGCGAGACCGGCAAGGGCACCGACTTCATCGTCCAGCCCGGCGCCTGGACGCCGTAGGAGTAGCGGCTCAACCGAGCAGCGCGACCCGCTCCGCCACATAGCCGCGCATCAGGTCCTCCGCCGAGGCGCCGAACAGGCGGATGCGGCCGGTATGGGCGATCAGCAGCAGCCCCGCCGCATGGGCGAGGATGTCGGCGGCGAGCCGCCGCGCCGCTTCGCGTTCCGCCCCCATTTCGACCGCCGCCGATTCCACCGGCTCCAGCGCTGCGTAGAAACTCGCATTGAGCAGCCGGTTGCGCTCGCGCCCGAGGCCCCTGGGCTTCATGCCGCCGCGAAACAGATAGAAGCCGAGATCGAGGTCGCGCGGGTTCAGCGCGTAGAAGCCGAAGAAGGCGAGCGCCGCCGCCTCCAGCCGGCCGGGCGCGTCCTTCGCCCCGGCGACCGCGCGGTCGACCGCCTCCCGCAGCCGGTCGATCGACTGCGTCAGCAGGTCGGCGTAGACGGCTTCCTTGGAATCGAAATGGAAGTAGAGCGCCGCCGGCGTGTAGCCGGCCTCCGCCGCGATGGCGCGGAGACTCGCGCCTTCCAGGCCCTCCCGCTCGAAGACCCGCCGCGCCGCATCGAGGATCAGCGCGCGCTTGTGCTCGCCGACCGCCTGCCGGCGCTTCGCCGCCGTTTTCGTTGCCGCTTTCGCTGACGTGCCTGCCGCCGTCCGGGCCATGAGGCGCCCCGCTTCGATTGAACGATTGACAAAGAATTTAACACTGTTAGATTTTCATGCAACAGCCAATCCGGGAGAAACGCCATGATGATGTCGGCGGCCGACTACCGCGAGTCCCTGAGAGCCTTATCCCCCCGCGTCTTCATCAACGGGGCGCAGGTCGCCTCGGTCGCCGACGAGCCGCTTCTGGCGCCCGGCATCGCCGGCGTCGGCGTCTCCTACGACTTCGCGCTGCGCGACGAGCACAAGGCCTTCATGACCGCCCGCCAGGCATCGTCCGGGCGGACGGTCAACCGCATGCTCCACATCAACGAGACCTCCGCCGACCTGCTCTACAAGCTGGAGGCGGTGCGGCTGATCTGCGGCGAATCCGGCTGCGCCCAGCGCTATCTCGCCCATGACGCGCTCAACGCCTTCTTCCAGGCGACGAAGCGCGCCGACGACGTCCACGGCACCGACTACGCCCAGCGCTTCATGGACTATCTCCACCACGTCCAGGACAACGACCTCGCCCTCGGCATCGCCATGACCGACGCCAAGGGCGACCGCTCGAAGCGCCCCGGCGCGCAGGAGAACCCGGACGTCTATGTGCACATCGCCGAGCGCCGCGCCGACGGCATCGTGATCCGCGGCACCAAGGCGATCGTCACCGGCGCGCCCTACATGCACGAGTTCCTCGTCATGCCCTGCCGCACCCACGCGCCAGAGGACGCGGATTTCGCCGTCGCCTGCGCGGTGCCGGTGGATGCGCCGGGCGTCACCATCGTCGCCCGCCCCGCCGGCCGGCCAGGCGAGGCGGCGGCGAAGTTCTCGGCGAAATACGGCCAGTCCACCGGCGTCGTCATCTTCGACGACGTGTTCGTGCCGCATGACCGCGTCTTCCTCGCCGGCGAGATCGAGGAAGGCGGCCTGCTCACGACCTCCTACGCCACCCATCACCGCCATTCCTGCATCGGCGCCCGCGCCGGCTTCGGCGACCTGCTGATCGGCGCCGGCGCGCTGATGACCGAGGCCAACGGCCTCGACGCCGACCGCTACGGCCATATCCGCGACGCCATGGTCGAGCTGATCACCATCACCGAGAGCTTCTATGCCTGCGGCGTCGCCTCGTCGGTCTATTGCGTGAAGGACCCGGCCGGCAACGTCATGCCCGATCCGGTCTACTCCAATATCGGCAAGCTGCTGCTGGCGACTAGGATCTACGACATGCACCGGCTCGCCCACTACGTCTCGGGCGGACTGATCGTCGCCCTGCCCGGCCCCGACGAGGACCACAATCCCGAGACAAGGGCATCGCTGTCCGCCGTGCTCGCCGGCCGCCCGGACATCCCTGCCGCCGAGCGGCTCGAGGTGTCGCGTCTCATCGAGGACCTCACCGCCTCGCACCAGGGCGCGTGGTATTCGGTGATCTCGCTCCACGGCGGCGGCTCGCCGGAGGCGATGAAGCGCGAGATCTGGCGCAACTATCCCGTCTACGAGAAGACCGAGCTGGTCGAGCGCCTGCTCGACCGCGGCGTCCTCGACGAGGGCCGGCGCGTCTCGCGCCAGCCGGGCCGCTGCTGCCCCGCCGGCTGCGAGGTGCCGGAGATTCCGAGCGCCGCCGAATAGCGCCTCAGGATTTCCACTTTATGGAGCAGCCCATGGAGGGGATCTGCTCCCTCGGCCCCTCGCCGGTCCTCGCCACCTTGACCATCGCCTCGTAAAGGTCGCGGGAGACGCCCGGCGCCGCCGGCCGGTTGCCCGAGGCGTCGAGCCGGCCGCGATATTGCAGCTCCAGATCGCCGTTGAAGCCGAAGAAGTCCGGCGTGCACATCGCGCCATAGGCACGCGCCACCGACTGATCCTCGTCGTGCAGATAGGGGAATGTGAAGCCGTTCGCGGCGGCGAAGTCCTTCATCCTGTCGAAGCCGTCCTCGGGATAGGCTGCGGCGTCGTTGGCGTTGATCGCCACGAAGCCGACGCGGTGCATCCTCAGATCGGCGGCGGCGCGGGCGATGCGGTCGGCGACCGCCTTCACATAGGGGCAGTGGTTGCAGATGAAGGCGACGACGAGCCCGTTGGGGCCGGCGCAGTCGAGGATCGAATGCGCCTTGCCGTCGGTTCCCAGCAGCGTCGCGTCGAGCGCCTTCCATCCGAAATCGCATACGGGCGGCACCGCGGCCATGTCGCGCCTCCCTGGTCGGGGATGAACGGGTTGGACCCGGAGTCAATCAGCCGCGTGCGGCGCTGTCCAGACCGGGCGCTCCTCACATCGCCATATAGCCCGTCGCCCACAGCCACACGCAGGCAAGTCCCATCGACAGCAGCGTCACCGGGATTCCCGCCCTGGCGTGGTCGGCGAAGCCCAGCCTGACGCCGCAGACCGCCGCCTGCTCGGCGACGATGAGATTGGCGAAGCTGCCGACGAGCAGCAGGTTGCCGGCGAGCGTGGAGAGCACGGCGAGCCCGATCAGTGTGCCCGTCGGTATGCCGCGCCAGATCTCGAGGATCATCACCACCGCCGGGACATTGCCGATGGTGTTGGAGGCGGCGAGCGCCAGCGGCGCCAGCAGCGACAAGCGCTCCGGCAGCAGCCCCCAGCCTTCCAGCGCCCTCAGCGCGTCAAGCGGAATGCCTGTGGCGGCGAAGCTCGCGTTCACAACGAACAGGCTCGCGAACAGGATGATCAGCGGCAGGTCGATCTCGCCGATCAGCCGGCGGCTCTCGACCCCGCGGCTGACCAGCAGCACGGCGGCGACGATGAGCGCGGAGAGCTCGCGCGGCAGCGGCGTCAGGAACAGCGCGAGCAGCACCATGAGCGCGGCCGCGCACAGCATCGCGCCGCGCCTGTCGTGAACCGGCGGAGACGTGTCGGCCGGCGGACCGGCGGGCCTGTCCAGCGCGTCGCGCCAGACCCGCGCAATCACCAGATAGGCGATGGCGAGCCCGCCGAGCGCCGGCAGCGCCGCCGCCAGCGTGTAGTCGAGGAAATGCAGCCGCCCGACCTGGCCGATCATGATGTTCTGCGGATTGCCGATCAGCGTCGCCGCCGAGCCGGCATTGCTCGCCGCCGCCAGCCCGAAGAGATGCGGGCGCGGATCGACGCCGCGGGCGGCGAGGCCGCGACAGATGAGCGGCGTCAGAGCGAAGACCACGACGTCGTTGACGAGCACCGCCGACAGCAGTCCCCCGGCGGCGATGGTGGCCGCCAGCAGAACCCTCGGCTCGCCGGCGCGCTCGGCGATGCGGGCCGCCACGGCGTCGTAGATTCCCGCCGCACGAACCCTGCCGGAAACGATCATCAGCCCGCCCAGCAGCAGCAGCGTCGGGAAGTGGATGGCGCCGGCGATGCCATCCGGCGCGATCGCGCCGGACGCGGCAAGGATGACGGCGGCGACGAGCGCGATTCCCGTGCGGTCGATGGTCAGCCCGGGCACCCGGCCGAGCGCCATGCCGGCATAGGTGGCGGCGAAGATCGCGGTGATCAGCGCGGTCATGTCTGCTCGGATCGTTCCGGCGCGGGAGGATGGCCCGACCCACGATGGACCGCCCGCCGCTGGCTGGCAACCGGTCCGCGGAAGTCAGGGAGGATCGTTAGCCGCCGTAGAGCGGGGTACCCGCCTCGTCATAGCCGGTGACGGCGGGATCCCACCACAGAACGGGGTTCGCCGCGAAGCTCGCGCGCCGGTCCAGCCTATCCAGCAGCGCCGCGATGCGCGGATGGCGTCCCGGAGCGAGGTTGATGCCGAGCGGCCGTGCCGCGATGAACCGGAGATGGCAAGCGAGGAAGATGTCCTGGGCGCTTACCGCATCGCCGAAGAAGCCGGACCCCGCCTCACCGAGTTCGCCCTCGAGCCAGTCGAGAAGATGACCGATGCGGGCCGCGCAGCGCGCCAGGTGGTCATTGTCCGCGACGCCGACGCCCGTCCAGGTGAGTTGCGAGACCGTCGTCGCCGCCGTCCCCAGCGTCTGCACGCTGGCCATCAGCAGCCGGTCCTCCCAGGCCGAGGTCGCCCGCGCGAGGCATCCCGCCAACGGCGGCTGGCCCGCCGGCGCCGGCGGTGGGTCGTATGTCTCCAGCAGATACTCGGCAATCAGCGTGCTCTCCCACAGCCGCCTGCCGCCGTCCCACAGCGTCGGCACCTGCAGCGTCGGCGTGTCGCGGGC
>JBFWXZ010000016.1:0-30820 GCA_050186955.1 Flavobacteriaceae bacterium
TGTGGTCGCCGAGATAGATGACCTCCTCGACGGTCCCGGGCAGCGACACCTCGGCGCCGCTAGTGTCGACCTCGATGCGCTCGGGGCGGATCGAGAGCTGGGTGCGCTCGCCCGGCCGCTCGACATTGACCGCGACCGCGCGGACCTCCGGCCCGTTGTCGAGATCGACCGTGGCGATGCCGCCGGCGATGTCGCTCACCCTGCCGGCCATCGTGTTGTTCTCGCCGATGAACTGGGCGCAGAAGCTGTTCTCCGGCTCCTCGTAGAGGGCGTCGGGACTGGCGAGCTGCTGGATGATCCCGTCGTTGAAGACCGCGATGCGGTCCGACATCGTCAGCGCCTCGGCCTGGTCGTGCGTCACATAGACGATGGTGACGCCGAGATTCTCGTGGATGTGCTTGATCTCGTACTGCATCTGCTCGCGCAGCTGCTTGTCGAGCGCGCCGAGCGGCTCGTCCATCAGCACCAGCGCCGGGTCGAAGACCAGCGCGCGGGCCACCGCGACGCGCTGCTGCTGTCCGCCCGAGAGCTGCGCCGGCATGCGCCGCCCGAAGGAGCCGAGCTCGACCATGTCGAGGGCTCTGGCCACCCGCTTGTCGATCTCCGCGCGGCTCATCTTCCTCACCTGCAGCGGGAAGGCGAGGTTCTCCGCCACCGTCATGTGCGGGAACAGCGCGTAGTTCTGGAAAACCATGCCGATGCCGCGCTTGTGCGGCGGCACCGAGTTGATCGGGTCGTCGTCGAGATAGATCTCGCCATGGGTCGCCGTCTCGAACCCGGCGAGCATCATCAGCGTCGTCGTCTTGCCCGAGCCCGACGGTCCGAGAAGGGTCAGGAACTCGCCGCGGGCGATGTCGAGATTGAGGTCTTTTACGACCAGCGTCTCGCCGTCGTAGCTCTTCTGGACCCGCTCGAAACGGACGTGACTGTCCTTCGTGGAGACCGCCGGTGCGGCCGATCCTTTCGCCATGCAATCCCCCTCTTCGGCCGGATCGCGCCTGCGGGACCATTCGGCTCTTGGTGGCCGTGCGCCCGTCTTTTGCATCCGGTCCGGCTTAGCCTAGACCTCATTCGTCACGCGGATCAACCGCCCCCGGAGGCGAATCTGACCATTCCCCGCGCGGCGCCGCGAACATGCCCAAACGCTGGGCAGGGAATGCAAAATTATGCGGTGACAATGGGCAGGCCGGGGTCTAGAGCGAGTTTGGATCATCGCTCACCGCTTCCCGGACTGCGTCCCCAGTGCAACCGAATGTGCGCCAGCCGATCTGGCTTCCCGCCGCGCCGAAGCCGACGCGCTGGGCGTTTTCCATCCTGTTCGCCATCGAGTCGACGGCGCGCGCCTCCATCGCCTCGGTGATCCCCGTCCAGGTCTACGACCTGCTGAAGGATCCGGTTCTGGTGAGCCGGTTCTACACCGCCGTCAGCCTCGTCGGCCTCGCCGTCACGCTGTCGATCCCGCTGCTCGCCCGCGCCCTGCCGCGCCGCTACGTCTATTCGCTCGGCGCGCTGGCGCTCGTCGTCACCGCGCTGCTCGGCGTCACCGACACGCTGTTCGGCGTCGCCGGCGCGGTGCTGATGCGCGTCTTCGGCGCGGCGACGCTCTCCATCACCCTGTCGGTCTACATCATGGACCATATCGGGCGTAAGGATCTGGCCGGCTCGGAATCGCTGCGCCTGTTCATGGCGACCGCCTCGTGGACCGTCGGCCCGGCGCTCGGCGTCTTCCTCTACCAGACCTTCGGCCTGCCGACGGTCTACGCCTTCTCCGCCTTCTGGGCCTGCCTGCTGCTCGCCGTCTTCTGGTATTTCCGCCTCTCCGAGAACAAGGCGATCAAGCCCGGCCGCTCGCGCCCCGCCAACCCGTTCGCCAATATCCGCCGCTTCGCCTCGCAGCCGCGCCTGCGGCTCGCCTGGCTGATCGCCTTCGGCCGCTCCTGCTACTGGACGAGCTTCTACGTGTGGGCGCCGATCATCATGGTGCGCGGCGGCGAGAGCCCGGTCGTCGGCGGCCTCGTGGTGTCGGTCGGCAACATCATGCTCGCCACCTCGATCTACTGGGGCCGGCTGGCCCGCCGCATCGGGCTGCGCAAGGCCATCGTCGCCTGCTTCGCCGGCTCCTCGGCGGCGCTCGCCTGCGCCGCGCTCAGCGTCGGCGACCACTGGATCACCGCCGGCTTCATGATCGTCACCGCGCTGTTCTGCTCGGGGCTCGACGCCATCGGCAACGTCCCCTATCTGCGCGCCGTCCACCCCTTCGAGCGCGCCGAGATGACCTCGGTCTACCGCACCTTCCTCGACATCTCGGAGATCACGCCGCCGCTGATCTATTCCGTCGTCCTGCTGTTCTTCGGCCTCGGGGCGATCTTCGTCGTGCTCGCCGTCACCCACGCGACGGTGGCGCTGATCGTCTGGCGCTACCTGCCCAGGCGGCTCTAGGATCACAACCTAGCGGCACTCCAGCGCCGCGATGTCGACGACGATGTATTCCGAATCGACGCCGTAGAAGCGCGCCATCATCGGCTCCGCCCGCTTCGGCACCCCGGTGAAGCGGATCTCCCGGCCGGCCCGGCAGGCGGGATATTGCGGCTCCAGCACCAGCTGCATGCGCGCGCAGTCCCTCAGGCGCACGACCAGCAGCCCGTATTCGTGGATCGAGATCCGCTCGATCGTGTCGGCATGGGTGATCTCGACATTGTCGCGCAGCGGGTCGGGACAACTCGCGGCCGCGGCCGCCTCGGCGAAAAGCACGGCGAGCAATGCGGCGGGAACGCGCCCGCCCCACAGGCAGTCGAGGCTATGCATCGCATCGCCCTCCCGACGGCGCAGGCCCGGTACGGCGTGTTCTGTAACGAATGTGCTGCGCTCGCACTGCGGCCCGCGTGGATTTCCCCCGCGACATTCCGCCTGCCCGGCCGTCGGCGCGATTGTAGACTTACGTAACGTAAATACCAAGCGGTTTCGCTTCGCCCCGCGGGTCAGGGCCCTGGGTCGCGCGGAGAATCAGATCGGCGACAGGAAGGTGCGCACGAAGCGGGCTATGCCCATCTTGCTGGCCCCGCCCTTGATCCTGTTGTTGTGAAGGATCATGAACCCTCCGGCCTGCTTCTCCACGTTGTATCCCGAGATGAGCAACCCCTTCATCGAGAGGTCCGATTGAATCTTGAACGGCGTGTCTAGATGCCATGCCACGATCGCCTGCGGATCGCGCCTGTTCTCGGAGGTCTGACTCTCTTCGCTGGCGAGAATCGTCGGCTCGCCCTCGATGCATAGGATCAGCTCTCCCTCCCCTTCGGCGAACCGGTACAGCGCCTTGCCGAAAACGAGCCCGTGCAGGCTGAGGGTCACCATCGTCTTCACCCGCAGTCCGGCGGAAAGGCCGATGACATCGGCAAAGTCGAAGACGACCTTCTCGCCTCTGGCGATCTTGACGGTGATGACCCTTTCGGTCGGCTCGAACTGTATGCCGACGGATCGAGCGTCCCTTTTCTGCGACAGGCTGTAATACTGCATCGTGTAGTTCCCGTGCCGCCTGCGCGTCCAAATCGACTTCCACGGATAGGGGATGTACGGATACCCGATCCCGTCGGACACCTGCCGCTCCCGGTGGATGTAGTAGTTCCGGCCACCGTCGCCGCGCAGTCCCAACGGCGACTTCGTCTTCTTGGCGATGGTCGACTTGACGGGTTTTCGCGCCGGGGCATCCGACCCCGCCGACAGCCGGGCCAGAAAGCCGTAGCGCTCCTGATGGCTGAAGATCACGCGGGCCAGCGCGATAGCGAATGTCTTGGCGAGGATCATGAGGCTGTAGAC
Source organism: Flavobacteriaceae bacterium (assembly GCA_050186955.1). Taxonomy (GTDB): domain Bacteria; phylum Pseudomonadota; class Alphaproteobacteria; order Rhizobiales; family Tepidamorphaceae; genus JACKJP01. Next base: position 3,814 of record JBFWXZ010000016.1, read on the forward strand.
GAGCGAAACAGCGCCCATGAACGCCATCGCCGTTATCGCTTTGTCGACGGCAAGGTTCGACCGCGCCCGGAACTGGCTTACCGAGCGGGTTATGCGCTCCTCGGCGAGACGCTGGAATTCCCCGACATTCTTGTTGGCCTCATAATATGCATTCTCGATTTCCGCCTCGAGCGCCCTCAACGGCGGATCCCTGAGCCGCCGGTAGCCCGAGTTCGCGAGGGACTTCGCCCCGTTCGCGCCGTGGCAGGCCATGTCCAGCTTGGAACAGCCGCGCGTTTCGGTGCCCGGCATGCGGCCCGGCAGCACCTTCGTCGCCAGTATCGGGAAGGCCTTGTTGCGCAGGTCGTCAACCGAACTCAACGTCAGCGACGCCATCTCCTCGACGCCCTGGCGCGCTGACGCGTCCATCTCTCGCGCGCTGATATCGATCATGAGCCGCATCATCGGCTCGAATTCCGCCGGCGTGTCCTCCGCCTCGACATATGGCGTGCAGGAGGCACGATCTTCCGGATCAAGATTGCGGCACAGGAGGTGGTCCTTGAGCCGGCCCATCGTCTTGTCTTCCACGAAAGCGTCGAATGACGGATAGAGCCAGAAGACGAAGATCGCGAAGGCGGCCGGCACCGGCGCCCACATGAGGCCCGCCTTCGCGAGAGCAGGGCGCAGCTTGGAGCGGTCCTCCCAGAGGCGGCCGGCGAGCACGCGGTTGTCGTCGACCAGGTGAAAAACGAAGCGTAGGAACACCAGGATGACGAAGAAGCTGATCAGGTCGATCAGGTTCGCCCCGCCATCCTTGATGAACCGGCTGGTCAGGAGGGAGCGCGCGTCGAGCGTCCACGGCACGCTCTCCCTCAGCAGCAGGTTCCATAGCCAATCGACGATACCGTGCATCGTCTGCACCACGGTGTCGTAGAAGACGATGACCGCGAAGAAGGCGACCGGCGCGGAGAGGAACCGGCCTTTGACCGCGAACAGGGCCAGCGAGGCGAGATAGGACAAGGCGACGGCGACGGTCGCGTAGACATATGCCTGGGAGCCGGGCTCGAACTGCCCGGCGATGGCAACCGCGATGGGCGCCGCGGCGCCGATGAACAGAACGGGCCGAAAAAGGATTGCCGCGCACAGCGCGAGACCGATCCCGATCGCCATGAAGACGTCGTACTGGGCCACCGCGAACCAGCCTAGCGCACCTTCACCGCCGACCGCGTGAAGCTTCCACAGCTCGAAGCTCCCGAAGATGCCTCGGAACGAGAAAACCAGCGGCAGGAACGAGAGAAGCAACAGCATCCAGTAGACACTGCCGACGAACTCCACCTGCAAGGCCCGCTTCGTCAGGGTTTTCCATGCCGCAGAAAGAATCCAAACAGGACCTATCGCGATAGTCTTCCAGATTTCCGAAAAACCAGGCCGCGCTTTCTTTGGTGCTTTTCTTCTGGATCGCGTCATGTTCCCCCGAAGCTATTCGCGTCCCGAAGATTAAAACAGTATTGGATCGACGATGAGGACGCGAGCCCCCATTTCGAAGGCCGGCTTCTGGTCGCGTCGCGTTTTGCTAATGTCGCATTCTGGCCGAAACCGTCCGGCGTCGGCGACCTATAGTCGGCCCTCGGCAACGGCACACGGGATCACGCGGGGACAAATGGCTGAGTTTCCTCAAAAGGCGAAGGTCGTCATCGTCGGCCTCGGCGGCATCGTCGGCGCCTCGCTCGCCCATCACCTCATCGAGCGCGGCTGGGACGACATCGTCGGCATCGACAAGTCCGGCATCCCGACCGACATCGGCTCCACCGCCCACGCCTCCGATTTCTGCTACGCGACCAGCCACGACTTCCTGTCCTGCTGGACCACCCTCTATTCCATCGACTTCTACGAGAAGATGGGCCACTACGCCCGCGTCGGCGGCCTCGAGATCGCCCGCACCGGCGACGATTCCCGCATGGACGAGATCCGCCGCAAGGTCGCCTCCGCCAAGGCCTTCGGCACCCGCGCCCGGCTGGTCGACCCGCCCTTCATCAAGGAGAAGTTCCCGCTCATCGAGGAGGAGCTCGTGCAGGGCGGCATGTGGGACCCCGACGCCGGCCTCGTCATCCCGCGCTCGCAGACCGTCGCCGGCAAGCTCGTCGACATGGCCGAGAAGACCGGCAAGCTCGCCGCCTTCGCCAACACGCCCGCCGAATCCCTGGTGATCGAGGACGGCCGCATCGCCGGCGTCGTGACGAAGCGCGGCACCATCCGCGCCGACCATGTGGTCGTCTGCGCCGGCATCTGGGGCCGCCTGATCGCCGAGATGGCCGGCGAGGACCTGCCGGTGATGCCGATCGACCACCCGCTGACCTTCTTCGGCCCCTACACCGAGTTCGAGGGCACCGGCAAGGAGATCGGCTGGCCGCTGCTGCGCGACCAGGGCAACTCCGCCTATATGCGCGACACCGGCGACCCGAGGACCGCCGAGGGCGGGCAGATCGAATGGGGCTACTACGAGGAGACCAATCCGCGCCTCTGCCACCCGCGCGACATCCTCGAGAAGCACGAGGCGCGGCTGTCACCCTCGCAGCGCGACCTCGACACCGAGCAGATCATGGAACCGCTGGAGCGGGCGATGGAGCTGACCCCCATCCTCGCCGAGCTCGGCTACAACGAGAGCCATTCCTTCAACGGCCTGCTGCAGGTGACGAGCGACGGCGGCCCCTCCATCGGCGAGAGCCAGAAGGTGCGCGGCCTGTGGTACGCCGTCGCCATCTGGGTCAAGGACGCCCCCGGCATGGCCAGGCTCATCGCCGACTGGATGACCGACGGGCGCACGGGGATCGACCACCACCAGATCGACTACGCCCGCTTCTACCCCCACCAGATGCGCGAGCAGTTCATCCACGACCGCTGCACCGAGACGGCCTGCAAGGTCTACAACCCCGCCGTCCACCCGCGCGAGCCCTTCTCCAAGGGCCGCGACGTGCGCCGCTCGCCCTTCTGGGAGCGCGAGAAGGAGCTGGGCGGCCATTTCATGGAGCTCGGCGGCTGGGAGCGCGCCCATGGCTACGCGGCCAACGAGCACCTGCTGGAGAAATACGCCAACCGCGTGCCGGTGCGCGGGAACGAGTGGGACAACCGCCATTTCTGGCGCGTCTCCAACGCCGAGCACCTCGCCATGAGCGAGGATTGCGGCATCGTCAACCTCTCGCATTTCGCGATCTACGACGTCGCCGGCCCCGACCACGTGGCGCTGATGGAGTGGCTGTGCGCCGCCAGGATCGGCGGCGACAACATGGTCGGCAAGGGCATCTACACCCACTTCCTCGACGACGAGGGGATGGTGCGCGCCGACCTGACGGTGATCCGCATGGCCGACCGCTGCCGCGTCATCGACGGCGCCGACGCCGGCCCGCGCGACTTCCACTACATGCGGCGCGCGGCCGAGGAACGCGGCCTCGACGTCACCGTCACCGACGTCACCGAGGACTACGTGACCATCGGCATCTGGGGCCCCAACGCCCGCGAGGCGCTGAAGAAGGTCGTCGAGGACGCAGCTGCGCTCGACCCGGAGAACTTCCCCTTCGCCGCCATCCGGCCGGTACGCATCGCCGGCCGCGACGTCACCGCCTTCCGCATCTCCTATGTCGGCGAGCAGGGCTGGGAGCTGCACATGGCCTATGGCGACGGCCTGGCCGTCTGGGACGCGCTGCGCGAGACGGGCATCATGGCCTTCGGCGTCGAGACCTACGCCAATTCGCGCCGCATGGAGAAGAGCCTGCGCCTGCAGAACGCCGACCTGCTGACCGAATACAATCTGTTCGAGGCCGATCTCGCCCGCCCCAAGGTCAAGGACGCCGATTTCCGCGGCAAGGAGCGGCATCTTCGATACCGCGCCCGCGACCACCAGCCGGCGATGCTGTGCACGCTGGTGATGACGGAGAACACCGATTCACGCGGCGTCGCCCGCTATCCCGTCGGCATCATGCCGGTGCTCGACCCGGAAACCGGCGAGACGCTGGTCGACGAGCTCGGCCGCCTCTCCTACACGACCTCGGTCGCCTACGGCCCGACGATCGGCCGCAACATCGCGCTCGCCTACCTGCCGTGGGCGTATGCCCAGGAAGGCCGCAGGCTCCGGGTCGAATATTTCGGCGAGACCTATCCCGTCGAGGTCGCCGCCGTCGGCTACCGTCCCCTCTACGACCCGGAGAACCTCAAGCCGCGCAGTTGAGGCGGCCCCCGCTTCCGATTTCCTCCGCGCCGCGCTAGCCTCCCCTAAAGAGGGAAGGCATCGACATGCGGCTGGTCCTTTTCGCTCTTTTCCTGCTCGCCGCCGCGGCGGCCTCGCCGCTGAAATCAGCCGAGCTGCCGGTCGATCTGGAGCTCGTCCTCGCGGTCGACGTGTCCCTTTCCATGGACCCGCTCGAGCAGAAGCTGCAGCGCGAGGGCTATGTCAGGGCGCTCAACAGCGGCGACGTCATCGACGCCGTCACCGCCGGCGGCACGGGGCGGATCGCGCTGACCTATGTCGAATGGGCGGGCCGCGCGCAGCAGCGCGTCGTCGTGCCGTGGACGATCGTCGACGGCGCCGCCGCGATGCGCGCCTTCACCGCCACCATCGCCGCCGCCCCCGTCGTCACCCACCCGCGCACCGCGCTGTCCTCGGCGCTGCTCTTCGCCGCGACGCTGTTCGAGGCGAACGGGGTTTCGGGCGTCCGCCGCGTCGTCGACGTCTCCGGCGACGGTCCCAACAACCAGGGCCCGCCGGTCGCCGCCGCGCGCGACCTGCTCGTCGCCGCCGGCATCGTCATCAACGGCCTGCCGCTGATGATCGAGGAGCCGGGCTTCGGCCTCTTCGACATCTACAATCTCGACCACTACTACCGGCAATGCGTCATCGGCGGCCCGCAGAGCTTCATCATGCCGGTCTTCGGCTGGGACGGCTTCGCCGCCGCCGTCAAGCGCAAGCTGGTGCTGGAGATCGCCGGCGATGCCCCGCTGCCGCTGATCCGCGTCCAGGCCGATCCGCGCAACCCCGCCCGCCCGGCGCCGGTCATCGACTGCCTGATCGGCGAGAAGATGTGGGACGGAAATCTCGGCCCCGCCGACATGCCGTGAGCGGCCCCGCGCCTTTCCGGCTGCCGCCGCGCGCCCGCCGAGACGTATCGCCAGTCGCGGCCATCCCCTTACCCTCACCCTTTCCTTTTTTTTTTGCGCCGCGTCATGAAGCTGCTAGCCTTTCTACCAAGAGGGAAGGCATCGACATGCGGCTTGTCCTTTTCGCTCTTTTGCTGCTCGCCGCCGCGGCGGCGTCTCCCGCGCGCGCTCAAAACGAGGAGCGCGTCGACCTCGAGCTCGTGCTGGCCGTCGACATCTCGCTGTCCATGGACGCCGGCGAGCGCGAGTTCCAGCGCAACGGCTATATCGAGGCGCTGAACAGCCCCGAGGTCCTGGCGGCCATCCTCGAGGGCGGCTGGGGGCGCATCGCCATCACCTACATGGAATGGGCCGGCGAGGGCTTCCAGACCGTCGTCGCGCCGTGGCGGCTGATCGACAGCGAGCAGGCGATGCGCGCCTTCACCGACACCATCGCCGCCGCCCCCTCGCGGGCCTACCACCGCACCTCGATCTCCGGCGCGCTCTCCTATTCCGCCTCGCTCTTCGACGGCAACGGCTTCGCCGGCCTGCGCCGCGTCATCGACGTCTCCGGCGATGGCCCCAACAACCAGGGCGAGCCGGTGACCCTGGCGCGCGACCGCCTCGTCGACCAGGGCATCATCATCAACGGCCTGCCGGTGATGATAAACCAGCCCGGCTACGGCTTCTTCGACATCGCCGACCTCGACCGCTACTACGAGAACTGCGTCATCGGCGGCACCCAGAGCTTCATCATGCCGGCCACCGCCTGGGAGGGCTTCGCGCTCGCCGTGCGCCGCAAGCTCATCCTCGAGATCGCGCTCGCGCCCGACGCGCCGCGCCTCGTCCCGGCGCAGGCCAGCGCGATGACCGACGACGGCATCGACTGCATGATCGGCGAGAAGATGTGGAACTCGCGCCGCTGGATGTTCGACGACCCGTGAGGGTGAGGACCGGAAGGAAACCAGCCGCAAACTCCCGCTTCATCCCGAGGAGCGCTGAATGCGCGTCTCGAAGGATGGGCCGTAGAATGCCGCGCCACTGCAACTGGATTCTTAGCCTTCGCCGGAATGACGGGCAGAAGCACGGCATAAGCCCCAATCGTCATTCCGGCGAAGGCCGGAATCCAGAACGGCGTTGCGGCGCGCTCAATAGCGGAGAGAACTCGCTGCGCACGTCCCATCCGTCATCACCGGGCTCGACCCGGTGATCCATTTCACTGCTGTTTCGACAGGCGCGGCGGAGCGTTCCGGGCGAGGCCGGCGGCATGGATTGCCGGATCAAGCCCGGCAATGACGGGTGAAAGCACCGTCGTCGCCCCAATCGTCATTCCGGCGAAGGCCGGAATCCAGATTCAAACCCGACCGGGAATGCGGAGATGCGGTCTGCCCTGTGCCACCGCAATCGTCACCGGTCTGCCGGCGCCACGGAACGCCGGACCCCACGCCGGAACTCAAGCCACGAGCTGGTTCTTCAGGTTGCGCTCGGCCTGCGGGCTGCGGCCGTAGAGTTCCCGGTAGCACTTGGAGAAGTGCGAGGCGGAGACGAAGCCGCAGGCCACCGCCACCTCGACGATGGAGATGTTCGACTGCAGCAGCAGGTGGCGCGCCCGGTCGAGGCGGATCTCCAGGTAGTAGCGCGCCGGCGAGCGGCCGAGGAACTGCCGGAAAAGCCGCTCGACATGGCGGCGCGACAGGTCCGAATAGACCGAGATCTCGCCGAGCGACAGCGGCTCGGAGATGTTGGCCTCCATCAGCTCGATGATCGACAGCAGCTTGCGGTGGTGCAGGCCGAGGCGCGCCTGCAGCGGCAGCCGCTGGCGGTCCTGCGGCTGGCGCACCCGGTCGACCATGAACTGCTCGCAGATGCGGGTGATCGTCGCCTCGTCGAGATGCGTGCGGATCAGGTGCAGCATCATGTCGAGCGCCGCGGTGCCGCCGGCGCAGGTGTGGATGTTGCCGTCGACCTCGCAGATGTCGGCATGCACGTCGGCCTCGGGGAAGCGCTCGGCGAAGCCCGGCAGGTTCTCCCAGTGGATCGAGCAGCGCCGCCCGTCGAGCAGACCGGCGTCGGCGAGGATCCAGGCGGCGGTGCAGATGCCGCCGATGGCGACGCCGCGGCGGTGCTGCGCCCTGAGCCAGCCGAGCAGCGCCGGCGACTTGAACTGGTCCATGTAGATGCCGGAGCACACCATGACCATGTCGGGCCGCGCCGCGTCGGAGGCGTCGGCGCGCAGCTGGTCGAGGGCGTGGTTGGCCTGGATCCTGACGCCGTTGCTGGCCGCCACCGGCTCGCCGTCGACGGAGGCCACCGACCACGAATAGGTGTCGGTCTCCGACATCCGGTTCGCCTGCCGCAGCGGCTCGATCGCCGATGAGAAGGCCAGCATGGAGAAATTGGGCACAAGAAAGAAGATGACCCGGTATTTGGCCATAGACGCCTTGGCTCCCGCTCGCGCCCCGGGCCGGTCGTCCCTCGCGACGGCCCCGGATTCCGCGACACTAAACCCGCGATCGCGCCCGTGTAAATGCGAACGATTCCAGCCTCGTGCGCCGGCCGCGGCGGCGCCCTGTCGCGGTGAGACATGCGAAGGTCGCCCGGTTGCTTGCGCCGGCCCGCCGCCGCGTGCCAAGGGTTGGGGTCATGAGGGGCCCGATCCGACCGGGCCCCGGGCAAGCGGGAAGACCGGCCTTGGGCGAATATTCGTTTCTGTCGCTGCTGCGCGAGGGGTTGAGGGGCCAGACGGGCTGGAAGCCGGTGTGGCGCCATCCCGATCCCAAGCCCGCCTACGACGCCGTGGTGATCGGCGGCGGCGGCCACGGCCTCGCCACCGCCTACTATCTGGCGAAGCTGCACGGCCTGACCAACATCGCGGTCATCGAGAAGGGCTGGATCGGCGGCGGCAATTCGGGGCGCAACACCACCATCATCCGCTCCAACTACCTCTATGACGAGAGCGCCGCGATCTACAACCACGCGCTGAAGCTGTGGGAGACGCTCGGCCGCGAGCTCAACTTCAACATCATGATGAGCCACCGCGGCGTCATCAATCTCGCCCATGACGAGGGCGAGATGCGCCAGCTCAAGCGCCGCGTCGAGGCCAACCGGCTGAACGGCGTCGACGCCGAATGGCTGGACGCGGAGGGCGTCAAGGCGTTCTGCCCGATCATCTCCATCTCGCCGGCGGCGCGCTATCCGGTGCTCGGCGGCACGCTGCAGCGGCGCGGCGGCGTCAACCGCCACGACGCCGTGGTCTGGGGCTATGCCCGCGCCGCCGACGCCATGGGCGTCGACATCATCCAGCAATGCGAGGTCACCGGCATCCGCACCGCGAAGGGCGCGGTCACCGGCATCGAGACGACGAAGGGCTTCATAAAGACGCCGAAGGTCGCCTGCGTCGCCGCCGGCCACTCGAGCGTCATCGCGGCGCTCGCCGGCGTCCGCCTGCCCATCGAGAGCCACCCGCTGCAGGCGCTGGTGTCGGAGCCGGTCAAGCCGATCCACCCCTGCGTCGTCATGTCCAACGCGGTGCATGTCTATGTCAGCCAGTCCGACAAGGGCGAGCTGGTCATCGGGGCGGGCATCGACGCGCATCTCTCCTACACCCAGCGCGGCTCGCTCGACATCATCGAGCACCAGATGGCCTCGATCCTCGAGCTGTTCCCGATGTTCTCGCGCATGAAGATGATGCGGCAGTGGGGCGGCATCGTCGACGTCTGCCCGGACGCCAGCCCGCTGATCACCAGAACCCCGGTCAAGGGCTTCTACGTCAATGGCGGCTGGGGCACCGGCGGCTGGAAGGCGACGCCGGCCTCGGGCCACGCCTTCGCCGACCTCGTCGCCAACGACCGTCCCAACGCCATCGCCGCGCCCTTCGCGCTCGACCGCTTCGTCTCCGGCGCGCTGGTCGCCGAGCACGGCGCCGCCGCCGTCGCGCATTAGGAGCTCCCCGATGTTCGTGATCGACTGTCCCTATTGCGGCCGCCGCGACCAGAGCGAGTTCGCCAATGCCGGCGAGGCGCACCGCGTCCGCCCGACGCGCACCGACGACATGGCCGACGCCGAATGGGCCGACTTCCTGTTCATGCGCAAGAACCTGAAGGGCCTCTACGCCGAGCGCTGGGTCCACGCCGCCGGCTGCCGCAAATTCTTCAACATGCTGCGCAACACCGCCAGCGACGAGATCCTCGCGACCTACCGGATCGGCGCCAAGCCGCCCAAGGTCGCCACCGCCCTGCCCGCCACGCCCTCGGGCGAGGCGCCCATCGGCTCGGGCAACGACGCGGTGAAGGTGATGCGTCCCGACGAGCTGCGCCGGCCGGGGAGCAACCGCAGATGAGCGCCAACAACCGGCTCGAGAGCGGCGGCATCGTCGACCGCACCAGGCCCGTCGGCTTCACCTTCGCCGGCAAGCACTACACCGGCTTCGCCGGCGACACGATCGCCTCCGCGATGCTGGCGGCCGGCGACATGCTGGTCGCCCGCTCCTTCAAGTATCACCGCCCGCGCGGCGTCACCGGGCTCGGCTCGGAGGACCCCGCGGCGCTGGTCCAGACCGGCGCCGGCGACGTCACCATCCCCAACGTGCTGGCGACCGAGCAGGAGATCCATGACGGCCTCGTCGCCCATCCGCAGAACTGCTTCCCGGCGCTCGGCTTCGACATCGGCGCGCTGAACGACGTCTTCGCCCGCTTCCTCCCCGCCGGCTTCTACTACAAGACCTTCATGGGCCCGCCGCTGTCGTGGATGCGCTTCGAGCCCTTCATCCGCGCCGCCGCCGGCCTCGGAAAGGCCCCTGAATCGCCAGATCCCGACGCCTATGAGAGCGTCAACGCCCATTGCGACGTGCTCGTCGTCGGCGCCGGCCCGGCCGGTCTGTCGGCGGCGCTCGCGGCGGCGCGCGCCGGCGCCCGCGTCATCCTCTGCGAGGAGACGGCGACGGTCGGCGGCAGGCTCTCGGCGGTCACGCCGGGCTCGACCTCCATCACCGGCAGGGCGGCGATGGACTGGGCGAACGGCGTCGCCGCCGAGCTCGCCGCCATGGAGGACGTCCGCCTCCTCACCCGCACCACTGCCTTCGGCTATTACGGCGAGAACCTCGTCGGCCTCATCGAGCGCGTCGCCGACCACCTTCCCGCCGGCCTGCGCGAGCCCGACCGGCCGCGCCAGCGGGTCTGGCGCGTGCGCGCCAGTCAGGTCGTGCTGGCGACCGGCGCCATCGAGCGCCTGATGGTCTTCAACGGCAACGACCGGCCCGGCGTCATGCTCGCCGGCGCGGTATCGGGCTATCTGCACCGCTACGGCGTCATCGCCGGGCGCAACGCCGTCGTCTTCACCAACAATGACAGCGCCTGGCAGACGGCCTTCGACCTCAAGGCGGCCGGCGGCCATGTCGCGGCCATCGTCGACACCCGCCGCAGCGTCGCGCCGGGCCTTCTGGCGGCCGCCGCCGAGGCCGGCATCCCGATCCACGCCGGCTCGGCCATCGTCGACACCGACGGCCGGCTGCGGATCAAGTCGGTGACCATCCGCGGCTTCGACGGCACCGCTCTTTCCGGCCCCGAGCGCGTCATCGAATGCGATCTCCTCGCGGTGTCGGGCGGCTGGAACCCCAATGTCGCGCTGTTCGCGCAGTCGCGCGGCAAGCTGCGCTGGGACGACGGCATCCAGTCCTTCCGGCCCGGCATGTCGTGGCAGGGCGAGCGCTCGGCGGGCGCCGCCGACGGCGACTTCACGCTCTCAGGCTCGCTCGCCGGCGGCGGCAGGGCCGGCGCGGAAGCGGCGAGGGCCGCGGGCTTCACGGCGAGCGCGCCGCGCGCCCCGAAGGCGCAGAGCGCCAATATCGAGACGCTCGCCATCGAGCCGGCCTGGGAAATCCCCTCCGGCCGCCCGGCGCACCGCCACAAGGCCTTCGTCGACCTGCAGGACGACGTGAAGTCCTCCGACCTCAAGCTGGCGGTGCGCGAGGGCTACCGCTCGGTCGAGCACGCCAAGCGCTTCACCACCCAGGGCATGGGCACCGACCAGGGCAAGATCTCCAACGTCAACGCCTTCGGCATCCTCGCCCGGCAGCTAGGCGTCGCCATTCCCGAGGTCGGCGTCACCACCTTCCGCCAGCCCTTCAAGCCGGTGACCTTCGGGGCGCTCGGCGGCCAGCATGTCGGCCTCAACTTCATGCCCCGGCGCACCACGCCGATGCACGAATGGCACCGCCGCAACAACGCCACCTTCGAGCCGGTCGGCGACTGGCTGCGCGCCCGCGCCTACCCGAAGGCCGGCGAGAGCTTCCACGAGGCCGTGCAGCGCGAGACCAGGGCGGCGCGCACTGCCTGCGGCCTGCTCGACGCCTCGACGCTCGGCAAGATCGACGTCCGCGGCCGCGACGCCCGCGAGTTCCTCGACCGCGTCTACACCAATGGCTGGAAGAAGCTGGTGCCGGGGCGCTGCCGCTACGGGCTGATGCTCGGCGAGGACGGCATGGTCATCGACGACGGCGTCACCGCCTGCATCGCCGACGACCATTTCCACATGACGACGACGACCGGCGGCGCCGCCCGCGTGCTGACCCAGCTCGAGGACTATCTGCAGACCGAGTGGCCGGACCTCGAGGTCTATCTGACCTCGACCACCGAGCAGTGGGCGGTCTCGGCCGTCTGCGGCCCCAATGCCCGCGCGGTGGTCGGGCAGGTCGTCTCCGGCATCGATCTCGACGAGGAGAAGCTGCCCTTCATGGGCTTCGCCGACGGCACCGTCGACGGCGTCCCGGTCCGCGTCTTCCGCATCTCCTTCACCGGCGAGAGCTCCTACGAGATCAACATCCCGGCGACCTACGGCCTGTGGCTGTGGGAGAAGGTGCTTGCCGCAGGCAAGGCGCACGGCATCACGCCCTACGGCACCGAGGCGATGCACGTGCTGCGCGCCGAGAAGGGCTTCATCATCGTCGGCCAGGAGACCGACGGCACCATGACCCCGTTCGACCTGTCGATGGGCTGGATCGTCAACATGAAGAAGCCCGACTTCATCGGCCGCCGCTCGCTGATGCGCGCCGACACCGTGCGCGAGGACAGGAAGCAGCTCGTCGGCCTGCTGACCGAGGACCCGGCCTTCGTCCTCATGGAGGGCGCCCATGTCATCGAAACCGCCGAGGAGCCGGCGCCGCCGGTGCCGATGCTCGGCCACGTCACCTCGAGCTATTTCAGTCCCAATCTGAACCGCTCGATCGCCATGGCGGTGGTGAAGGCGGGCAACGCCCGCAAGGGCGAGATGCTCTACGTCTCGCGCGCCGGCGCGCCGCCGGTGCCGGTCACGGTGACGGGCACCGATTTCCTCGCCGAGGGAGGGTTCGTCCATGGCTGATACGGTGGCTGACACGGTGGCTGGTGCCACGCGGCGCTCGCCGCTCGCCCACCGCGATGCGATCGCCGCCGCCGACGGCGCGGCCGCGATGGCGGAGCGCCGCTTCCTCGGAAAGTTCGTGCTGCGCGGCGACGCGGCGAAGATCGGCACCGCCGCGAAGGCGGCGCTCGGCGTCGCCCTGCCCGAAAACGGGCGGCTCGCCATCAAAGGCAAGACGATGGTCCTCGCCACCTCGCCCGACGAATGGCTCGTCATCTGCGACGGGCCGGCGGAGGCGGCGATCAACGCGCTGTCGGGGAAGCTCTCGAAGCTGCATCACCAGATCGCCGACGTCTCCGACTACTACACGACGATCCGGCTTTCCGGGCCGCGCGCCCGCGACATGCTGCAGAAGATCACCACCCGCGACATGCACCGGCGCGAATTCACCCCCGGCGCCTGCGGCGGCATCCTGCTGGCGCACGCCAACCCGGTGATCGCGCTTTTGTCCGACGATTCGGGGGGCGCGGTCTTCGACATCCACATCCGCTGGTCGTTCGCCGACTATCTGTGGTGCGAGATCGCCCATTCGGGCGGCGAATGGGGCCTGCCCCGCCAGACCCCGCTGCACGGCGAGCGGCTGGTCGTCTGAGGTTTCAAGCCGAGGGCCGGATGGAATCCAGAAATGAAGCCGTCACAAACGCCGACGGCCGAGAGGAATTCGCTCGCCCGCCCCGGACCGTCATCACCGGGCTCGACCCGGTGATCCATTCCTCTGGCGTTTCGGCAGGCGCGGCGGGAGCGATCGGGGCGGCATCATTGGAATGGATTGCCGGATCAAGTCCGGCAATGACAACCCGCCTCATCCTGAGGAGCGAGGCGAAGCCGAGCCTTAAAAGGATGGGCCGCAACGCGCCGCCTGAGCTGTTACTGGATTCCGGCCTGCGCCGGAATGACGGGTAGTAGCGAGGCATCAGCTCCAATCGTCATTCCGGCGCAGGCCGGAATCCAGAAATGAAGCCGCCACAAACGCCGACGACCGAGAGGAATTCGCTCGCCCGCCCCGGACCGTCATCACCGAGCTCGACCCGGTGATCCATTCCTCTGGCGTTTCGGCGGGCGCGGCGGGAGCGATCGGGGCGGCATCATTGGAATGGATTGCCGGATCAAGTCCGGCAATGACAACCCGCCTCATGCGCCTCGCCCCAGCACATCACGGCCGGTACGTCGCGAGCCTGATCCCGAAGCCGATGAAGACGACGCCGGTGACGCCCTTCAGCCAGCGCCGGAAGGCGCCGCTGCGTGCCGCCCGCGTGAGGCGCGAGAACAGCAGGATCATCGCCGAGAACCAGCAGATATTGATCGCCGCGTGCACCGCCACCAGCGCGAAGGCCCAGGCCGCCGCGTGGCCGCCGGTGGGGATGAACTGCGGGAAGGCAGCGAGATAGAACATCGACACCTTGGGGTTGAGGGCATTGGTCATGAAGCCCTCGCCGAAGGCGGCGACGAGCGTGCGCCGCCGCCGCGCCGGCGCCACCCGCGCCGCATCCGCCTCGCCGCGCCAGGCCGCGACCAGCGCCTTGACGCCGATGAAGCACAGATAGGCCGCGCCGAGCATCTTCACCGCCGTGAAGGCGTTGGCCGAATGCAGCAGGATCACCGAGATGCCGAAGATCGCCAGCGTCCCGTGGACGAAGAAGGCGGCGACGAAGCCGCCGATATTGGCGAAGCCGGCGGCGGGCCCCGAGGTCGGCACGGTGCGCGCGATGAGGACGCCGTTGGGCCCCGGCGACATCACCAGCAGCGCCGTGACGAGGGCGAAGGCGAGAAGGTCGGCGAAGCTCATGGAAGGGTTTCCTGGAAAGGGAATCGCTGCCGCCGATCATCTACCCGCGGCGGCCGCCGCGCCAGCGTCATTCGAGCGGCCCCGGCATGTAACTGACTCTAGGTAACTCGCCACACGCTTGAATCGAATCCGTAGGCAACGCCGGCAACCTATGCTGATTCTTTTCGAGGAGTCGCCGAATCAGCTACCAATATAGTTAACGAATATTTGTTTTCCGGCAGTTTCCGGTCTCAGTGGCGTAGCGTAACACTTCCGCGCAGCCAATCGGGGGATCGGCTCAAGACATGATCGCGCTCAAATGGGTCAGGCCGGAAACCGCCGGCGGCTGGTACACACTGGATTCCGTCGAGACGGGCTGGATCGGCATGCTCGGCGTCTACATGATCTGGCACGAGGGCGCCCCGGCGCGGGTGATCCGCATCTCGCAGGGCGACATCGGCCGGCAGCTCCAGCTCGAGCAGATCAGCCCGCGCGTCCTCCAGTACCGCATCTTCGGCGGCCTCTACGTGACCTGGGCGCAGGTGCCGGGTCCGTTGCGCGACGGCGTCGAGCGCTATCTCGCCAACCGCTTCCGCCCCTGCGTCGGCGAGCAGTTCGCGCTCAGCCTGCCGCTTCCCGCGACGACGCCCTTCTGACGGCGCGGCGACGCCCCCGCCATCCGCTCGGGATGACGGGCCTTCCGGACCGATCCTGTCTTGGAGCTTCGGGCTACTGCGCGATGCAGCCGTAGCGCGCGGCGGCGCAGGCCGCGGTCTCGCCGGGATTGGACAGCGCGAAGCGCCGGCGGGCGAAGACGGTGTTGGTGTTGGTGCCGGAGGCTCGGCGCCGGGCGAAGATTTTCGTGAAGAGGGTCATTTTCTGTCTCCTTTGACCGGGGTGGCTGGTCGAAGGGCCGTCATTGCCGGGCGGTCCAACACACGCTCACATAGTCCTTTCGCGCCGCGGCACAATTCCGGACGCGCCGTCCGGGATCCGGAATGCGACATCGCACCCCGTCGATTCTCGTCGTCGGTCGCATTCCGCCGGCCGGCCAGGGGGAAGGGAAAGGGGAACCGGCCGGCGGAAGCCTCGGCCCGGCGCCGCATCAGCGATGCCGGACACCGCGCACGTGGCGGCGGTCGCGCGCCACGCGCTGGAGTTCGAGCGCCGCATTGGCGTCGAGCGGCAGGGAGTTCGCCCACGCGACCTCGTCCGGCGTCACCCCGATATCGTCGAGGATGCGGGGATCGAGATCGGCGATCCGCCGGAAGGCGCGGCGGCGCTGGACGTTGGCGTAGAAGGCCGCGACCGGCGCCAGGGTCGCCTGCAGCGCGTTGACGAGAACCTGCGTGAGATCGGCGGAGGATTCCGGAACCGTCACTCTCTCGCGGTCGCAGGTGTCGCAAAGAACAGACATTGTCTTCTCCTCTCGGGGCTCTCGGCGGACCGGGGGTCGACCGCCGTTGGTGAGAGGAATATGGAGAAGCTTGACCGTTTAGAAAAACGAATTAATATCATCTTCACGTTCAATGTTTTTGAACATAGAAAAACGGAGAATCCTCCATGCTCCCCCCCGCCGCCAAGGCCCTTCCGCTGCTCGACACCGACGTGCTGCGAAGCTTCGTCGCCATCGTCGACAGCGGCAGCTTCCGCGCCGCCGCCGACTGCGTGCTGCGCACCCCCTCGGCCGTCTCCATGCAGATCAAGAAGCTTGAGGAGACGCTCGGCCGCCCGGTCTTCGAGCGCGACGCCCGCAACGTCCGCCTCACCGCGGACGGCGAATTGCTGCTCGGCTACGCCCGCCGCATCCTCGCCATCAGCGACGAGGCGATGGCGCATTTCCACATCCCCGAGGTGCAGGGCGTGGTGAGCATCGGCTCGCCCGACGAATATGGCGAGCGGGTGCTGCCCGGCGTCCTCCAGCGGCTCGCCCTCACCCATCCCGGCCTCATCGTCAATGTCGTGATCGACAGCTCGAAGGTTCTCATCCAGCGCCTCGACGCCGGCGAGATCGACCTCACCCTCTACACCTGCGACGAGACGAGCGCGCTGCCCGGCGACACCGTCGTCTTCGAGGAGGATCTCGTCTGGGCCGGCGTGCGCGGCGGCACCGCGCATCTGCGCGACCCGCTGCCCGTCTCCATGTGGGAGGAGGGCTGCGCCTGGCGCGCCTGCGCCGTGAAGGGCCTCGACGAGGCCGGCCGCGCCTTCCGCATCTCCTATATGAGCGCCCACACCACCGGCCAGCGCGCCGCCATTCTCTCCGACCTCGCCATCGCCCCCTACCCGGCCGGCCTGATCACGCCGCCGCTGGTCCGGCTCGGCGAAAAGGAGGGCCTGCCGCCGCTGCGCACCTACAAGATCGCCATGCGCACCAACGGCCGCATGAGCGAGGCGGCGCAGGCGGTCAGCGATCAGATCATGACCACCGGCAAGCTGCGCATCGCTGCGTAGGGGGCGAAGCAGTGCTGCCGCCCCCACGGTTGTCACGCGGGGGCAAATGGGTTTCGATCCGCCGCGATTGTCCAACCCCGCCCGGGAGAAACCCATTGACCTGGTCCGTCTACCTTTCCGGAGAAATCCACACCGACTGGCGCGACGAGATCGCCGCCGGCGTCGAGAAGGCCGGCCTGCCCGTCTCGCTTTCCGCGCCGGTGACCAACCACGAGGCCTCCGACGATTGCGGCGTCGCCATTCTCGGCGCCGAGCCGGACAAGTTCTGGCACGACCACAAGGGGGCGAAGGTCAACGCCATCCGCACCCGCACGCTGATCGAGAGGGCCGACATCGTCGTCGTCCGCTTCGGCGACAAATACAGGCAGTGGAACGCCGCCTTCGACGCCGGCTACGCCGCAGCCCTCGGAAAGGCGCTGATCGTCATGCACGGCCCCGACCACCAGCACGCGCTGAAGGAGGTCGACGGCGCGGCGTTCGCGGTCACCGAGACCCCGGCCCAGGTCGTCGACATCCTGCGCTACGTGATCGAGGGCCGGCTTGAGGGCTATTGAGCCGCCCGCCCGCGAGGCTGCCTATTCCTCGAAGCGCCCCGTGGCGTCGCGGTCGCGCTCGTAGCGCCGCTTCAGCGGGAACGGCGGCAGCCAGGATTCGCGCCGCACCGTCCACAGCTCGTAGGTCGGCGCGAGCTGGTCGGGGGCGTCCAGCGATCCGAGATTGACCTCGATCTCGTCGCCGCTGCGCCCGAAGACCGGCGAGCCGCAGCGCGGGCAGAAATGCCGCCCGGCATAGTCGCGCGTCTCGCCCTCGATCGTCACCGCCTCCTGCGGGAAGATCGCCGAGGCGTGGAAAAGCGCCCCGTGATGCTTGCGGCAGTCGAGGCAGTGGCACAGGCCCACCCGGTACGGGCGGCCCGAGGCCACGATCCTGACGTCGCCGCACAGGCAACCGCCGGTGAACCGGTCCATGCTGCGTCTCCTTCGATCGGGTGGCCGGGCTTAACGCGGACGCCGGCGGTTCGGCAATCCATGCCGGCAACTCCGCGTGGAACGCGCCCGGTGATGAGGGGTGGGGATTCCGCCGTGGAATTCTTCGTTGCCGGAGGCCGCGGCTTCTATCGTTACTGGATTCCGGCCTTCGCCGGAATGACGGGTAGTATTGAGGCCTCAGCCCCAGTCGTCATTCCGGCGAAGGGTGAGATCCGTATAGAAAACGCGCCAGCGGCGCGTTTTCAGGATCGAACGCCCGAGGCTTCAAGCCGAGGGCCGGATGGAATCCAGTTGCTGCGGCGCGCCGTTCTCGGCCCATCCTTTTAAGGCTCGGCTTCGCCTCGCACCTCAGGATGAGGTGGGAGCTAGCGGTGTTCGCCTCCCTCATCCTGAGGAGACCCGAAGGGTCATCTCGAAGGATGGGCTATGGAACGCCGGACCAACCCCCTCCCTGTCCCTCCCCCGCAGGCGGGAGAGGGGACGGCGAACGCGAGCGGCCGCGCTTCACTGCGCCGTCATTGCCGGGCTCGACCCGGCAATCCATTCCGCAAGCGCTTTGGCGAACCGGACGGCGGCGTGCGCCCGGACGGACCAATGGGCCGCCCCGGGGCGAAGCCCCTATCCCCTGCCCCGCCGCCGGCGGCGCCCCCCCGTCTCCTCGCCGGCCGGCGCGACGCGCGGCGCCGGCAGCGTCACCTCGCGCGCCAGGTTGGGGAAGGCGTCCACCTTGTTGGGCAGCGCCATGGCGGCGACGAAATGCTCCTGGAAGCGCGGCTCCAGCGCCGTCTCGATCTTCTCGATGCGGCGCACCAGCGCCTCGATCTCGCGGCGGTGCACGGTGCTCAGCAGCGCCATCCGCGCGCCGGTGCCCGCGGCGTTGCCGACGGCGGAGACCTTCTTCAGGTCGCAGTCGGGCACCAGCCCCAGCACCATGGCGTATTTCGGATCGATATAGGAGCCGAAGGCCCCGGCCAGCTTGATGCGGTCGACATGGTCGATGCCGAGCTTGTCCATCAGCAGCTTGACGCCGGCATAGAGCGCCGCCTTGGCGAGCTGGATGGCGCGCACGTCGTTCTGGCTGACGCTGATCGCCGCCTGGTTCCCGCCGCCCGGCCACAGCATGTAGGAGAAGGTCCGCCCCGCCGGCACGATGCGGCCGCCGAAATCGCCGCGCGTGCCGTCGATCACCCCGTCGGTGGTCAGCACGCCGGCGAGGAACATCTCGGCGATGGCCTCGACGATGCCCGAGCCGCAGATGCCGGTGACGCCGACCTGGTCGATCTTCTCGGCGAATTCCGGCTCGTCGGACCACGCGTCGATGCCGATCACGCGGATGCGCGCGGCGAGCGTCTCGGGATCGATGCGCACCCGCTCGATGGCGCCGGGCGCCGCACGCTGGCCGCAGGAGATCTCCGCCCCCTCAAAGGCCGGCCCCGTCGGCGAGGAGGCGGCGACGATGCGCTGCGCGCTGCCGAGCACGATCTCGGCATTGGTGCCGACATCGACCAGCAGCGTGATCTCGTCCGACGACTGCGGCCCCTCGGCCAGCGTCGCCCCGGCGGCGTCGGCGCCGACATGGCCGGCGATGCAGGGCAGCACATAGACCCGCGCGCCCTCGTTGACGGAAAGATCGAGATCGCCGCCCCGCAGGTTGAGCGCGTTCGACACCGCCAGCGCGAAGGGCGCGCCGCCGAGCTCGGTCGGATCGATGCCGAGGAACAGGTGATGCATGATCGGGTTGCCGACGAAGACGGCCTCGAGCAGGTTGTCGGCCCCGATGCCGCCCTCCGCGCAGGCGCGCTCGATCAGCGTGTTCACCGCCTCGCGCACCGCCCTGGTCATCGCCTCGCGGCCGTCCGGGTTCATCATCACGTAGGAGACCCGGCTCATCAGGTCCTCGCCGAAGCGGATCTGCGGGTTTGTGGTGCCGCTGGAGGCGACCGTGCGCCCCGACAGCAGCGAGGACAGGTGCGCGGCGATGGTCGTCGAGCCGATGTCGACGGCGATGCCGTAGGCCTCGTTGTGGAAGCCCGGCCAGATGGCGATCACCGTGCCGGGGCCGCGCCCGTCGTCGTGCACGGCGACGGTCGCCTTCCACTCGCCCTCGCGCAGGATGCGCTGGACGCGCGGCAGCAGATGCGCGTCGACGTCGAGGCCGCCGACGCCCCACTCGCGCTCGATTGCCGCCAGCAGCCGGTCGAGGTCGCCGAGCGGCTTCTCCATGTCCGGCTCGTCGACCTCGACGAAATACAGCCTGGTCGCGGGGTGGCGCTCGATGCGCCGCGTCTCGGCGCGCTTGCGGACCACCTGCCGGTTGACCTGCACGTCCTGCGGCACGTCGATGACGAGGTCGCCCTGAACCGTCGCCTGGCAGGAGAGCCGGCGTCCCTCGGCGAGCGCCCGCTTGCCGGCGTAGCGCGCCTCGACCTCGTTGACGGCCGACAGGTTCTCGGGGCGAGAGACGATCTGGTGCTTGGCGAACTCGCCGGTCGCCTGCTCGATCTGGCAGCGCCCGCAGATGCCGCGCCCGCCGCACACGCTCTCGATATAGACGCCGAGGCTGCGCGCCGCGTCGAGCACCGGCGTGCCGACGGGAAACCGGCCGCGCCGCCCCGACGGCATGAAGAGGACGAGGGGATCGTCAGTCATTTTGGATTTCAATTCGACCTATGCCCCGCGGCCTATGAGCCTTGGGGTTGTCGCTCCATTGGAAAGTGATCTCAACAGAGATGTCGAACGCTACCGACAAACCGGCAATCGCCTTGCAACATCTGTCAGCATCAAGCCCTTGAAAAGAAAAGTCGGCCTCGGGCACATACCGAAAGCCGTCTTCGGTATATCGACCATTCCTCACTTGAGCATTGATCGTGGCCATAATGTCCTCGGAAGAATAGCCACGTTCGCGAGAGGCTAAGATCATACCTTCAACCAACGAATTCCAATTTGGCTTTCGTACTACCCGCTTATCGATTTTCGCGCTTTCAATCTTGGTGAATGCCACGCTAGGCAGGTTCCGCGGCCCATACCGCATTTCTGCATCGGAGTGGGATGCGCGCTTGGGGCCCGAATTGTTTTGGCGTTCTGAAATTATCCGGTCCAAGACCATTGCCGGGGTATCCACGAATGGCTCGGCCAAACTCTTCAGATAGCTAAAAGCGGATTCGCTGATTTCGATGGTGGGCATGGGTGGCTCCTATCGCATTGATAGGATTGATATACGCCTCATATCATCCGTACGTCAATATCAGATATAGCCCACTACCCCCGCGCCAGCCGGGCCTCGCGTCCGCCGCGGCGGCGGCCGCCGGTGCCCGCGGCGGGCGCCGCCGGCGCCGGCGCGCCCGCGGCATGCGGCTGGTGGTCCTTGTAGGCCTTGATCCAGTTCATGCAGTTGGGATCGGTGCCGTTCAGCACATTGGCGGCGCGTACCGCCTCCATCTCCTGCGGACGGCAGGGATTCATGATCGCGCTGGTCATCCCGGCAGCGATCACCATCGGGATGAAGCCGGCATTGATGCCGTGGCGGTGCGGCAGACCGAAGGAGATGTTGGAGAGCCCGCAGGTCGTGTTGACCTTGAGCTCCTCGCGCAGCCGCCGCAGCAGCGCGAAGACCTGCTGGCCGGCCGTGCCCATGGCGCCGATCGGCATCACCAGCGGATCGACGACGATGTCGTGCGGCTTGATGCCGTAGTCGGCGGCGTGCTCGACGATCTTCTTCGCCACCGCGAAGCGCACGTCGGGGTCTTCCGAGATGCCCGTCTCGTCGTTGGAGATGGCGACCACCGGCACGTCGTATTTCTTGCACAGCGGCAGGATCGCCTCGAGCTTCTCGAGCTCCCCGGTCACCGAATTGACCAGCGGCCGCCCCTTGGCGACCTTCAGCGCCGCCTCGATCGCCGCCGACACCGAGGAATCGATGGACAGCGGCACGTCGACGAGGTCCTGCACGATCTCCAGCGTCTGCACCAGCAGCGCCGGCTCGGTGGCGTTGGGGTCGACGGCGGTGACGCCGGCATTGACGTCGAGCATGGTGGCGCCGGCGGCGACCTGCGCCAGCGCGTCGGCCTTCACCGTGTCGAAATTGCCTTCCACCATCTCCGCCGCCAGCTTCTTGCGGCCGGTCGGGTTGATCCGCTCGCCGATCACGCAGAACGGCTGGTCGAAGCCGATGACGGCCTCGCGCCTGGCGGATGCGACAATGGTGCGCGTCATCTAAATCCTTGCCTCAATCTTGTCGAAAGGGACCGCGGAAATATCCTCCCGCGACCACGAGCCGCGTTCATACAGCCATTCCGAGGCGCGGCGCAAACCGCCGAAGGGGAAAATGTGCATCTGCGCGATCGGCCCCCGGCCGCTGCCCGCATATTCCGATTCCAGCGCCTGCACGACGCCGTCCGGCGTGTAGACGGTGGCCAGCGCGGCGAGCGCCCCGGCGCGCTTCTTGAGGAACTTCAGCGACGCGCCGACGCCGCAGATCGCCGCGTATTTGATCAGCGTCGTCACCTTGGCGGGGCCGGCGATGCCGATATGCACCGGCAGGTCGAAGCCGTCCGCCTCCAGCCGGTCGGCCCAGGCGATGATGCCCGGCGCGTCGAAGCCGAACTGGGTGACGATGCGCATCTCGGCGCCCGTGCGCTCGGCGAAGGCCTTCTTCCAGGAAAGCGCCTCGCGCACCGCTCCCTCGGGGATCGCCGGATTGCCTTCCGGATGGCCGGCGACGCCGATGCGGCGGATGCCGTGGGCGTCGAGGATGCCGGTCTCCAGCAGTTCCATCGACGAGGCGAAGCAGCCGGCGCGGTCGGCCTCGCCGCCGATCACCAGCACGTCGCCGACCCCCGCCTCGCCGGCGAAGCCCCTGATGCGCGCCTCGAAGGCCTCGACGCTCGCATAGCGGCGCGACGCCAGATGCGGCACCGGGTTGTAGCCGAGATCGGCGACCCTGCGGGCCGCCGCCACCATGCGCGGCGTGTCGTCGATGCCGAGGTCGGTCAGGTAGACCGAGGTGCCGGCCGGGAACAGCCCGGCGAGGTCGTCGCCTTCCAGGATCTGCTTCGGCGTCGCCTCGATGGAGGCGGCGAACCGCGGATCATTTGCGCTCATCATATCCTCCGCTGGCGACGAGGCTCTTCAGCCTGGCGTCGTCATATTCCGCCTCGACCGCCGCGGCCGCCTTGTCGGCCTCCGCTTCCAGATCGTCGCCGCAGGGCTCCCCGTCGCCTTTCCGCCAGTCGGCCAGATAGGCGTCCGTGTCGCGCGCGCCGACGCGCATGGCAGTCATGTCGATGGCCTCGATGAAGCGCTTGGCGAGCTCCCGCTTGGCTCTCCGGCGTCCGGCCTGGACGATGATCTGGGCCGGAATATCACGCCAGAAAACGACGATCCGCTCGGGCATTGGCGCTCCCTCTCGGTTGCTGGAGGAATGATGTCGAAACCACGCCCCGCGCGGATCGTCAACTTGCGACAGGAAGGCCTTTCAAAAACGACTGGCGCCGACCCGATGGCGGCGGTCCGACGGGGCTATGATAGCGGGGCCATAATAGAAGAGGCCGGCGCCTGTCCGGCACCGGCCTCGCGTTGAAACAGATGTTCGGGCTGGAGATCAGGCGGCGGCGACGCCGGAGATGAAGCTCTCGATCTTCTCCCGCAGCTCGCGGACCTGCTGGTCGACCTCGCCGGCGGTGTCGTTGACGCCGCGCGCGGCCTCCTCCGATTCGCCGGCCGCCCTGGCGACCACGGTGATGTTGCCGACCACCGACTGCGTGCCCTGCGCGGCCTGCGCCACGTTGCGGCTGATCTCGTCGGTCGCCGCGCTCTGCTCGTCCATGGCGCCGGCGATGGCGGTGGCGAGCCCGGAGATCTCCTCCATCACCGCGGTGATGCGCGAGATGGCGTCGGCCGCGCCCTTGGTCGAGCCCTGGATCTCCTCGACATGGGCGCCGATCTCCTCGGTCGCCTTGGCCGTCTGGTTGGCCAGCGCCTTGACCTCGGTGGCGACCACCGCGAAGCCCTTGCCGGCCTCGCCGGCGCGCGCCGCCTCGATGGTCGCGTTGAGCGCCAGCAGGTTGGTCTGCTCGGCGATGTCGCGGATCAGCCCGACCACCGCGCCGATCTTGTCGGCCCCGGCGGAGAGCTGGCCCATCTTCTGCGAGGAATCGTTGGCGCCCGATTCGGCCTCGGCGATCACCGAGGTCGTGCGCTCGATCTGCTGGCTGATCTCGCGGATCGACGCCGACAGCTCCTCCGACGCGCCCGCCACCGTCTGCACGTTGGCCGAGGCCTGCTCGGAGGCCGCGGCGACGCCGGCGGCCTGCTCGCTGGTGCGCGCCGCCGTCGCCGTCATCTCGGCGGCGGTCGCCCGCATCGCGTCCATGCGCTCGGCGACGCCGGAGACCAGCTGCGCCGCGGATTCGCGGAAGTCGCCGATCATCGCCTCGATCTTGCGCTGGCGCTCGCGGCGGCCCTGGTCGGCCTCCTGCTCGCGGGCTTCCAGCTCGAGCCGCTTGACCTCGCCGTCGCGCAGGGTCGCGACCGACTGCGCGATCATGCCGATCTCGTCGCCGCGCGCGGCGTGCGGGATCTCGGCTTCGGTGTCGCCGTCGGCCAGCCGCACGATGCGGTCGGCGACCAGCGACAACGGCCGCGTCACCCACAGCGTCATCATGCCGACGATGGCCCCGAGCAGCACCGCGAAGACGCTGCCGAGCGCGATCAGCAGCTTCCAGCGGGTCGCCGAGACGAAATTCTCGACCTCCTCCATCGACCACGCGATGGCGACGTAGCCGTAGGGCTTGCCTTCCTTGTCGACGCCGGACGGCGCGACGACCAGCAGCGAGCCGTTCCACGGCTCGTAGACCGGGTTCTCCTGCGCCCGCGGCGCCATCGACCTGATCTTCTCGACGATGTCGGCGGTCGCGGCCTTGCCGTCGGGCATCTCGGCCACGACGTTGAATTCGGCGCCGACCGCGACGATGCCGTCGGCCGGCTTGTCGGGATTGTCGGCGATGGACTTGTAGGAATCCGCCACCACGTCGGCCTTCTGCCAGCGGATGCCGCCGCCGGCATTGACGCCGATCAGGCGCGTGATGTCGGCGCGCGCGCCCTGGAACTCGCGCAGCATCGATTCGCGCACGAGGCTGTCGATCACGGTCGTGGTGACCGCGATCGCCAGCACGCCGAGCACGAGCAGGCCGGCAACGATCTTGATGGAGACCGACAGGCGGGAGAACGCCGACGGCGCGCTCCCGTCTCTTTCAGTGACTTTCTTGAGCATTTCCCCCGCCCCTATGTTGAACGTTGCCGGCGTTACTCGATTGGATCAGAGAGCGTCGACGTTGACGCCGAGCGTGATGGCGCCGATCGCCTTGCCCGATTCGTCCTTGATCGACACCGAGACCTGCGACTGCAGCTGCTGGGTGGACTCGTCCTTCTCGATCTCGTCGACGAAGATCGCGTCCGGCCCGACGGCGTAGGTTTCCTTCCACTTCGCCTCGTCGCCCTGCCAGTAGTCGGAGGTGACGTCGCTCTGGCCGACATTCAGGCCCTTGTCGTCCATGACGAAGGCTTCGGTGATCAGGCCGCCGGAGGCTTCCTTCTTCTGGGCCAGGAACTTCGAGAGTTCGTTGCCCATGACGCCGTCGATCATCGGCTTGGAGCCGGCGTCGACCTCGGCGCGCCACTGCTTGTCGAGCTTGTCGATGTCGGCCTGGCCGAGCGAGGCGTTCTTCTCGTTCTGCGCCTTGATGGCGTTGACCACGACCGGATCGGACAGCCACGGAAGGACGTTGGCCGTCACATATTCCTTGATCGGCGCGACATGCGGACCGTCGGCCGCCGTGGCGGGCGCGAGCGGCATTGCAAGCATGGCCGCCACGGCGACCACGGCAAGATTCAGCTTCTTCATGAATGTTTCCTCCAAACCCGGGATTGCGACCCCGCGCCAGAGATCGCCGACAGGCTCTAATTTACCGTTAATTCCTTAACGGAATGGGACCGATTTAATTTCCGCACCTCCCGCTAAACGCCTCCGGAGACTCCAGAATCGGCCCCGCGAGGCACCGCCGCGGTCCGCCGCAATCCTTAACAACGGCTTTCCGTCCATCCCTCACGCCGCCGCCCGGCCGCCTTGCCGGCCCGCCGCGCCGGCGGCACAGTTGCGCGGGACGGATTCGCGAGAAAATGCTGGAAACCTATCTCCACCCCGACAGCCGCCTCGCCGACCTGAAGGCCGGGCGGGAGCTTTCCGCCGCCGACATCGCGCGCGCAGCGCGCGATCAGGCCGGCCGGCTCGCCGCGGCGGGCGTCGCCCCGCGCGACCGGGTGGCTATCGCCCATGACGATCCCGGCGCGCTGGTCGCCGACCTGCTGGCGGTGTGGTCGCTGGGCGCGGCAGCGCTGGTCTTCTCCCACGCCGTCGCCCCCGCCGAGCGCGACAATCTGCTGGCCCGCTCGCGCGCCGTCGCCCTGATCGCGCGCGGCGCGCTCGCTGCCGATGCGGTCGCGGTCGCCGTCCTCGCGCCGGCCTCCCCCGACGCCGATCCGCCCATACCCCCGCCCGCCACGGCGGAGCCCGATCCCGACGACGTCGCCCTGGTGATGATGACCTCGGGCACGGTCGCCGAGCCCAAGGGCGTCATGCTCAGCCACCGCGCGCTCGCCGCTCGCATCGATCTCAACCGCCGCCATATCGGCGACGGCGACATGGCGCGGAGCCTCAATGTGCTGCCGATGCATTTCGGCCACGGGCTGATCGGCAACATGCTGACGCCGCTCGCCGCCGGCGCCCGCCTCGCCGCCTGGCCGGACCCCGGGCCGGCCGGCCTGCCGGCGCTCGGCGAGACGCTCGACCGCGAGGCGATCACCTTCATGAGCTCGGTGCCCTCGCTCTGGCGCGCCGCGATGAAGCTGTCGCGGCCACCGGCGGGCGGCACGCTGCGCCGCGTCCATATCGGTTCGGCGCCGCTGACCCGGGTGCTGTGGGAGGACATCGCCCGCTGGTGCGGCACCCGCCGCGTCTTCAACATGTTCGGCATGACCGAGGCGGCGAACTGGATCGCCGGCATCGGCCTCGACGACGCGCCGGGCGGCGACCAGTGGGTCGGCCTGCCATGGGGCGGCGCGCTCGCCGTGACCGGCCCGGCGGGCGAGCGGCTGTCGACCGGGCGCGGCGAGGTCTGCGTCGCCTCGCCGTCGCTGATGAGCGGCTATCTGGACCGCGAAGAGGCCACCCGCGAGGTGCTGAGCGACGGCTGGCTGATGACCGGCGACAACGGCGAGATCGATCGCGCCGGCCGGCTCCGCC